>CAZGVF010000100.1:2376-5329 GCA_964528925.1 uncultured Paludibacteraceae bacterium | reverse complement strand
ACTACTCCCGAGAAGCCCATGAAAGCCATAGCGAGCAGACCAGCGGTGAGCAGTGCGATGGGCGTTCCTTCCATGCCTTTGGGCAGTTTCACGAGCGACAGTTGCTCACGAATGCCAGCGAAAAGCACCAACGCCAGCGCAAAACCGAGTGCCGTTGCAAAGGCGAACATTGTGCCAGAGAGCAAGCCCGTTTCGGCGCCGAAAGTGTTGAATTTGCCTTGCGCCACCAACAACGACACGCCAAGCACGCAGCAGTTGGTGGTGATGAGTGGCAAGAACACGCCAAGTGCCTGATAGAGCGCAGGCGAGAGTTTTTTCAGCACTATTTCGACCATCTGTACAAGTGCTGCAATGACCAAAATGAAGACGATGGTCTGCAGGAATTCGAGATGGAACTTCACGAGCATCAGATTGATGAGATAGGTAACGATGGTCGCCAAAGTAAGCACAAACGTTACCGCTGCGCCCATGCCCAGAGCCGTATCAATTTTTTTCGACACGCCAAGGAACGGGCAGATGCCCAAAAACTGCGTGAACACGATGTTGTTCACCAGCAAAGCCGAGATGAATATTAAGATGAATGCCATAAATCAATTTGAAATTTGAAAATTTACAATCTGAAATCTATTTGTGGCTCAGTTTGTTGAAGAGAGCGATAAGATAGCCCAGTGTGATGAATGCACCCGGAGCAAGCACAAAGATGAGCATGCCATAATTTTCGGGAAAGATGGTGAGGCTGAACACTTTACCAGTGCCGAGCAGTTCGCGCACAGTGCCGAGCAGCGTCAGACCGAAAGTGAAGCCCAAACCAATACCAAGTCCGTCGAAAAGCGAGAGCCAAGCGTTATTTTTAGCAGCGAAAGCCTCGGCACGACCAAGCACAATGCAGTTGACCACAATCAGCGGAAGGAAAAGTCCGAGACTGTCGTAGAGCGCAGGCATATAAGCCTCCATGCACATTTGCAAGATGGTTACGAAAGTGGCAATCACCACGATGTAGGCTGGAATATGCACTTTATCAGGGATAAGATTGCGCAGCAGAGCAATAACCACATTGGAGCAGACAAGCACAAACGCAGTGGCCAATCCCATACTCATGCCGTTGAGTGCCGATGTGGTGGTGCCGAGCGTTGGACACATGCCAAGCAGCAGCACAAATGTTGGATTCTCTTTGATGAGTCCGTTCAGAAAAACTTTCAGACCTTTCATAGTGTATCGTTGTTTTCAGATTTAACAATGACCGTATCGATGTTGTCGTTGGCAACACTCGCTGCGGAATCGACGCGCTGACTTGCGCCAGTAACGGCTTGAGGCTCAGCCTCTTGTACCAATCCTGTGGCAGACGTTTCGGCATCGACGCTATCGTTGGCTATTTGTGCCGAAGCGCTGCTTGCCGCATCAGTTTGAGGTGCAGAAACGGCGGCGTTGTAAGCTTTTTGCACGGCACGCAGGAAAGCGCGCGAACTGATGGTTGCAGCCGTAATGGCATCGATGTCGCCACCATCTTTGCTCACTTTGAAATTGACCTGCGACGGATTCAAGCCGCACACATTTTGGTGATTTTTGTCAGTTTTGAACCAATCAACCATTTTTGTGCCAAGACCTGGCGTCTCGGTCTGTTCAAGCACCGAATAGTTCACTATTTTGCCCTCGGCATCGAAACCGACCATCAACTTGATGGTGCCACCGAAACCCGTGTCTTCGGTCTTCACGGCCGAACCAACAAGCACATCGCCATTGTAGGCGCGCGTAATGGCAAGTCCGTCGACCGAATCGACCTCGAGGCGCGTGTAGTCAGGCAGCACATCGCGTACGGCCTGTTCCTCTTTTTGTGCTTTGGCTTGTGCTATGGGATCGACGGTGAGCGAATAGACCGCTGCCAACGCCCCAGCCGCCACCAAACTGATGATGGTCAGCACCAAAGCCATGTTCAGAAAATTTGATTTTAATCGTTCCATATCTGTAACTCTTTTTTTCTTCTACTTCGATTTTTCCACTTTCACTTTCTCGCCAAAGCGTTTTGGTTTGATGTAGTGATTGAGCAGCGGTGTAACGGCATTCATTATCAGAATGGCAAACGACATGCCCTCGGGATAGGCGCCAAAAGTACGAATAACCACAGTGATGATGCCAATGCCCACACCATATATTAGTTGCGAACACGGATGCATAGGCGATGTGGCATAGTCGGTAGCCATGAAGATGGAGCCAAGCAGCAATCCGCCCGTAAGCAGATGAACATCGCACGAGGCATAAACCTCGGGATTGGCAGCATGCAAAATGGCCGTGAACACCGCCACTGTGGCAAGAATGCTCACAGGAATGTGCCATGTGATGGTGCGGGTAGCCAGCAGATAGATGCCACCAATGAGCAACGCAATGGCCGACACTTCGCCCAGCGAACCGCCCATGTTACCGAGCAACATATCGAGGTGCTGCGGCAGTTCGCCAAAATGACCTTTGAGCATAGCCAGCGGTGTGGCAGCCGTTTCGGCATCGATATACGAAGCCGACAAACTCCACTGCCCTAGCGGACGCGGCCAAGTGGTCATCTGCACTGGGAAGGAGATAAGCAAAAACACACGACCAACCAACGCAGGGTTGAATGGGTTATTGCCCAAACCACCAAACGACATTTTACCAATGCCAATGGCAACCAAAGCACCAATCACCACCATCCAGAGTGGCAGATTCGATGGCAGGTTGAACGCCAACAGCAGACCCGTAACCACAGCCGACAGATCGCCAATGGTGGGTTTACCTTTCAGCAAAAAACGCTGAATGAGATACTCGAACAGCACACACGAAGCCACCGAAGTGAGACTTACGAGAAGTGCGCCCAGCCCGAAGTAGTAGAGCGAAACCAAATAGGCAGGAGCCAATGCTATCAACACATGGCCCATGGTTTTGGTTACCGAATTGTTTGCATGCGCATGCGGCGCAGGAGAAACTA
>CAZGVF010000100.1:0-2276 GCA_964528925.1 uncultured Paludibacteraceae bacterium | reverse complement strand
TTAGCATTACGAGCGCGAATGATGCCGCCCACAGTGGCTTTACCCATGCGAATATAGTCGAGCAGCGGACGATAACTCGGGCAAGTGTAAAGACAGCAGCCGCAATCGATGCAGTCCATCACGCGGTTCTGTTCTAGCTCGTCCCAGCGTTGCAATTCGGCCTGTTTTGCCATCAGATAGGGTTCCAAACCCATAGGACAAGCCGAAACGCATTTGCCACAACGCATGCAGTTTTGCGGTTCGCGGCGCACGCTTTCGCTCTGCGGCAGCAGCAATATGCCCGATGTACGTTTGTGCGCAGCCATAGCCACATTTTGCATGGCACGACCCATCATTGGGCCGCCTGCAATTATCTTGCCCGTATCTTCGGGAATGCCGCCCGCAGCCTCGATAACATCGGCCAACGGCGTGCCAAAACGCACAAGGTAGTTGCCCGGACGCTTCACGCTTGGTCCCGTCACGGTCATCACACGTTCGACGAGCGGTTTGTTTTTCTGCACCGCCTCGTAAACAGCAAACACCGTAGCGACATTTTGCACCACTGCGCCCACCGAAATAGGCAGTGCGCCGCTCGGCACTTGTCGACCAATGGTAGCGTCGATCAGCTGTTTTTCTCCGCCCTGCGGATAGTGCATTTTAAGCGGACAAACCTCTATTCCAAAATGGCGATCGGCCAATTTTTGGAACAGCGCGATAGCGTCTTTTTTGTTTGCCTCTATGCCGATAATGGCGCGTTCAACCTTCAGGGCACGCATCAACAACGAGATGCCAATGAAAATTTCGTTGCTGTGTTCCATCATCAACTGATGGTCGCAAGTGAGGTACGGTTCGCACTCCACTGCGTTCACTATCAGCACTTCGGCTTTGTTGCCCGGAGGTGGCATCAACTTGACATGCGTTGGGAAGCAAGCGCCGCCCAAGCCCACAATGCCAGCATCTTTTATCTTGTCGATGATTTGCTGCGGCTCGAGTTTGCAAATGCGATTGATGTCGTCGGTGCGATCGATATCTTCCGACCAACTGTCGCCATCGCCTTCAGCATCGATGTAGATTGCAGGCATGGGCTGTCCCCACGCATCGATGGCGGTATCGATTTTCGACACCACGCCCGAAATTGGCGCATGCACATTGGCCGACATAAAACTGCCGCACTGCGCAATGAGTTGTCCCACTTTCACGCTATCGCCTTTGGCAACGATGGGTTGCGCTGGTGCGCCAATATGCTGACTGAGCGGCACGATGGCCTGTTTTGGCAGCGGCACGCGCTCAATGGCAACGCCAGCCGAAATTTTGTTATCGTTTGGGTGAACACCACCCATTCTAAATGTCTTCATATCTTAAAAATCGCTTTTTCGTAAATGATAATCAATTGGCAGCCTCCGCAGGTTGCTGATTTTGAGGCGCTTGAGGTTCTTCGGCAGCGGGTTTGCGCGGCGGAAAGTTGAGTTCGTGAATGGCACCCGTTGGACATTCGGCAGCGCATTTGCGGCATAGTCGGCATTTGGTGTAGTCGATGTAAGCCAGATTATTCTCCACCGTGATGGCCTCGAACTGGCACACTTTGGTACATTTGCCGCAGCCGATGCAAGCCGCCGAGCAGGCTTTGCGCGCCACGCCACCTTTGTCTTTGTTCATGCACGCCACAAACAGTCGGCGCGACTTCGGACCTTTCTTGCGCAGCTCGATGATACCTTTTGGACAGGCTTTGGCGCACGCACCGCAAGCCGTGCATTTGTCGTCGTCCACCTCGGGCAGACCCGTTTCAGGATTCATTTTGATAGCGCCAAACTGGCAGGCAGCCACGCAATCGCCGCAGCCAAGGCAGCCAAAGCGACAACCCGTCTCGCCAGCGTAGAGGTTGGCCATGATGCGGCACGACTTAACGCCATCGTACTGCGTAGTGCGCGGACGGTTGGCACACGAGCCATTGCAGCGCACCACCGCCACCTTGGGGTCGGCAGCCGACACTTCCATGCCCAGAATAGTGCCAATTTGCGACATCACCGCTGCACCGCCCACGGGACAGAGCAGTCCGTCGAGCGAGTCGGCTTTGACGCACGATTCGGCAAAATTCCGACAGCCCGCCTTACCACAGCCGCCACAGTTGGCGCCAGGCAGAGCCGCCTCCACTTGGTCGATGCGCGGATCCTCATCGACCTTAAATTTTTGTGCCACAACATACAAAATCACCGCCGAAAGGCAGCCAATTCCGCCAAGCACAATCAGAGAAATTACGATTACATTCATGACTTCGACTTCGTCTTGTTATTTTTTTG
>CAZGVF010000099.1:3328-5402 GCA_964528925.1 uncultured Paludibacteraceae bacterium | reverse complement strand
TATTTCACCGCAAACCTGAACTTCACCGCCATTTTTTTTCGCAAGGCGTAGAGCACGCCAGCGTAGGGCAACAAAACCGCCAGCGCCACAGTGCCCGAAATGGCTTCGTTGCTGGTGAAATGACGCGCAACGAAAAGCGTGGCGAAAATCAGCACCACTGGCACTACAAATGCCCAAAACACCGCTTTGAAACCCACGCTGCGACTGCCAACCACCGTCACATGGTCGCCAACCGCCACCGTCTGCTCGGGGCGCAGGTCGGCTTCGATGATTTTTTCGGTCATGTCGGCCGTGGTGCAAAGCGATTTGGCACGACACGCAGCACAAGCCGAACGCTGCTCGATGCGCACAAAAGCCACCGCGCCATCGATGCGTTCAACCACGCCCTCGTGTTCAATAATGCCGTCCAATGTTCCGTCAAAAAAAAATTTACAATTTGCAAAGTTACAATTTTTTTCATTATCTTTGCGTCGAAAAATCAGAAAAAAGTGGTCAGATATTTTCTAGTCTGATTATCAAAGAATTAAACACAATTTCGTATGAAACCATCACGCCAAGAGAAGGTTTGTCGCCTATTGCAGAAGGAGTTGGGCGAGATATTTCTGCTTTTTGCACGCCGTCAGCAGGGAGTGCTCATCACTGTTTCGGAAGTGCGCGTAACGCCCGATTTGAGCCTTGCCCGCACATTTTTGAGCATTTTCCCCACCGAAAAGCAGCAAGAGGTGATGAAACTGGTCGAAGAAAACGCCAAAAATCTGCGTTTCGAGCTAGGCAACCGCATGCGCAACCAACTGCGCGTAGTGCCTGAGTTGGAGTTCAAACTCGACGAATCGCTCGACCGCCTCGAGCATATCGACGAACTGCTGAACCAGTAAACAGCCGCGACCATGAGTTTTTGGTCGAAATATGGTTGGCCGCTCTTTGTGGCGCAGCGCTATCTTTTCTCGAAAAAGTCGCACAACGCCATCAACATCATCACGCTGGTTTCGATGTGCGGCGTGGCCATCGGCACCATGGCGCTGGTGTGCGTAATGTCGGTGCTCAACGGCTTCGAAGGACTTGTGAACGGCACTTTTGTGGCGTTCGATCCCGATTTGCGCATCGAGAGTGCCGAAGGACGCACCTTTAGCGTTGATAATGAGGCGTTTAACCACATTCGGCATGCGAAAAGCGTGCAGACTTTCAGCGAAGTGCTGCAGAGTAATGCGCTAGTGGCGACCAACGGCCGACAAGCGCCAGCCGAACTGCGTGGCGTGGCGAAAAATTATGCCGAAGTGAGCGACATTTCGGCACTGATAATCGACGGAAAATTCAGCATCGAACAGGGCGCTGTGGCTGGCGTGGGACTATCGAACACGCTGGGCATGACTTACGACGCGCCCATCGAAATTTATCTGCCCAAGCGCCAAGCACGCGTGAACCTAGCGCGACCCGACAACGCTTTTTATCGGCAAGAAATCTATCTGGCAGGCGTGTTTGCGTCGGGTCAGGAAAAATGCGACGATGCAGTGCTTTTTGTCCCGATAGAATTGGCGCAAACGCTGTGCGATTACGAGCCGAGCGAGGTTTCGTCGGTCGAAATTCGTCTGCACGCAAATGCCGATGTAGCGCAGGTTCAAAGCGATTTTGAAAAGTGGTTAGGAGACGATTTCACCGTAAAAAATCGCTACGAGCAGCAGGCCGATTTCTATCGCATTTTGCAGATTGAAAAGTGGATCACGTTCCTCATTTTGGCATTCATTCTGCTCATTGCCACGTGCAACATCATCGGTTCGCTTTCGATGCTGATGATAAACAAACGCAGTGACATTGCGCTGTTCGATGCGCTGGGTGCGCCAACCAAGCAAGTGCGGCGACTGTTTCTTTTCGAAGGCTGGATGATAGCCATCTACGGCGCTGTGGTGGGCGTGATTTTGGGCGTTATAGTTTGCGCTGTGCAGCAACATTTTGGCATCATCAGCATGGGTTCGGGCTATGTGGTGGAACAATATCCCGTGGAGGTGCGCTGGAGCGATGTGCTCGCCATTTTTGGCACGGTAGTTGCGCTCGGATTTGTGTTGGCAGCCTACCCCGC
>CAZGVF010000099.1:1689-3228 GCA_964528925.1 uncultured Paludibacteraceae bacterium | reverse complement strand
CCCAAATATGAAAATTCTCTGGACCGACGACGAAATAGACTTGCTGAAGCCTTACATCATTTTTCTGAAGGACAAAGGCTACGAAACCGTCACTGCCACCAACGGGCAGGACGCCATCGAGCTGTGCCGTCAGCAGACTTTCGATATCGTTTTTCTCGATGAAAATATGCCTGGCATCAGCGGGCTCGAGGCACTGACGGAGATCAAAAAAATCGCGCCAAGCACGCCCGTGGTGATGATTACCAAGAGCGAAGAGGAGAACATAATGGACATGGCCATCGGCAACAAAATAGCCGATTATCTGATTAAGCCCGTGAACCCAAACCAGATATTGCTGACGCTGAAAAAGCATGTGCACCAAAAGGAGTTGATTGCCGAACAGGTGTCGAGCAACTACCGCAGCAAATTCATGGAAATAGGTTCGCAAATCAGCGAAAACCTCTCGCCCAACGAATGGAAGGATCTCTACCGCACGCTGGTCTATTGGGAGATGGAATTGGCCGAAAACGATGCCGAAATGCTGAACCTGCTAGCCATGCAAAAGACCGAGGCCAACGGCGTTTTCGCAAAATTCATCAAACGAAATTATCCGCTTTGGTTCGAAGGTGGCGCCGAGCGTCCAACCATGAGTCCCGACCTCTTCAAAACCAACATTTTCCCACTCATCGATAAGGGCGAAAAGGTCTTTTTTGTGGTCATCGACAACTTCCGCCTCGACCAATGGCTGGCCATTCGCGATGTGCTGGCCGAATTTTTCACTTTCGACAGCGAAGAGCTCTACTACAGCATTCTTCCCACCGCCACGCAATATTCTAGAAATGCCATTTTTTCGGGACTGATGCCGCTGCAAATTCAGCAAATGTTCCCTGACCTTTGGGTTGATGAGGACGAAGAAGAAGGCAAAAATCTGAACGAAAAAGACCTGATACAGACGCAGTTAGACCGTTTCCGCCGCCACATTTCGTTTTCGTATCACAAGATTAACGAGTCGTCGTTTGGCGACAAAGTGGTGGCAAAACTCAAGAGTCTGCGCGAAAATCCGCTGAATGTGTGTGTGCTGAATTTTGTGGACATGCTTTCGCACGCCCGCACCGACAGCAAGATGATGCGCGAATTGGCAAATTCCGATTCGGCCTACCGCTCGCTCACGCTGTCGTGGTTCAAGCACTCGAGCGCGCTGCCGCTGTTCCGCGAACTGGCGCGCCAAGGCTACAAAGTGGTGGTTACGACCGACCACGGCACCATTCATGTAGACAAAGCCATAAAAGTCGTCGGCGACAAAAACACCAACACCAACCTGCGCTACAAAGTTGGTAAAGCACTGAGTTACAACAAGAAAGAGGTTTTCGAAATTCTTCAACCAACGAAATATGGTTTGCCAAGTCCGAATGTAAGTTCGGCCTACATTTTTGCCACGGGTAGCGACTTTTTCGCCTATCCCAACAACTACAACTACTACGTGAGCTACTACGCCGACACTTTCCAGCACGGCGGCATTTCGATGGAAGAGATGCTTGTCCCGCTCATCACCATGACGCC
>CAZGVF010000099.1:0-1589 GCA_964528925.1 uncultured Paludibacteraceae bacterium | reverse complement strand
CTGACCATCATTTTGGTGGCGCCGCTGTTTGGGAAAATCCGCATTCCGCACATCATTGTGCTGATTGTGGCCGGCATGGCGCTCGGTCCGTATGGGTTGCACGTGCTCGACAACGGTCAGAGTTTTGAACTCTTTGGCAAAGTCGGGCTGCTCTACATCATGTTTTTGGCGGGCATCGAAATCGACCTGAACACATTCCGCCGAAATAGTGCAAAAGGCGCAGTTTTCGGCATCTACACATTTTTCATTCCGATGATTTTGGGCATTGCGGCAAACATGTGGCTGCTGCACCTCGATTGGATGTCGGCCACGCTGCTGGCGGCCATCTACGCCTCGCACACGCTCATAGCCTACCCTGCCATCAGCAAAATGGGCGTTTCGAAAAGTCGCGCCGTGAGCATTGCTGTGGCTGGAACCATCGTAACCGTTACGGCGGCACTGCTGCTTTTGGCGGTGATTGTGGCGCTGCGCCAAGGCACTGCCGATGTGTGGTATTGGGTGCGTTTTGCCACTGGAACGATGATTTTTGGAGCGGTCGTATTCTGGCTTTTGCCGCTTGTGGCGCGATTTTTCCTGCACAAAGTGAGCGACAATGTAACGCAATACATTTTCGTTCTGGCAGTCGTATTTTTTGCATCACTTTTGGCCGAAATAGTCGGATTGTCGGGCATTTTGGGCGCATTCTTCGCAGGATTGGCACTCAACCGCCTTGTGCCGAGCGTTTCGCCGCTGATGAACCGCATCGAATTTGTTGGTAATGCCATTTTCATACCATTTTTCCTGATTTCGATAGGCATGATGATGAACATCGACGCCTTCACCGAAAGTTTCGATAGCATCTACGCCGCCCTTGTGATGACCACCATGGTGCTGGGAACCAAATGGTTAGCGGCTTGGCTCACGCAAAAAAGTTGCCGCATGCGCCCGAGCGAACGACGCACATTGTTCGGTCTGAGTTGCGGACGTGCCGCCGTTACGCTGGCCGTCATCATGATTGGTCACCAAATCGGCCTACTCAGCGAAAGCGTGCTCAACGGCAGCGTGCTGATGATTCTACTCACCTGCACCGTAAGCACCGTAGTGACCGAAAAAGCCGCGCGCCAACTTGCCACCGAAGAGTTGCAAGCCGAGATAACACACCAAAAACAAGGCAACGAGCGAATACTCATTCCCATAAGCGCGGAACAGGATATTCGCCACCTGATAGATGTGGGAAATCTGCTGAAACCGCAGCACAACCACAACGCACTCTACGCCGTCTATGTCGATTCAGGAAAGAATGAAAATGTGAGCGGCACGAAACTGATGGAAGCCGCTGCCAACCTCGCTGCCGCCACCGATAACCAGCTGACTACCAGCGTAAAAAGTGGTGTGAATGTGGCCAACTGCATTCTCGAAACTGTAGCAGAACACGGCATCACCGACCTGCTGATGACCATGCACAAAAAGAGTCGTTTTGCCGACACATTTCTTGGAAACACCATCAGCGGATTGGTGAAAGAGAGCGCGCTCAACATCTTCGTCTACAAGCCCGTGAACGCGCTGAGCGATGTGAAACGCCTTGTGGTGGTGGTGCCCGACAAAGCCGA
>CAZGVF010000098.1:2740-5532 GCA_964528925.1 uncultured Paludibacteraceae bacterium | reverse complement strand
AGGAGTGATTTCTTCAATTGTACAATATCATTTTTTTATCTATCTTTGCAAAACAAAATTTATTACAAAAATTATTTGCCAATGAAGTAAAATTGCACATTTTTGTGCGAACATCTTGAAATAGAAAGAGCATTAGTTTTTCTTTAATTCCCAAAAGTCTAGCAACCTTTTATAAGATAACGAAAAGATAAAACTTCAATGCGCACGCTTGGCGTGGGCTTTTGATGTGTTTTGTCGTTATCTGGTTTTTGCTAGACACCATGGGAATGCGAGATACTAAAAGTACCGCGCTTTTTTATGTTCGCACCCAAAGACAAAATGGTACAAACCAAAATTTCAAACACAAAAAAACAGAAAAAATGAAGACAAAATTTTTTACTTTTGCCATTTTGGCAATGAGCGTACTCTTTCTGAGCAGTTGTAAAGACGACACTAAAGGACCGTCGCAAAAGAAACTCACAAAAAGCACTTGGACGATGCAAGATGGAGATTACAGCGATAGAGCAGTTTACACACTCTATTTCAAAACCGAGACAACATTCCAAGTACAAATTTGCTACTATGAAAAGAATGAAATGGTTGAAGCCACAGATATTATGGCTGGCAGTTACAACTATAATGAAACTGACGGTATAATGTATGGGACACTAGATATTGAAAATGGCGAAGAAATAATCAAATACAAAGGTATTTTTATGGACAAAACGACTTTAATGATTTACGAATATAGTGAAGAAGATAACGCTTACGAATACATGTTCACTTTTAATCGTCAGTAACTAAATCTCACACAATAATGAACGGCCGACTTTTTGTCGACCGTTTCTGTTTTTGCAGATGAGGCGTTCATTCCTAACTCCTCACTCCTAATTCCTCACTATTCCCGTCTTTTGTCTTTTGTCTTTATTCCTTACTCTTTACTCCTGATGCAAAATCATCGCTTCGGAGGCGCCGATGCGCATGGTGCCAGAGTAGCGACCGAGGCCGTTGGGGTCGATTTTGCCATCGCGGCAGACGGCAGTCCACACGCCTGCGGGCAGTTTGTACGAGGTGGCTTGGCGGTTGCCATTCAGCACCACCAAAATCTCTTTCCATTCGTCGCCATTAGCGTGGTTGCGCAGGGTGTAAGCCACTAGGTTTTTGCCCGTTTTTTCATCAAAGACAAGATTTTTTGCTACTTGTTCGGCCGAAGTCATGCGGAAGGCTGGATGTGCCGCGCGCAACGCAATCAACCCGCGATAGTAGTCGAATAGGTCGCGATATTTGGCTTTGCGGCTCCAGTCGATGGCGTTGATGCTGTCGGGCGATTTGTAGCTGTTGTGCACGCCTTTTTTGTCGCGGAAAATCTCTTCGCCAGCAAAAATGAACGGCACGCCTTGCGAAGTCAGCACAATAGTTTGCGCCAATTTGTCCATTTTCAGCAGTTCGCGCTCGCCGATGTTTGGAATGGTGGCACGCAGTTTGTCTTTCAGGCATGGGTCGTCGTGGCACGATACATAATTGATGGTTTGCGCTGGCGTGGTGGCGTAGGCGGTGCTGCTGTGAACCACTTTCGTCAGATCAACTTGTGGGTGCGCTGTGGCGCCTACAATGCCAAATTTTATGCTCTCTTCGTAACCATTCCCAACCAGAAAACCGCCATTGTTGCCGTCCATCCAATTGCCGCGCATGGCGTCGCGAATGTCGTCGCTGAAGACGGCTGTTGGGTAGATTTTTGGTGCATTTTGTTTCATGGCGCGCAGACTCTCGTCGAGTGTGGAGCCGCCAGCCGCCCAGCCTTCGCCGTGCATGCTGATGGTCGGGTCAATCTGGTCGAGTGCGGTGCGAATGGCGTTCATCGTCTCGATGTCGTGAATGCCCATCAGATCGAAGCGGAAACCATCGATGTGGTATTCGTTCACCCAGAATTTTACCGATTCAACCATGAAATGGCGCATCATTGGGCGTTCCGAGGCAGTTTCGTTGCCGCAGCCCGAGGCGTTCGACCAAGTGCTATCGGCATTAAAACGATAGAAATAACTAGGAACGAGCAGGTTCAGATGCGAATTTTCGCCAACGAAAGTGTGGTTGTAGACCACGTCCATTATCACGCGAATGCCCGCTGCGTGCAGAGCCTGAATCATCTGTTTCATCTCGCGAATGCGCGCCGTGGGGTCGTACGGATTGGTACTGTAGCCGCCCTCAGGCACATTGTAGTTTTCGGGATCGTAGCCCCAATTGTAGCGGTTCGAATCGAGTTCGGTCTCGTCGATCGAGGCGTAGTCGTACGATGGCATAATCTGCACATGCGTCACACCCAACTCTTTCAAGTGGTCGATGCCAGTTTTTTGTCCTTGTGGCGACAGCGTGCCATTTTCGGTGAAAGCCAGAAATTTTCCGGGAAAATGGCTGCCCGAAGTCGTATCGATGGAGAAATCGCGCATGTGGACTTCGTAGATCACCGCATCGGTGAAATGTTTCATCGCAGGGCGAACATCGTTTTCCCAGCCTTCGGGATTGGTGGCTGACAGGTCGACAATGGCAGCGCGATGTCCGTTCACGCCAACGGCTTTTGCCCAAATGCCGGGCGTTTCGTCGTAGAGTTTGCCATTTTGCCGTACCTGAAAAGTGTAGAATCGTCCCGCCAAATCTTGCTGAACATTGTATTTCCAACTGCCTTGTTTGTCGCGGCGCATGCTGTAGGTTGCCAGCGGTTCGCCGCCCTGTTCATCGGCATAGATGTGGAGCAGCACCTCGTCGGCAGCGGGCGACCAAGTGCGAAAACTTGTGCGCGATGGCGTGTAGATGGCGCC
>CAZGVF010000098.1:0-2640 GCA_964528925.1 uncultured Paludibacteraceae bacterium | reverse complement strand
CGGCAGCGGGCGACCAAGTGCGAAAACTTGTGCGCGATGGCGTGTAGATGGCGCCAAGGTCGTCGCCTTCGTAAACGGGATATTCGTCCATGTTCGAGTATTTTGGTTGCATGTTGCAACTCGTTAAAAATAAGGCTGTTAGCAGCGCGAATGCAAGATTTTTTTTCATAGTCAGAAAGTAAAAAGTCTGTAAAGTAAAAAGTGTATAAAGTCAAAAGTGTATAAAGTGTATAAAGTGGTTGGTTTCTGCGGATTATTTTTCAATCTGTTTTGATTTTGGCTTTTTGATCAGATAGGGAATCAGTCGCACAATCATCAACAAGATGACGAAAATGTTGGCCGTGTGGAAGGTTTGCGATGCGGTGAATTGCACAACTAGCGCGATAATCAGCATATTTGTGAGAAAGAGTGCCATGCGCCATCTGATGTTTTGACCGCGTTTGAACAGCACCATAAGCGCAAAAAATAGCAGCAGCGGATTTGCCCAAAATAGGTTCCAGTTGGCGCCAATAAGTGGGTGTTGCGAAAAGCACATCAGGTAGAAAATGATGCAGCCAACCAATCCTACTACGCTGAAAATCAAGCAGTCGGCCCAGCGCGAGATTTTTTTTCTGCGCCAATCGAAAATAGTAAGCGCAATGCCAAGAATCAGCAAAAATATGAAAACTGCCGTTGGCGCGAGCAGCGTTGGCGTGTTTTCGATGGGGCGCGCGGGGCGATCGACTAACGAGCGTTGTTCTACGACGAGTGGCACAATGGTGTCGGGCGACGTTTGAATCCAAGTCTCGGCAAATTCATCGCGCAGATAGAATGGGAATCCGATGGCGCCTTCGTTGCCTGTTTGTCGGTCGGCTTGCGCACCAAGCACCAGCGCAATGCCAAAGGCGGTCCAGTTGTTCCAACCAATGCAGCCGTGAATGATGTCGCGGTAGGTGAGATCGCCCGTCGAGTAGGCGCAGAGTGCGGGGTAACCGATTGTGCCAAGCACCATGTGGTAGGGGCGTGTGGCGCAGTTGTCGAACACAAAATTGTAGCGATAGAGTCGATTTTCTGGCTTATAGTTTTCGATGAGCGCGTCGAAAAGCGTCTGTCGCTGCTGCAACGTCAGGTTCAGCACCTGTTCGGTGACGGCTGAACCGCGTTCGGCATAATTTCGGAGGAAAAATGGGGTAGAGCAGAGTCCGATTTCATAGTCGGTGGCTCCCTGCACAAATTTTGGAATGAAAAAATCTTGCTCAAAATCGAACACGCCGTAGTGAAAAATCATGTCGAGATTGAGCGTGGAGTCGCAGATGCGCAGTGCCGAGTGTCCGAATTTTTCGTAGACAATGTCACCCGGGGCGCAGGTTACAAGGCTCACGCGACTTTGGTCGGTGAGTTGCGCCCAACCACTGGCGCAAACAAAAAGCAGTATTATCGGCAGAAGTTTTTTCACATCGCTTTACTGAAGGCGCAGAACCATGCCAGCCTTGGCTTGTGTGCCGTAGGCCATGTTGTTCATTTTGTAGAGTTTTTTCAGTTTGATGCCGTAGAGTTGCGCCACATCGTGCATCGATTCACCCACCGACACTTTGTGCGTCTCGTAGCGGCGGTCGGCGTGATTTTTTTTCATGCCCAGATAGACGTAATCTTGCGCATTCAGAATGGTCATGTTCTCCATCAGGTCGTTGTAGTAGAGCAATTTTTTTATCGACATGTGGAATGCTTTTGCCACATTGTCAATTTTGTCTTTGGTGATTACCCGCACGCAGCGCACGCCGTTGTTCTCAATCTCGATGTAGCCCCAAAGTTGCTCGTAATTTGGTTCGTCGTCGTAGAAATTTTTCTCCTCAACCTTCGCTTTTTTGTCCAGTTCGTAGAGTTTGTAGTTCTCGATCAGGCGAATGAGTTTGGCGGGGTATTCGGGGTCGGTGGCATAACCAGCGCGGCTCAAACCGTATGCCCACGATTTGTAGTCGGTTATTTCGTATTGAAACAGAAAAGCGTAGCGCTGGCGTTTCAAGAACTGCGAATGATCCTCGAATGAGTCGATGGGCTTGCGATATTTGCGGAAGCATTCGCCCAATTGGTCGTCGTCTTGCGTGATGGTCTGACCTTTCCAATCGCTGGTGCATTTAATTCCGAAATGGTTGTTGCCTTCGGTGGCGAGTCGTCCTTCGCCCGCGTTCGATTCCAAGATGGCTTGTGCCATGGTGATGCTGGCTGGAATGGCGTGTCGCTCCTGCTCGGTGACGGCCAATTCGGAGTATTTGTCGATGTAGGCCTGATATTTTGGGTTCAGGTCTTGCGCCATCAGCGAGGTTACGGCACAACTTGCTGCAACGAGTAAAGTGATTTTTTTCATTGTTTAAGCGTTGAATCGTTGAAATGTTGAATTGTTGTAGGTTGGTTGTGGCATCATTTTCGCGCCAACAAACCGATTGCAAAGTTACGAAAAGTTTTTTGATTTGCGTTCAATTTGCCATTTTTGCGCCTTCATTTTCCGAAATCTCGCCGAAAAAGTTGTTTTGCATTGTTATTTTTGGTAATTTTGCAAGATGAACTTAACCATTTATTTCTCCATGAAAAAAATCCTATTATTTTGCGCGGCGGCAGCGGCTTTGGTGGGCTGCCGAAACGCCAATCCGCACATCGTTCAGT
>CAZGVF010000097.1:2721-5575 GCA_964528925.1 uncultured Paludibacteraceae bacterium | reverse complement strand
ACCTGACTTCCGTTTTTCACGGGTTTGCTGGGCTGAACAAGTACAAGTTTGCCGTCGTAATCAACTGCCGAGAGTATCATGCCTTGGCTCTCGACGCCTTTCAGTTTGCGTGGCGGGAAATTGGCAATGAAACAAACCTGCATTCCGACCAATTTTTCTGGCTCGGGGTAGCTCTGCGCAATGCCCGACACAATGGTGCGGTCGCCCATGCCATCGTCAATTTTGAACTGCAAAAGTTTGTCGGCTTTCGGCACTTTCTGGCACTCAAGCACAGTGCCAACGCGAATGTCGGCCTTATCGAACTCTTCGATGTTGGTGGGCTGTTTCACCTCGGCTGGCTTCCAAGCGTTCAGGCGATTTTGCTCTTTTTTGTCGGCCAATTTCTTCAGTTGTGCCTCGATGGCAGCGTCGTCAATCTTCTCGAAAAGCAACTCTGGTGTGCCAAGTTTTGCGCCAGTTTTCAGCAGGTCAATCTTGCCCAAATCGCTCCAACGGCAATCGCCAAGACCAAGCATCGCACGCAGTTTTTTGCTCGAAAATGGCAAGAATGGTTCGAATGCGATGGCCAAGTTGGCGGCTATTTGCAGTCCGATGTGCAGAATGGTGGCGGTGCGTGCCTCGTCGGTTTTTATCAGTTTCCAAGGTTCGGTGTCGGCCAAGTATTTGTTGCCAATGCGCGCAAGGTTCATCGCCTCTTTTTGTGCGTCGCGGAACTTGAAATTGTCCAGCAGCTGCTCTATGCGCGATTTCACCTCCGAAAATTCGGTCAGAGTTTCGCGGTCGTAGTCGGTGAGCGCACCAAGCGCAGGCACGCAACCATCGAAATACTTTTGTGTAAGCACCAAAGCGCGGTTCACAAAATTGCCGTAGATGGCCACCAATTCGCTGTTGTTGCGCGTCTGAAAATCGCGCCAAGTGAAGTCGTTGTCCTTCGTTTCGGGCGCATTGGCGGTTAGCACGTAGCGCAGCACATCTTGTTTCCCGGGAAAATCTTCGAGATATTCGTTCAGCCACACTGCCCAGTTGCGTGAGGTAGAAATTTTGTCGCCTTCGAGGTTCATAAACTCGTTGCTTGGCACATTATCAGGCAAAATGTAGCTGCCCTCGGCTTTCAGCATCGATGGGAAAACGATGCAGTGGAACACGATGTTGTCTTTGCCGATGAAGTGAACGAGGCGCGTCTCTTTGTCTTTCCACCAAGTCTCCCAACTGCCCAGTTCTGGGTGCGCATCGCACAACTCTTTGGTGTTGCTGATGTAGCCGATGGGCGCATCGAACCAGACATACAGCACTTTGCCTTCGGCGTTGGGAATGGGCAGCGGAATGCCCCAATCGAGGTCGCGGCTCACGGCACGCGGCTGCAGACCAAGGTCGAGCCAACTTTTGCACTGCCCGTACACATTCGGGCGCCACTCTTTGTGTTCCTCCAAAATCCATTGGCGCAACCACGGCTCGTGCTTGTCGAGCGGAAGATACCAGTGCTTGGTTTCGCGCATCACGGGTTGGCTGCCGCTGATGGCCGATTTCGGATTTATCAACTCCGTTGGCGAAAGCGAAGTACCGCATTTTTCGCACTGATCGCCGTAGGCACCTTGTGCGTGGCAGTGCGGACATTCGCCCGTTATGTAGCGGTCGGCTAGGAACTGATGCGCCTCTTCGTCGTAGTATTGTTCCGATGTCTTCTCGATGAATTCGCCTTTGTCGTAGAGCGTTTTGAAGAAATCAGAAGCCATTTTGGCGTGAATGCTCGACGAGGTGCGCGAATAGATGTCGAACGAGATGCCAAACTCCTCGAACGAACGTTTTATGAGCGAATGGTAGCGATCGACCACATCTTGTGGCGTGCAGCCCTCTTTTTTTGCGCGAATGGTGATAGGCACGCCATGTTCGTCGCTGCCGCCGATGAATAGGCAGTTTTCGCCCTTCAGGCGCAGATAGCGTGCGTAGATGTCGGCCGGAATGTAAACGCCTGCCAAATGACCAATATGCACAGGGCCGTTGGCGTAGGGCAGAGCCGATGTAATCAGTGTTCTCTTGAAATTTTTCATATTCTTTTGGTTTGATTTTTCGGTGAAAACTATAATCTGCAAAGGTACAAAATTTAATTGATAATCTGCAACTGAAAATCGCGCCGTTTGCCGAACGCTCGAAAATGTTGTCTAATCCGCCGAAAAATCGTAATTTTGCACCCCAAACTTTACAAACTTTACGAACTTTATAAACTTTCCCACTAGTTTCCGATGTTTGAATCCGAAATCAATCGCAGGCGCACTTTCGCCATCATATCGCACCCCGATGCTGGTAAGACCACACTCACCGAAAAATTGTTGCTTTTCGGTGGCGCCATTCATGTGGCGGGCGCAGTGAAATCGAACAAAATCAAAAAAACTGCCACATCCGACTGGATGGAAATCGAGAAACAGCGCGGCATTTCGGTCGCTACTTCGGTGATGGGTTTCGAATACGATGGCTACAAAATAAACATTCTCGATACGCCTGGCCACCAAGATTTTGCCGAAGATACTTTCCGCACGCTCACGGCCGTGGATAGCGTCATCATTGTGATTGATGCTGCCAAAGGTGTGGAGGCACAAACGCGCAAATTGATGCAAGTCTGCACCATGCGCCGCACACCGGTGATGATTTTCGTGAACAAAATGGACCGCGAAGGACGTGATCCGTTCGATCTGCTCGACGAACTCGAGGCGGAACTCGGCATTGGCGTGCGCCCGCTCAGTTGGCCTATCGGCATGGGCATGAAATTCAAAGGTGTGTATAACATTTTTCAGCAAAAACTGAACCTCTATACGCCTAATAAACAGCGAGTTAGCGAAACTGTGGCGGTCGACCTTGC
>CAZGVF010000097.1:0-2621 GCA_964528925.1 uncultured Paludibacteraceae bacterium | reverse complement strand
GAGCGCGAAGTGCGTCCTACGGAACAGAATTTCACGGGCTTCGTATTCAAAATTCACGCCAACATGGACCCAAACCATCGCTCGTGCATCGCATTTGTGAAGGTTTGCTCGGGACGGTTCGAACGCAATGTGCCGTACAAGCATGTTCGGTTGGGGAAACAGTTCAAATTCAGCAGCCCAACGGCTTTCATGGCGCAGAAAAAAGAGACGGTGGACGAGGCTTATGCGGGCGACATTGTTGGTTTGCCCGATACGGGAAATTTCAAAATTGGCGACACGCTCACCTCGGGTGAAGAGTTGCATTTCCGCGGATTGCCAAGCTTCTCGCCCGAAATGTTCAAATACATCGACAATGCCGACCCGATGAAGTCGAAGCAACTGCAAAAAGGCATCGAGCAGTTGATGGGCGAGGGCGTGGCGCAGGTGTTTACGCACCAAAATAATGGTCGAAAAATCATCGGCACGGTGGGGCAACTGCAGTTCGAGGTCATCGAATACCGCCTGCTGCACGAATATGGAGCGCAATGCCGCTGGGAACCGCTGTCGCTCTACAAGGCTTGCTGGATAGAGAGCGACGATGCCGCTGAACTCGATAACTTCAAACGCCGAAAATATCAGTACATGGCCAAGGATAAGGACGGTCGCGATGTATTTTTGGCCGAGAGCGGCTATCTGCTACAGATGGCGCAGCAAGATTTCCCCAAAATCCGCTTCCACTTCACGAGCGAGTTTTAAGCAGCAATCCCCTACAAAATCGATTGCATAATCTCGGCAAAGGCTGCGTCTAGGTCTTTGTTCGATTCTATGCCAGCGTGCTCTTTTTGCAGTTGGCGGCGGCGATAGTATTTGTTTTTCGGAATCCAAAGCAGCCAAATGATGTCGTCGTGCGAAAGCCCCAACGCAGTGAGGCACGCCAGCAGCAGATCCATGTCGGCAAGGTGTGGGAACTTCTCTTTTGCTTTTTTGAAAAAATCGGCATAGCAACTATTCAACTCGCTCATAAGTTGCTCCCATTTGTTGCCCACATAGGTTATTTCTTGCACTATGTTGCGAATGTTTTCTGGCAAATTTTCGAGTTGCAAACTACCTGTCGATTGCTCCACATTCAGTTGTTGCGTGCAGGCTATGCGAAATTGCAGTTGGCTGGTTAGTTTTTGGCGCTGCATGGCAATCTGCTCCTTTTGTCGTGCATTTTTCTGCCGCATGTAGGCTATTGCGGTGGCGGCAAGGGTTACTACCGTAACGAGCAGTAGCACCATTATCACGATTATCAGATTTTTTTGTTTTGCCTCTGTTTGTAGCAGCTGGTTTTTTATTTCGTATTGCTCATTGTCAAATTTGTCGGCTGTCGACATGGTCTGCGCACTATTTTTTTGCTCGTTGAAAACGTTACTTATTTCGAGTGTGTATTTCACCTGTTCGTATGCCTGCTTGTATTGCCCTAGTTTGTCGTAATAAAGCGCACTGAAATAGTGGTAGTGGTATTTGCTCCAGCCCATTATGGCGGTGTCGTTTGCAAGTTTATCGAGATACATTTTGCACGAGTCCATCTTGTCGAGTTGCATGTAGGCATATGCTACTTCGGCAGCGTAGCGGTAGAGGTATTGTGTGTCGCACAGGTAACTATTGCAGGTTACGGCTGTGCGCGCATTCCATAGTGGCGAATTGTATGAAACTGCGGCAATAACTGTGTGGTAGATTTTTTTGTTATTGGCGCGTTTGGCGTAATATTTTGCTTGTTCGAAATAGTATTGTGCGCTATCGATATTTTTGTTGTCGTACATTCTGAATATTTCGCGATTGGTATATGTGTAATTCAAATCTGGTGTGTTGGAGGGGAAGTATTTTAATGCCTTTTTGTAGTATTCTACTGCATTTTGGGTTAGGGCTTCACATTCCGATGCGTAGCCCATGCGGTAGTAATTGTACGCTGTAAGTTGACTGTCTGTTGGCGTGCATTCCGATAGTAATTTTTCGGCGTTTTTTAGTGCAGTCATGCTTTGCACTAGATAATCTGTTTCGCTATATTCCGATCCTTGCACATAGTAACATCTGGCTAATGTATGCTTGTCGTTTACTTTTGTAAAATAGTTTATGGCTGTGAGTATTACGCTATCGGGCGAAACTGGGAGCATAAGTATGTATTTGGCTTGTTCGCTAAGCAGGCACCACCACGCATAGTCCATTTCCGACAGTTTTTCGGGCTCTTTTATACCATTCAGTATTGCAAGTGCGCTATCGGTTTCTGTGCGTAGAAGGCTGTCTGCCGTTTTCAGTGGTGCATACAATTGTTGTTCGGGAGTGCATGAATTGAAAAAGGCAATTTGCACGAAAAAAAATAGAGTAAAAATGGCAAAAAATGCCGCATTGTATTTTTTTGCTGTTTTTTGTTTTGTAACTAATTGAAAATCAGTTGTCATAATTTTGCAATTGTATTTTTTTTATTTTGTGGTTGGCGAAAATGACTTTAATTTTGCATGCAAAGATACTGATTTTTTATTTGCGAAAAAAAATCATTCTATGTTTAACTCAAAAACAAAAAACAATGATTCCCAAAAAAGTCCTACTGCTTGGCGTACCTATTATGGTCGCATTGTTTTTTGCTTCGTGCAAAGAACAAA
>CAZGVF010000096.1:0-5649 GCA_964528925.1 uncultured Paludibacteraceae bacterium | reverse complement strand
GGTTTCACGCCGCTCATTCCTATGTTCACGCTGGGACACGATTTCGAGCCTGCGTCGATTCATGCGGGCGGACTGCGTTACCACGGCGCGGGAGCCATCGTCAGCCAGTTGATGAAAGACAATTTGATAGAGGCGCAAGATGTGGAACAACTCGATTCGTTCAAGGCTGGCGTACTTTTCTCGCAGGTCGAGGGCATCATTCCTGCGCCAGAGTCGACTCACGCCATTGCGGTGGCCATAAAAGAGGCGTTGAAAGCCAAAGAAGAGGGACGAGAGAAGGTCATTTTGTTCAATCTTTCGGGACACGGTCTCATCGACATGGCATCGTACGATCGCTATCTGTCGGGCGAACTCGACAACTACGATGTGCCTGAATCGACCATCGAAAAATCGGTCGAGAAATTGAAAGATTTGGTATAATCAACAAAAAGTCGTACCTTTGCGTTGATGCGCGAAGCGATCGATTATATCATTCGTTTCTTGCTCCACGGCAACGAAACATTAGCAGCGCGCGTTGGCTACACAGCCGACGCTGCGTTGTTTTCGCGCTTTTCGGTGGTGATTGTTCCGTCCAATTTTTGGGACGAAAATGTGTTCGGAAAACCTTGCTCCGAGCCGCAGTTGCCGCTTGCCGAGGTCGAAGGCGTGCCGCTTTTGTTTGGCACTGATGCGATTGAAACCGTTGGGCGCACGCTGGTGGTGCATGCCGATGTGGTGGCGAGTGCGTTTTTCTTGCTCTCGCGCTACGAGGAGATGATTTTCCCAACTGAACATCGCGATGCGCACGGGCGTTTTCTTGGACGCGAATCGTTGCTCGGTCGCGCGGGATTGCTGCTGCGGCCGTTGGTCGACGAGTATGGCGCATTGTTGCGTGGTTGGCTGCGTCGTGCTGGCTGCGAAGTGAGCGAGCCGCAAGCCGAAATCTCGAAAATCTACCTGACGCACGATGTCGATACGCTGTCGCATTATCGTCGCTTGCGCGGATTTTTGGGCGGATTGGCGCGAGCCATTTTTAGTCGTGGCGGCGTGCGTTTGTCCGATGTGCTGGGCGCGCAACGCTCGCTCGAGTCCGATGCAGCGTACACTTTTCCGCTCATTTTCGAGTCTGATGCGCTGTTGCCGTTGGCCGTTCCTGTCTATTTTCTGAAAGCGATTCGGCCTGTGAGCGGCTTCGATCGTCCGCAATACAATCTGCATGGTCGCGATTTTCGGCATTTCGTTGCCGAGGTGCGCCACTATTCGCCCGATGCGCATTTTGGTCTGCACACAAGTTATGCTTCTGGCGCTGATAATCGTTTGATAAAGAGTGAGTTGCGTCGTTTGTGCGATGCGCTTCATCAGAAAATTACGCTCAATCGTTGGCACTATCTGCGCTCGCTGCAGCCTGCCGATTTTAGGGCGTTGGTGGCGGCTGGCATCACCGACGATTTCACCATGGGCTATGCCGACGAGGCTGGTTTCCGACTAGGCACCACGCGTCCTGTTCATTGGATCGATCCTGCCACGGGCGAGGTTTCGCATCTTGTGCTGCATCCGCTCACGGTGATGGACTGCACGCTCGATCGGCCTGCTTACATGGGGCTTGACGAGGAGCATGCCGAAGCGTTGGTGAAGCAACTTTTGAACGAGGTAGAACGCCACAATGGCGAGGTAGTTTTGCTGTGGCACAACACCAGTTTTGCCGATGGCACTTACCACCGCTCGCTCTATCCGAAAGTGATAAATATGCTGCAGTTGATGCGATAAATTAATTGTCTAATTGTTTGATTTCCAATTACTTAATTGTTTTTGTTGCTGTCGTTCATCAGTCATAGTCAAAGGTTAATAGTCAAAGTCAAGAATGAAAATAATCACCATCATCGGTGCACGGCCGCAGTTTATAAAGGCGGCAATGGTTAGCCGTGCGGTGCAGCAAAAGGCGCAGCTGGGTTTCGTTATCGAAGAAAAAATTCTGCACACGGGGCAGCACTACGACTACAACATGAGCAGCATTTTTTTCGATGAAATGCAGATTCCCGCGCCTGCGTGGCACCTTGGTTGCAGCAGCGATGTGCAGGAGATGAAGCGCGCCATTGTGCCGATTGTTCGTGGGAATGCCGATTGCATCTTGGTCTATGGCGATACCAATTCAACGCTGGCGGGTGCGTTGGCGGCTGAGGAGTGCAAAATTCCGCTCATTCACATCGAGGCGGGGTTGCGTAGCCACAACATGCAGATGGCCGAGGAGTATAATCGCATCGAGACTGACCGCCGCTCGCAGATTCTTTTTGCTCCCACTAGTACGGCGGTGCAAAATCTGAAAACCGAGGGTGTGCAGGGCAAAATTTTCAAGTCGGGCGACGTGATGTACGATGCCGCCATCGTCTTTGGGCGCATTGCCGACCAGCGCGCGACCATTCTTTCGGAGTTGGCGTTGGCGTCGGGGAAATATCTTTTGGCGACCATTCATCGTGCCGAAAATACCGCATCGCCAGAGGCATTGATGAATATTTTCAGGGCATTCGAGCAGTTGCCTATGCCTGTGATTTTGCCGCTGCATCCGCGCACGCGCCACGTCGTGGAGGGCGATAGCGATTTGTCGCAATTTATGGCTCAGGCGAAAAATATCCGCGTGATTGAGCCTGTGAGTTACATTAACATGGTGCAGTTGGAGAAGCACGCTTTTCGCATTCTTACCGATTCGGGCGGTGTGCAGAAAGAAGCCTATTTTCATGGCGTTCCGTGCATCACGCTGCGCCACGAGACTGAGTGGATCGAGACGGTGGAGGCGGGTTGGAATGTGCTGACTGGCACCGATACGCAGCGCATTTTGTCGGCCTACGACACGCCATTCAGAAAAGAAAAAATTGCCGAATATGGCACTGGGCGCGCCGCCGAAGAAATTGTAGATTTGCTATGCCAAAACGCCTGCTGATAGTAGCCGATGCTTTTACTCGTCCGCTGTATGGACCGCGAATGACACAACTTTGCAAGTATCTCAGCGCAAGTGGTTGGAACATAACACTCATAACCGAACGAATCAATGGCGATGATTATGTAGTGCCAAATTGTCGTTTTTTGGCAATGCTTTACTATTCGGCAAATCCAATCGTTAGGCGTTTGCAGTGGTTCGCAGATAAATTGTTTGATGGTAAAGATCGACGACTTTATGCCTTTTATCGAAAAAAACTTTGTGCGGAAAATTTTTCATTGATCCTATGCAGTTCTTTCAATTTGTTTCCGCTTCCTGCCGCTTATCGCATTGCTCAAGAACGGCATTTGCCCTTGGTCGTTGATTTGCGAGATATTATTGAGCAGTGGAATTCGGATAGTTATATTGCCTCTAACATACATCTGTCGAAATGGTTTAAGCGCAAATTGGTGCGTTTGTACGAAAAAAAGTGCATTCGTAAGCGCAATTTTGTGCTTCAATATGCCGATTGTGTTACCACTATTTCGCCGTGGCATCAGCAATTTTTGCAAGCTTTCAATCCAAATACTCACCTTATTTACAATGGCTTTGACCACGATAAGTATTTCAAAAAAAATGAAAAGTCAGAGCAGTTTGTTATCAGTTACACGGGGCGATTATATGATTTCAAATCGCGCAATCCGCAACTTTTTTTAGAAGCAATTTGTAATTTGCACGCGGCACGACTCATCTCTAAAAAATCGCTTCAGATAGAGTTTCATATCGAGCAATGTATGGTTGCGCCATTGCAAGAGTGGGTGAATAGGCTTGGAATAGAAGAGTATTTTAGTATAAGCAATTATGTTTCGCGCGATGATGCTTTGTCGCTTTTGCAACGGTCGTCGGTAAGCTTGATTTTTGTTGCAGCTCCATCGTCGATGGCACCTCACGGCGTGATGACAACCAAATTTTTCGAGGCGCTTGGGTGCGAAAAACCTGTGCTTTGCGTGCCGAGCGACGAAGGCTGTTTAGCCGATGTTATTCGCCAAACCAATGCTGGCGTGGCGGCTGCAAGTGTGGCGGAAATCGAACAATTCATTCTTGAAAAATACCACGAATGGCAGCAATTTGGTTACACGCATCAGCCTGTAAATCAGGCAGAAAAGGCAAAATTTTCGCGCCAATATCAGGCACGGCAATTTGAAGAGTTATTCTTGGAATTATTATGACACAGTATTTGCATATTGTCAGTTTTGATATTCCATATCCTGCCAATTATGGTGGGGCAATCGACGTTTTTTATCGAATTAAGGCTTTGCACGATGCAGGTATAAACGTTATTTTGCACTGTTATTACAAGGGCGAATTGCACCACGAGTCAGTTTTAGAAAATTTGTGCTACAAAGTTTATTATTACAAGCGGCGCACGACAATATGGCAAAATTTTTCGTTGTATCCCTATGCGGTAGAGAGTCGCCCTGCCAGGGAGTTATTGCAGCATTTGTTGGACGATAAATTTCCTATTCTTTTTGAAGGATTGGTTTGTAGTCGGTTGATTGACCACAAAGCATTAAATGATAGACAGCGCTTTTTTAGGGAATGCAATGTGGAACACGATTACTATCGATCGTTAGCCAAGGCGTCATCTTCGCTTATTCGTAAAATTTATTTTTGTGCTGATGCTGTAAAACTATATTTTTTCGAACGAAAGCTGGAAAAAGCTACGGCAATTTTTGCTTTG
This sequence comes from uncultured Paludibacteraceae bacterium, assembly GCA_964528925.1. Lineage (GTDB taxonomy): Bacteria > Bacteroidota > Bacteroidia > Bacteroidales > Paludibacteraceae > W0P28-013. Next base: position 1,018 of record CAZGVF010000096.1, on the reverse strand, counting down.
TCGCACAAAGATGAGGCGCATTTTTTAGAATGCTATCCCAATGTCCCCACGGTGTATTTGCCCTGTTTTCATTCTCATGAAAATATAAGTGCTTTGGCGGGGAAAGGCGATTATGTTTTGTATCATGGCAATTTGTCGTTAGCCGAGAATGACCGAGCCGCGCAATATGTTGTTAGTCACATTTCAGCGCAACTCCCGGAGATTCCTTTTGTTATCGCAGGATTTCGTGCAACTAAAAAATTGAGGTCGTTGATTCAAAAACATTCAAATGTTACTTTGGTCGATACGCCATCTGAAGAGCAAATGAATGATTTGATAATGAATGCGCAGGTGCATTTGTTGATCACATTTCAGGCTACGGGTTTAAAACTGAAATTGCTCAATGTGCTTTATTCGGGGCGATATGTTGTGGTAAATCCTTTGATGGTGGCAGGCACAGAATTGAGCAATCTGTGCGCAATTGGCTCTGACGATAGTCAATTGGTAGAATTGTGCCGTCTTTATTATTCCAAATTTTTCACTGAAGAAGATATTGCTGAACGCAGGCAACTATTGAATTCTACGTTTTCCAATAAACATCTTGTGGCGACTCTTATCCAAAATTTCGCCCCCTTCATCATCGAAAAATAACTTTTCACCACTTCAAAAATTTAAGGACTGACAATTTGTCAGTCCTTTTGCTTGGCACGGAATGTGTGGAATATGGGCGTGAAGTAAAAAAATCTAACAAATAAAACTTACGCTTATGAACATTAAACCACTAGCAGACCGCGTGCTGATACAGCCTGCGCCTGCAGAAGAAAGAACGGTCGGCGGCATCATCATTCCCGACACGGCCAAAGAAAAACCACTGAAAGGAAAGGTCATTGCCGTGGGCAACGGCACCAAAGACGAACAGATGGTGCTGAAAGCAGGCGACGAGGTACTCTACGGTAAATACGCTGGCACCGAACTCGAACTCGACGGCGAAAAATACCTCATCATGCGGCAGAGCGATGTTTTAGCGACACTCTAAAAA
>CAZGVF010000095.1:2179-5684 GCA_964528925.1 uncultured Paludibacteraceae bacterium | reverse complement strand
CTTGTTTCTTGCGACTAAATCACTGCAACCGCAGCACCAATGCCGAGCGGCTCGGAATGTAGAGTTTGAGCCATTCTTTGTTTTTCAGATGACTTGGTTGCGTGTAGTGCACCACGGTGTCGTCGCTGAAGCCGAAGCCGCCAAACTGCTTGGCATCGGTGTTTAGCACCACTTTGTAAGCGCCTTTCTTCACCAAAATGCCGTAGTCGATAAACGATTTTTGTCCGTTGAAGTTGAACACAAACAACAGATCGCGGCGCTTGTAAGCCACCAGTTGGTCGCCTTCGTTGTCCCAAACCTTCTCAATTGGCGTTTCGTTGAATTTCTTTTCGCTCTCAATCAGATGCACCATGGCATTGTCGAACTCGTTCAAATCGTGGTAGAGCAGGCGATCATTGTCCACTAGTTCCCATTGGCGGCGCGCATATTTGTACGACCAGCCATTGCCTTCGCGCGGAAAATCGATCCATTCGGGGTGACCAAATTCGTTACCCATAAAGTTGAGGTAACCACCATTGATGGTCGATGCCGTTATCAGGCGAATCATCTTGTGCAGTGCCACGCCGCGGTTCACACGGAATGTCTCGTCGCCTTTCTGCATGTGCCAATACATGTCCGAATCTATCAGGCGGAAGATGATGGTTTTGTCACCAACAAGCGCTTGGTCGTGGCTTTCGGCGTACGAAATGGTTTTTTCGCCAGCGCGGCGGTTGGTCATCTCCCAGAAGATGTGACCCGCTTTCCAGTCCTCATCTTTCACCTCTTTGATGTATTTTATCCAGAAATCGGGAATGCCCATGGCCATGCGGTAGTCGAATCCCATGCCGCCATCGGCAAATGGTACTGCCAACTCGGGCAGACCGCTCATCTCTTCGGCAATGGTTATGGCGTTGGGGTTCACTTGGTGAATCAGTTTGTTCGCCAAAGTCAAGTAGCAGAGTGCGTCGCCATCTTGGTTCATGTTGTAGTAGTCGGCATAGTTGCCAAAATCCTGTCCCAGACCATGATTGCGATATATCATCGAGGTTACGCCATCGAAACGGAAACCATCGAAATGGTACTCTTCGAGCCAAAATTTGCAATTTGACAACAAAAAGTGCAAAACTTCGTTTTTGTTGTAGTTGAAACAGAGCGAATCCCATGCTGGATGCTCGCGCCGATCGCCGCCGTGGAAATATTGATAGGGCGTGCCATCGAATCGGCCAAGACCTTCGACTTCGTTTTTTACGGCGTGTGAATGCACAATGTCCATAATCACCGCAATGTCGTGCCGGTGGGCTTCGTCGATGAGCTGTTTCAGTTCGTCAGGCGTGCCAAAGCGCGATGAGGCGGCAAAGAAACTCGACACATGGTAACCAAACGAGCCGTAGTAGGGGTGTTCCTGCACGGCCATTATCTGAATGCAGTTGTAGCCATCTTTGATGATGCGCGGCAACACATTTTCGCGGAATTCGTTGTAGGTGCCGACTTTTTCTTGATTTGTGGCCATGCCGATGTGGCATTCGTAAATCATCAGCGGCTGCGTTTGTGGTTTGAAGTGTTTCACACGGAATTTGTACTCGTGCTCTGGCGCCCACACTTGTGCCGAAAAAATCTTGGTGTTTTCGTCTTGAACCACGCGCCGAGCCCACGCAGGAATGCGTTCGCCGCAGCCACCGTTCCATTCTACCAAGAGTTTGTAAAGATCGCCGTGGTGCATGGCTTTTTCTTGAAAACGACCTTCCCAAATGCCGTTGTCGAGCCGCTCCAGACGGTAGTTTTCATCTTTTTGCCAGTTGTTGAATGTGCCAATCACATAGATGGCCGTGGCGTTGGGCGCCCATTCGCGAAAATACCAACTGCGTTTTACTTTGTGAAGACCAAAATAGAGATAGCCCGACGCAAAGTCGGACAACGAGCGGTTGTCGCGCCCGAGCAATTCTTTCTCTTTCCAAACGGCGTAGTCGTGCCGACCTTGCAATGCCATTGCAAAAGGTTCCAACAATGGGTCGTTTTTGATGATTTTCAAAGAATTTTCCATGTCTATGTTTAGTTTTTATTTTATCAAAATTTTGACCACCAACTTTTTAAGCAAACCTTGTGCCATTGCTGGCGCGTGCGCATCTTCGGGAAAGAAGATGACAAACTGCCCTGGCTGCACTTGCAGGCTTGTGGCATATTCATCGGCAAAAAATGCTATGTCGCGCTCGGCGTCGTAAGGTTGCTGCACGGCGCGGCAATCGGCAGTTGGTCGCCAGCCCATGGTTTCGGTGGTCGATATTGGCATCTGTACATCGATGTAGCGCTGGTGCGCCTCGAGTGGAGCAGAGGTCTTGCCTTCGGCCGTCGCCACGCTGATGTAGAGCCGCTCGCCATCGAGCGTAATTTTACCATCGGGCAACGATGCCAAATCGTGCGTGCGCAAAAACTCGAACGCCTGCCCCAACAACGGGTGCAGCGCTGCGTAACGGTTGGCATTTTGTATCGAGTCGAGAATCATTTTTTTTGTTGATGAGTTGATAAGTTGACGAGTTGATGAGTTTAACGAATGAATGATGGTCAGTGGTGTTTTATTTTGTAGGGACGCGGCATGCCACGTCCGTGTTTATCATTTGCAGTTAGTTTTGTTACCGAAAGTCATAGTCTTAGTCAACAGTCAATGTCTAAATTTCTCTTCCAAAATTTTCTGGCGCACAAGACTGCGTTTTTGCAGATCTTTCAGTTTTGTGATGTCCGAAAGGGTGGTGGCGAGTTGATATGTTGCCACAAATGCCTTCAATTCGTCAGCCGTGAGCGTGTAGGCATAAGTTTTCGTGCCTACAAATGTCATTTTCACTTTATCAGTTTGATGCGATGTCCAAAATTCGGGCAGATCGCCAAGCAGTTCAGATCGGAAAAGCACCGTTTCGTGCGTTGTGCCGAGGTCGGTGAATGTGTTGCGGTCGCTCTCGGTGGCTGCTTTGCTCTCGGCGTAGATGTCGCCAACCGACAGACGAATGCGGTCGTAGTTGATCGGTTTGCCGCAATAGTGTGCCGTCACGAACATTTGCCCCGTCTCGTCGGTGTATGGCTTCACATAGTTGCGCCCGAGGTTCCATTCCGTGCGCAGCAAGCGATAGGTGTAGTTGCCGTATTGCTGAAATTTCTCATTTTTCTCGAAAATGAAAGGTTTGGATTGTGCCTCGGCTTCGGCATTTTTTTGCGGTAGCAGACTGTCGACATAGACCAAATTACGCGCAATCTCGCTCAATTCTATCTTCCAAGCGAGCGTGTCGGCCTGCCTGCGATACGAAATCAGTTTCGGAAAATTCTGATGCACCGAGTCGAGTGGCATTTTGGCGGCTTCCAAGTTGCCCGCTTCGTAGAGCGTTCGAGCCTCATCAACAAAGGCTTGCGCGCGCTCTTCGTCGGTTGGCTGGTGTGCGCAACTGGCGCAAACTATCGCTATCAAACTGAGTATTTCAATCGTTCGTTTCATCGCTATTTTGCTCTATTGCATTCAAAATTTCGGTGGCTCGTTCGGCAT
>CAZGVF010000095.1:0-2079 GCA_964528925.1 uncultured Paludibacteraceae bacterium | reverse complement strand
TCATCGAGAATCAGATTCGATGATACGGTAACATCAAGCACGCCAATAGGATCGTTGTCGTCGTAGGTGTCGGCATGTGCGGTGAGCGAGTACCAATGTCCGCCCAAATACATGCCAAAATTGTGCAGATGCGTGGGTTTGTAAATGGCTGTGCCTTTGTCTTCTACGTCGAAATGCTTTTTCAATTTCTCCAAAAATTGCTGCTCGGTGAGACCGTTCAAATCTTTCACCACGCGGTTGTAGTCAATCACAGTGAGTTGATCGTCGGGGAAGCAGACCGCCAAAAAGTAGTTGTATTCTTCGTCGCCGCGGTGGTTCGGATTCTCTTTTCGGCGTTCGGCACCAACCAGTGCAGCCGCCGCCGAGCGATGGTGACCATCGGCAATGTAGAGCGCGGGCATGGCGGCAAAAAGTTCTGTAATGCGCTGAATATCAGTCTTATCATTTACAATCCAGAAATGATGTCCAAAGCCGTCGGGCGCCACAAAATCGTATTCTGGCTTGCCTGCCGTGATGCGTTTCACAATGGCGTTCAGCTCGTCGTTGTGCGGATAGGCAAAGAACACAGGCTCGATGTTGGCCGAGTTGATGCGCACATGTTTCATGCGATCTTCTTCTTTGTCGCGGCGCGTGAGTTCGTGTTTTTTGATTATTCCGTTCAGATAGTCGTCTACCGAAGCAGCAACGCACAATCCATATTGCGTTTTGCCGTTCATGGTTTGTGCGTAGATGTAGTAATGGTCGTCGGTGTCCTGCACCAGCCAGCCTTTTTGTTGGAATTTGTGGAAATTTTCCACCGCCTTGTCGTACACGCGCGGATCGTGTTCGTCGGTGCCAGCAGGGAAATCAATTTCGGGTTTGATGATGTGATAGAGCGACATTTCGTTGCCCTTGGCTTCGGCACGAGCCTCGTCCGAATTCAGCACATCGTATGGGCGCGAAGCCACTTTTTCGACCAATTCGCGTGGTGGTCGCACGCCTTTGAAAGGTTTAATCGTTGCCATTTTTGTGAGTTCTATAATATGGTGTTCACAATTCGGCAAAGTTACAAGTTTTTTTTATAATGTGCAAATGCAGGAACTATGACTCTTGACTATGACTAAGATTTATCATTTTTTCTGCGTTATGGTGCTACCTGCGGGCACGTCGCGGTCGACCCACACGTTGCCGCCAACCACTGCACCGCGCCCCACGGTGATGCGCCCAAGAATGGTGGAATTGGCGTAGATTATCACATCGTCTTCGATGATTGGGTGGCGCGGAATGCCTTTTATCGGGTTGCCATTTTCGTCGAGCGGAAAACTCTTGGCACCGAGCGTCACGCCTTGGTAAATTTTCACATTGTTGCCAATCACGGCGGTCTCGCCAATCACTGTGCCAGTGCCGTGATCGATGGTGAAACGACGTCCGATGGTGGCGCCTGGGTGAATGTCGATGCCCGTTTCGCTGTGCGCCATTTCGGTGATGATGCGCGGAATGAGCGGCACACCAAGTCGCAGCAGTTCGTGCGCTATGCGGTAGTTGCTGATGGTGCGAATCACGGGGTAGCAAAAGATGACTTCGGTGCGACTTTTGGCCGCTGGATCGCCGTCGTAGGCTGCATCAACATCGTCGCTGAGCGTGTCGCGCAGGGCAGGCAGTTGCTCAATAAAAGCCTCGGCCATGGCTTGCGCTTTTTGGCGCGTGGCAGGCGAATCTTCTTCGCGACCTTCGAAACAGAGTCCTGCCAAAATCTGCTCGGTGAGTTGTCGGCTCACTGCCTCCACTTGCACCCCAATGCGGTAGGGCAGCGTGGTGGCGTTCACTATCGATTGACCGAAAAATCCGGGGAAAAGAATGCTGCGTAGCGTGTTGACAATCTGCCCAAGCACTTGCGTGTTTGGCATGGGCGTGGTGCCGCTCTGTTGATGATAAAGTGCCGAGTTGTGTCGTGTGTCGGCCAGTTGTTCGATGGTGTGTGCGATGTTCATTTTTGGGGTTGACGAGTTGATGAGTTGAAAAGTTTAACGGTTTAGTCGGAGTCTGTGCATTTTGTTTCTAATTTCTAGATTTCTGGTTTCTGGTTTGTAGGGACGCGGC
>CAZGVF010000094.1:2673-5715 GCA_964528925.1 uncultured Paludibacteraceae bacterium | reverse complement strand
GGCAAAAAAAATCCCACGACCGAGCGGCCGTGGGAAAAGTTTTGCGCTAAATAATAGTGTTATTCTGCGCAAATTGTTACATCGGCTTGTGTGCCAGCAACCTCGAGTTCGATGGTGTTCTGACCAGCAACAAGTGTGTAGTTTCCTTGTTTGTTGTAGCATTCGCTGTCTTTGTTGTAGTCGCTGACGAGTACAGCCTCTTGAGCATCCCAACCACCATTGGTGATTTTGAATTGTTTACCTTCGGGTTGTTGCTCGAGTTTGTAGGTGTAGGTGTCGGTGCTACCTTCAACCAATGTCATTTCTACATGTTCGCCCCAGCCGTTGAAGTCGCCAATGATTTTAGGAACGAAGGCCGAGCATTTTACATTAACAGTGAAATCTTCGATAGCAAGTTCTTTGCAAGGATAGTTGCCGTTTTTCCAATCGGCAAGTTTTGCAACAGCAACTTTGCTGACCCATTTTACATTGGCTTCTTCGCCAGAGTAACCTTTTTCTACAATGACATCGCCGCTAACGATGGTCCATGCAGCTTCGTCGCCACTCTGATAATCCCAGCTGAATGCACCGTCAGCAGTGAGTTGAACTGGTTTAGCCGCCATTGTGTCTTTGTCTTGTGCTGCAGGAATGGTAGCGTAGTACCATTCGCCTTTCAGTTCTTTACCTTCTTCGGTGTACTTTTGGAATTTGATCAAGTTTGCAGGCTCATTTGTGTCCCAGCTGTTGTAATCGCCAGCGAGCGCGATAGAACTGCCATCGCAAATTTTGCCGTTAAATTGAATAACGATCAGACGCGAACCATCTGCTGGCGTTTCTGGTTCTGGCATTGCCTCTTCTTTTTCGATTTCACCTTTCTTGGTGGTGTCATCGTCTTTTTTGCAGCTTACGAGAGCTACTGTGGCCAGTGCAAGTGTGGCGCACATAAAATACTTCAATGTTTTCATAATGAAAATGATTTAAAGTTGTTAATAATGAGTTGATTAAAAGTCTTTTTAATAGCCTAGATATTGCTTCAAATTGCTGTTTGCAACAACATCGGCATTTGGCAATGGGTAGACATTGTAGCGGTCGTCTACGCCAGCGTATTTGCCTTCCCATGTGTAGTCGCCCGAGGTAAATTTACCGAAACGTACAAGGTCGGTACGGCGGCGTCCTTCGCTGTAGAATTCGCGCTGCCATTCTTTCAGCAACGATTCTTCGTCGAGTGTGAATGTGCCAGTGCAATGAGCGCGGTCGCGCAGTGCTTGAATGGCGCTTTCGGCTGTTCCGTTGACTGCAGCACCACCATGATAGACTGCCTCAGCATAGGTAAGGTAGGCTTCGGACGAGCGCAGGAATGGAATGTTGGTGTCAGGGAATTTGCTATCGCTGCCGTATTGTGTGCTATCGCTATATACGCCAGTCCATTTGCAAATGGTCCATCCGTTACCAAATGTAGAACCATTATCGCCAATTTTTTTCTGGTCGTAAAGGTTGTAGAGTGTAGCAAGATCGGCTGTGAATGTTGCGGTGTCGGCATCAAAATTGTATTTGTTGCACGATTGGCAGAGCAATGCGCGGTCGTCGCCTGCAAGTTTAGGGATAACTGTTTCGTCGGCCCACTTGTAACCTGCGGCTTTGGCAGTGCTTAAGATGTTGAGTGCTTCGGCTTTGTCGAACCACGCTTCGATGAGTGTTGGCGTGCTGCGCCAGCAACTCCACGAGTCGTCGCTGCCGAAAGGATTGTTGCCTGCGTCGCGAGTGCCGCTAACGAGGAAGCGCGATCCGCCCCAACTCTCGGTTTCTACGCCTTGATAGATCCAAAGGAGAACCTCGGTGTTGTTGGCATTCTTTTGGTTATCCCCCATGAAAAGTTGAGCGTAGTTCGATGCCAAGGCATATTCCGATTTCATGATTTTCGCTGCGTATTCAGCGGCTTTGTTCCATTGTGACGTACCAGTGTAAACCTCGGCGTTCAGATACATACGCATCAGAACGAAAGTCGCAGCGTTTCTGTCGACACGATAAGTGTTCACTTTTGTTGCTGGGAGCTCGTTTTCAAGTTCCAACAATTCATTCTCGAGCCAAGCGTAAAGGTCTTTGCGAGCAATTTGCTTTGGCTTCTCGGTAGTTACAGTTTCGGCAAAAGGTACATTCTGGAACATGTCGAGCAGATAGTAGTAGTTCAACGCGCGAATCCAGCGTACTTCGGCAACCTGTTTCTGAGTCTTATCATCGCTGTTTTTTGCAAACAATTCAAGGTAGTGGTTGCAAAGTGTGATGTCGAAATAGAAACGGTAGTAAAGACCTGCAACAAGTGAGTTCGACGAGTTCCAAGTGAGGTTGTAGATTTGGTTCACGCCAGCATCGGCATGCCAGTTCCACCAACCGCCATCGGCAGGGAATTCGTTCAGTTCGAACAACATACGATAGAACGACGATACACCTTCGTCGATACCATCGACGTCGCCATTACCATCGGCGCCAGTTTGACCCGTGAGCGCAAATGTTGCGTAGCACTTGTTGAACAGTGCGTCTTGATCGACTGTTTGGTTGGTGCTTGGGTCGATAGGTGTTACATTCAAATCGTTCACACAGGCGGTAGTTCCAACTAAAAGGAACGCACCCATCATTATTTTTTGAACTAAGTTTTTCATAGTAAAATTCCTCCTTTGTTTAGAATTGCAAGCTTACGCCCAGAATCGATGTGAGGCTACGCGGATAGATGTTGTTGTCGATACCGCCAGAAATCTCTGGGTCGAGTCCGCTGTATTTTGTGATAACAAATGGGTTTTGAACGGTAGCATAGATACGCGCTTTAATTTTTTCGCGATCGAATGTGTAACCGAGCGTGATGTTATCGCAACGCAAGAACGAAGCGTCCTCTACGAAAATGTCGGCCATATAGTGTTCGCCGCCAGCTTTGAAACCATCGTTCCAACGCATGTCGTAACATTCGCGCAATACGCCATGATAACCACCACTTTGTTCCGAATAAACATTCTCAACCCATTGCAAGTTGCTGGCTTTCACGTCGTTGTAAACATAGTTGCCAATGCTAGC
>CAZGVF010000094.1:0-2573 GCA_964528925.1 uncultured Paludibacteraceae bacterium | reverse complement strand
TCGGTTGTCTCCGTTGTAGTTTTGTAAACATAGAACGAACTTGCAGCGTAGCCAACTTTGTGCGCTTGAATGTAGTTACCCGTGCCGCTCGAAATACCGCCAGTGGAGATGTAGTAGTCGTCGTTGTCGGCTGCAGTGAGCGATGTGATTTTGTTTTCGTTCCAAGCAAGGTTCACACCGATGTCCCATTTCAATTTCTTGGTATCGATGGCAACAGCATTGATCGAAACCTCGACACCTTGGTTGTAGAGCGAACCTACATTCGATACAACGCGGTTTTTGAAGTTCGTACCGGCAGGAACGTCAACCACATTTATCAGATCGTTGGTCAAGCGGTAGTAGTAATCGATGCTACCAGTGATGCGCGAACGCAGGAAACCAAAGTCAAGTCCAGCATTGTAGGTTGTGGTTTTCTCCCAAGTAAGCAGTGGATTGTAGGCACTCGGACGATAGGTGATGGTTGGCGTGCCGTCTACAGCAGTGTAGTAGGCATGCGATTGGTTCTCGACATAAACAGGCAAATAAGGATAATCGCCTTGGTTAATATCTTGTTGACCCGTGATGCCATAACCCAAACGGAGTTTCAAGTCGTTCAACCAATACACATCTTTCAAGAATGCTTCCTCTTTGATTTTCCAACCCAATGCTACTGATGGGAACACACCCCAGCGGTGTCCATCGGCAAAGCGCGAAGAGCCATCGCCACGAACGGTTGCTGTGATCATATAACGGTTAAGAGCGATGTAGTTCAAACGACCGAAGAACGAAACCAAGTAACTTTCGGTTGCCGAAGTGTAGTCGTAAATGCTATTTTCGTAGGCTTGACCGCGCAGCGATGCTTCGTTGTTGGTTGCTTGATAGAAACCAGAACCTTCGCTGTGGTAGGTGTTATAGAAATGTTGCCATTCATAACCTGCCATGATGTCGAAGTGATGCTTTTCGTTGAAATCTTTGTAGTACTGCGCATAGGCATTGAACGAAAGATTGTATTTCGTCTTGTATTCCCAGCCTTTCCAGCCGTAGTAGTGGTTGCTATACGACCATGGAGTGATGGTGTTGCGTTGTTTACCATACGAATAGTCGGCACCGAAGTTGGCGTGCAAGCGCAGGTCTTCAAATCCGTGAATTTTGTAATCGGCTTCCAAGTTACCAACAAACGCGCCCGAATTAGCACGATTTTTTTGTGCTTCGAGCGTTGCAAGTGGGTTGGCAGTGGTTTGCGCATTGTTCACATAGGTGTATTCTGGGTCGTTGTAGGCCGTAGTCGATTTTACGCCTTGTTGCCAATAACCACCAAATTGGTTACCGTATGTGTTGTCGTAAACCTCGTGAGTCGGATCCATCGAAAGAGCAGCACCAACCACGCCACCGTCGGCATAGCGGTTGTAGATGTACATACCTTTGGCGTTCAAGTTGAACGACAGATGGTTATCCAAGAATGAAGGATTCAGGTTGATGGCGGCAGTAACACGTTGCATGTTACTGGTTTTGATTGTACCATCTTGATAGGTGTAACCCAACGAAGCGCGATAGGGCATGTGTTTCGTGCCACCCGAAAGGCTGAATGTGTGGTCGGTACCAGGAGCTTGGCGATAGATGGCATCTTGCCAATCGGTGTTGGCTGTGCCCAAATAGATTTTTTGCTTTTTCGAGTGATTGCGGTCGTTGGCATATTCGCGCAATTCATCGCCAGTTAAAACGTCGAGTCTATCGACCAACGATCCGAGCGAAACATTGCCTTCGTACGAAAATTTAGGAGCAGAACCTGTCGCACCTTTTTTGGTGGTGATGATGATTACGCCATTCGAAGCGCGGCTACCATAAATGGCAGTTGCCGAAGCATCTTTCAGCACGGTAAGCGTCTCGATATCGCTTGGATTGACCATCGACAGTGGGTTCGAAACGCCCTGAATGCCGTTGTTATCCATTGCCAAACCATCAATAACGATCAGAGGGTCGTTCGAGGCCGAAAGCGATGAGCCACCACGAATACGAATGGTCGAGCCGCCGCCTGGTGTACCACCGTTTGTTGTGATGTTAACGCCTGCGATTTTGCCTTGCAACATGTCCTGAGCATTGGTCGTTAAACCTTTGTTCATCTCATCAGGCTTAATGGCGGTAACCGAACCAGTGGCGTCGTTTTTCTTAACTACGCCATAGCCCACAACCACCACATCTTCGAGGACTTCGGCATCTTCCTGCATGGTGACAGAGAGGCTTGTTTGACCATTCAGAGCGATCTCTTCGTCTTTGTAGCCAACATACGAAATCTTCAAAGTAGCGTCGCTGGCTACATTGAGCGAAAAATTACCATCGATGTCGGTGATAGTGCCGTTGGTTGTTCCTACAACCAGCACGCTTGCACCGATTACTGGTTCTCCCGAGGCATCTTTAACAACGCCCGTAACGGCTACTTGCGCCATGGCTGCTGTTGCACACAGCAGAAACGACAGCATCAAGCCGAGGGAAAGTACTTTGTGCTTCATGTTTTTTGTATTAGTTATAAAGTTAATGTCGAAAAATGCTTGCTACACCATATTATATTGTGGCATGTAGCGCGAAAACCGTGGTTT
>CAZGVF010000093.1:4034-5715 GCA_964528925.1 uncultured Paludibacteraceae bacterium | reverse complement strand
AAATTGGTGTTTTTGTGTCGATTTTTTGGGAAAATTTTGGACAAATTGCACACTTTTTGTAAATTTGCAGGTTAATTCGACTGACAATACTCTTTCCGATGAAAAATTCTCCGATAAATAGACTTCAACAGCAACTGCTTGCGGTGCTTTCTATTGCACCAAATAAACCGCAAAACTACAAGCAGTTGGCTCATGCGCTCGACATGAATTCGGCCAAGCAGCGTCGCCAAGTTACTGCTGCGCTCGACGAATTGTGTGCTCAAGGCGCCATTTCGCAGATTTCGGCTGGACGATATCGCATCAATATGCGACAGAGTTATGTTACGGGCATTCTCGACCGCCAAACGGTGGCCAAAAAGACCTATCTCATTCCCGACGATGGTGGCGAATCGGTGTTTGTGGCGGAACGTAGCATGGGTTGCGCACTCAATGGCGACCATGTGAAGGTGATGCTCTATCCGCGCCGCAAAGATCGCGAGCCTGAAGGCGAAGTGGTTGAGGTTTTGGAGCGCGCTCAAAGCACGTTTGTGGGCATTTTGGAGGTGAAATCGTCGGTTGCTTTCCTGAATATCGATCGCAAACAGTTGGTTCACGACTTGTTTATTCCGCTCGACAAACTGCATGGCGCAAAAGATGGTCAAAAGTGCATCGGGCGTATTGTGGAGTGGAGCGACAAAGCCAAAAATCCTATCGGCGAAATAGTGGAAGTGCTTGGCGAAGTGGGCAATAACGAGACCGAAATGCATGCCATTTTGGCAGAATTTGGATTGCCTTACAAATATCCTGCAGAGCCTGAAGCCGCTGCCGAAAAAATCGATGCTGGTATCACTCCTGAAGAGATTGCTCGCCGCATCGATATGCGCGAGGTCTGCACATTCACCATCGACCCTGCCGATGCAAAAGATTTTGACGATGCGCTCTCCATTCGTCGCCTCGACAATGGTTTGTGGGAAGTGGGCGTTCACATTGCCGACGTTACGCACTATGTGAAAGAGGGCGACATCATCGATCAAGAGGCATACAATCGCGCCACATCGGTCTATCTGGTCGATCGTACCGTGCCAATGTTGCCCGAAAGGCTCTGCAATGGCATCTGCTCGCTCCGTCCCGACGAGGAAAAATTGGCATATTCCGTCATCTTCAAAATGAATGATGAGGCGGAAGTTCAGCAATATAAAATCGCGCGCACGGTCATTCGCTCGAATCGCCGTTTTACCTACGACGAGGCGCAACAGCGCATCGAATCGGGCGAGGGCGACTATGCCGAAGAGATTCTAACACTCGATCGTTTGGCGAAATTGCTTCGCAAAGAGCGTTTTGCGCATGGTGCCATTGCGTTCGATCGTGTAGAGACGCGTTTCGAGATTGACGAAAAAGGCAAGCCGCTGAGTGTCTATTTCAAAGAATCGAAAGATGCCAACAAACTCATCGAAGAGTTTATGCTTTTGGCCAACAAAACCGTGGCAACGCACATTGGCAAACCCAACAAGCGCGGCGACGAACCGAAAGTGTTTGTCTACCGCATTCACGACGTGCCAAATCCCGATAAATTGGAAAATCTCTCGCAGTTCATCAAGCGATTTGGCTACAAACTGAAGACTTCGGGCAGCAATGCCAGCGTGTCGTCGGCCATCAACGGATTGTTGACGCAAGTGGAGGGCAAAAAAGAGCAAAATCTGAT
>CAZGVF010000093.1:1977-3934 GCA_964528925.1 uncultured Paludibacteraceae bacterium | reverse complement strand
ATTTACGATGGTGTGATTTCGGGCGTCACCGAGTGGGGCATCTATGTGGAACTGAACGAAAATAAGTGCGAAGGCATGATCTCCATTCGCGAACTTGGCAACGACTATTACATGTTCGACGAGAAAAATTACTGCATCGTCGGGCGTACGTCGGGCAAAAAGTTCCAACTTGGCGATCAGCTCACCGTTCGCATCGCTCGCGCCGATTTGATAAAGAAACAGCTTGATTTTCAGCTAGTTTGAAAATAGTTAGAAGTTAGAAGTGAGCAGTGTGGCTGAGATTATAATCTTTTCATCTTTTCTTGCTACTTGCTACTCATATCTTGCGACTATCAACCAGAAATTAGAAATTTAGAAATCAGAAATAATTTTAAAAAATGAAGAACAACTTAATCGGAGCATCAATTGTGGCGGTAGCCATAGTGGTGCTGGGCTTTTGCCTGAAAGCAGGAATTGACAATTACGCCTATCGCGATCGCAGTGTGTCGGTGCGCGGTTTGGCCGAAGTAGATGTGCCAGCCGACCATGTAACCTGTCCGCTGGTTTTCAAAGAGAGTGGCAACGACTTGCTCGCACTCTACAACGTAATCAACACCAAGAGTGCGGCCATCGTCGATTTCATCGTGGCGAGCGGTATCGACAAGGCTGACATCACGCTGTCGGCGCCCGAGGTGGTCGATATGCAGACCGAACGCTATGTGAGCAACGAGCAACAACGCGCTCGCTACATCTGCACGGCGGTGGTTACCATCTCGAGCGACAAAGTCGACATAGTGCGTGCGCTGCTAGGTCGACAGAGTGAATTGCTCAAAAAAGGCATTGCGCTCTCGGGCGACGACTATCGCTATCAAACCGTTTACGACTTTACAAAATTGAACGATTTGAAGCCCGAAATGATTGAAAACGCTACCAAAAATGCGCGCGCTGCAGCCGAAAAATTCGCAACCGATAGTAATAGCAAACTTGGCGGCATTAAACACGCTTCGCAAGGGCTGTTCACCGTCGAAAGCCGCGACGCCAACACGCCATTCATCAAACATGTGCGCGTGGTTACTTCGGTGGAATACTATTTGAACAATTAGAAATTAGGAGTGAGGAGTTAGCAGTTAGTAGTGAGCAGTGTTTGCGCTGATAATGGTTCGACAAGCTCACCGCCCCAATCTTCAAATCTTCAAATTTTCAAATGAAAAATGGATTTTTCCTCACAGACCCTGACTAATGCGTTAAACTTGTCAACTTATCAACTCGTTAACTCATCAACTAAATAATAACCATTTTAATCAACCAAAATTATGAAAAAACAGATCAATTTTTTATGCGCTGTTGCGCTTGTGGGCGTGACGCTGTTTGCCGCGTCGTGCGGATCGAAAAACGAAGAACAAGTCGGAACTGTTGGCCAAATGGTCGATCTCGGACTTAGTGTGAAATGGGCCGACCACAATGTTGGCGCCATCGTGCCCGAAGATTTTGGCAATCACTACGCTTGGGGCGAAATTCACAGTAAAGATTTCTACGGTTGGAACACGTATGCTCACGGCAGCGACTACAACAAAATCACCAAGTATTGCAACGATGCGCAAAATGGCGTGTGCGACGACAAACTCACGCTCGACCTCGAGGACGATGTAGCGCGCGCAGCTTGGGGTGGCACTTGGCGCATGCCTACGCTCGACGAGGCGCGCGAACTCATCGACAGTTGCTCGTGGAATCTGGTCGAGAAAAATGGCGTGAAAGGTTACCTTGTGGTTGGTCGTAACAGCAATTCCATCTTCTTGCCAGCCGCTGGCTATCGCAGCAACGATGGTCATGGCAGCGTTGGCGTTTATGGCTATTACTGGACAAAATCGCTCTACGAAGGCATTCCAAGCGTGGCATACGAACTCATTTTCAACACCTACAGCATCTACACTCAAGGCGATTATCGCTTCGATGGTCGCTCGGTGCGCCCAGTGTGCGA
>CAZGVF010000093.1:0-1877 GCA_964528925.1 uncultured Paludibacteraceae bacterium | reverse complement strand
CGCCGTTTGGCTGCAAAAATCAGTGCGCCGTTTGGTGGCGGCATGGGTCGACTGCGCGAGGTGTGTGGCACTTGCAGCGGCATGTTTTTGGTGGCGGGATTGGCCATTCCAGCCGACGATCCGCAAAATCGCGAAGCAAAAGCCGCCAATTACGCCTTAGTGCAACACCTGGCTGCCGATTTCCGTGCCGAAAATGGTTCCATCATCTGCCGCGAACTGCTCGGACTCGATCACAAAAGCGACGCTCCAACGCCCGAAGTCCGCACCGAAGGCTACTACAAAAAGCGTCCCTGTGCCGAATTGGTGCATCAGGCTGCGCAAATTGTGGGCCGTCGACTGCAAAATTTGCAGAAATCGGAATAAACTGCTACATTTGCAAAATGATTAGTTGAAAATGCGAATCCTCATTCAGCGCGTGGCGAACGCGTCGGTTACGATAGATGGTCAACTGAAATCGGCCATTGGGCGCGGATTGTTGGTGTTGCTTGGCATCGAAGAGAGCGATGGCGAGGCCGATATCGACTATCTGACCAACAAAATGGTGAATTTGCGCATCTTCCCCGATGAGGCTGGCGTGATGAATCGCTCGTTGATTGATGTTGGTGGCGAATTGTTGGTGGTGAGCCAATTTACGCTCTATGCACAGACTGCCAAAGGCAATCGCCCGTCGTACATTCGCGCAGCAAAAGGCGAAATCTCCGAGCCGCTCTATGAGCGATTTTGTGCAGTGGCGCAACAAAAACTCGGTCGCGATGTGAAGACTGGAACGTTTGGTGCCGATATGCAAGTTGCCCTCGTAAACGATGGACCAGTCACAATCTGGATCGATTCCAAGAATAATTAAGAATTTAGAATTAGTGGTGAGCGTAGTCAACTTACACTTTATACACTTTTTACTTTATAGACTTTACACTGATTAAATCAACAAAATTGATAACCTAAAAACACTATTATCATGGAAAAAATGAAAGAATTGTACGCTCAGTACAACTGCAACCTGAACGATGCCGAAGTGAAAGCCGCTGTCGACAAAATTGTGGCTGAAAACTTCGAGCGCAACAACAATCGCGAGGTCTGGAAACAGTGCCTGCACTCTATCGATTTGACTTCGCTGAATGGCACCGACACCGAGCAGAAAATTGGCACGATGATGCAAAAAGTGAACGATTTCAACCAGAATTTCCCCGATCTGCCAAACGTTGCTGCCGTGTGCGTCTATCCCGCTTTAGTTCCCGTGTCGCGCGCTGTGCTCGACCGCGAAAATGGCGTTCACATTGCGGCTGTGTCGGCTTGTTTCCCTGCTTCGCAATCGTTCATCGAGGTGAAAGTGGCCGAAACTGCCATGACCGTGAAGGCTGGTGCCGACGAGATTGACGTGGTCATCTCTATTGGCAAATTTTTCAGCGGATTGCATAGCGAAGTCTACGACGAACTGCGCGAACTGAAAGCAGCTTGTGGCAAAGCACATCTGAAAGTGATTCTCGAAAGTGGTGCCATGCACAACGCCATCGAGGTGAAACAGGCATCGTTGCTTGCCATTGCCGCTGGTGCCGATTTCATCAAAACATCGACTGGCAAAACTGAACCTGCAGCCACGCTTGAGGCAGCTTATGTAATGTGCGGCGCCATAAAGGAGTACTACGAAAAAACTGGTATCAAAATCGGGTTTAAACCCGCTGGTGGCGTGTCGACAACCGACGAGGCCGTGAAATTCTACTGCATTGTCGAGGCTGTTTTGGGCAAAGAGTGGCTCAACAACACGCTCTTCCGCTTTGGTGCAAGTCGCTTGGCCAACAACCTGCTCAGCAGTATCGAAGGCAAAGAGGTGAAGTATTTTTAGAAAATAACTTTCGAGTTTTTTATACGAAAGATTAGCA
>CAZGVF010000092.1:0-5731 GCA_964528925.1 uncultured Paludibacteraceae bacterium | reverse complement strand
CGATCGTGCGAGACATTGCCAGCGATTATCTGCTTGCTCAGCTCGTTGAGGATGTAACGCTGAATAACGCGTTTCACTGGACGAGCGCCAAACTCGGGATCGAAACCCGCATGAGCCACAAACGCCACTGCCTCGGTCGAGACTTCGAGCGTGATGCCATTCTCCTTGAGCATGCGACCAACCGACGCCAATTGCAGCATAACAACCTGACGAATTTCGTCCTCGCTAAGTGGCGTGAACATGATGGTTTCGTCAATTCGGTTGAGAAACTCGGGACGAATGGTCTGCTTCAGCATGTCGAGCACTTGCGACTTAGTCTTTTCGACGATTTCATCGTGGTTGGCGGGCGTCATCTGCTCAAAATTCTGGCGAATGAGCTGCGAACCAAGGTTCGAAGTCATGATGATGATGGTGTTTTTGAAATTGACCGTGCGACCTTTGTTGTCGGTGAGTCGACCATCGTCCAAAACCTGCAGCAACACATTGAAAACATCGGGGTGCGCCTTCTCAATCTCGTCGAAAAGCACAACGCTGTAAGGTTTGCGGCGAATGGCTTCGGTAAGCTGACCGCCCTCGTCGTAGCCCACATATCCTGGAGGCGCGCCAATCAATCGCGTGGCACTGAATTTTTCCTGATACTCGCTCATGTCGATACGCGTCATCATGTTTTCGTCGTCGAACAGATATTCGGCCAACGCCTTTGCCAACTCGGTTTTGCCCACGCCCGTGGTGCCAAGGAAGATGAACGAACCAATTGGTCGTTTTGGATCTTGCAAGCCAGCACGACTGCGGCGCACAGCGTCGGCCACGGCTGCAATGGCCTCGTCCTGACCGATGACACGCTTGTGCAGTTCGGTTTCGAGGTTCAGCAGTTTGTCCTTTTCGCTCTGCAGCATTTTGGTGACAGGAATGCCCGTCCAACGGCTCACTACTTCGGCAATATCGTCAGCATCGACCTCCTCCTTAATCATGGCGTTGCCCTGCTGCATTTCGGCCAACTTTTTCTGACTATCGGCAATCTCCGCTTCGGCCTCTTTTATCTTGCCGTAACGAATTTCTGCCACTTTGCCATAATCTCCCTCGCGTTCGGCGCGCTCGGCTTGGTATTTTAGTTGCTCAATCTCGATTTTCTTTTGCTGAATCTTGTCAATCAAAGCCTTTTCGCTACTCCATTTTGCGCGCATTTTGGTGCTTTTCTCTTTCAAATTGGCAATTTCTTGACCCAACTGCTCGAGTTTTGGCTGATCATTTTCGCGTTTAATGGCCTCGCGCTCAATCTCCAGCTGTTTGATGTCGCGCTCCACATCGTCGAGTTCTTCGGGCAGCGAATCCATCTCCATACGCAGTTTTGCAGCGGCTTCGTCCATCAAGTCGATGGCTTTATCAGGCAAAAAACGATCGCTGATGTAACGGCTCGAGAGTTGCACGGCTGCAATGATGGCGTCGTCTTTGATACGCACTTTGTGGTGATTTTCGTAGCGTTCTTTCAATCCACGAAGAATGGAGATGCTGCTCGCCTCGTCGGGTTCGTCAACCATCACAGTCTGGAAACGACGTTCGAGCGCCTTATCTTTCTCGAAATATTTGCGATATTCGTCGAGCGTGGTTGCGCCAATGGCACGCAGTTCGCCACGCGCCAAGGCTGGTTTCAGAATGTTGGCTGCATCCATTGCACCTTCACCACCACCAGCGCCAACCAGCGTGTGAATCTCGTCGATGAACAAGATGATTTCGCCATCGGCTTTCACCACTTCGTTTACAACCGATTTCAAACGTTCCTCGAATTCACCTTTGTACTTGGCACCAGCCACCAGCGCACCCATA
Source organism: uncultured Paludibacteraceae bacterium (assembly GCA_964528925.1). Classification (GTDB taxonomy): domain Bacteria; phylum Bacteroidota; class Bacteroidia; order Bacteroidales; family Paludibacteraceae; genus W0P28-013. The sequence goes on along the minus strand of CAZGVF010000092.1, from coordinate 3,907 downwards.
TCGAGCGAGAAAATCTGCTTAGTCTTCAGATTTTCAGGCACATCGCCACGCACAATGCGGTGCGCAAGACCTTCGGCAATAGCGGTTTTACCCGTACCAGGTTCGCCTATCAAAATAGGATTGTTTTTGGTGCGGCGACTCAATATTTGCAGCACGCGGCGAATCTCTTCGTCACGACCGATCACAGGATCGAGTTTGCCACTGCGGGCGCGCTCGTTCAGGTTCACAGCGTATTTCGACAATGCCTGATAGGTATCTTCGGCACTCTGATCTTTCACTTTCGAGCCTTTGCGCAGTTCGGCAATGGCCTCGCGCAGCGTTTTAGTGCTTACGCCAGCGTCTTGCAGCATACGCTGAACGCTGTTTTGCGTATCGACCAAGGCCAGCAACAGATATTCGAGCGAAACAAACTCGTCGCCATCTTTTTGCGAAAGCGCCTCGGCACGGAGCAACACGTCGTTGCAGTCGCGGCTGAAATAAGGCTCACCACCGCTCACGCGCGGCAGCGAAGCGATTTGCTTGTCGAGCGCAGCCGAGAGCGACTGCGTGTTGACCATGAGTTTGCCAAACAGGAACGACACCACGCTTTCGCCCTTTTCGATCACCGCTTTGAGCAAATGCGAAGTCTCGATGGCCTGCTGACCACTCTGCGAAGCCAATTCAACAGCCCGCTGAACGGCTTCTTGCGATTTGATTGTAAATTTGTTGAAGTTCATAACGTAATTTTTTCAGTTTACTAGTTGATGAGTTGATAAGTTGATGAGTTTAACGGTTTAGTGTTGGTCTGTGAGGTAAATTATTTTTCTATTTGAAAATTTGAAGATTTGAAGATTCGTGCGGTGAGCCTGTCGAACCGCGATCACTTCTCACTTCTAACTACTAACTTCTAACTCTTAATTCAAAATTCTTAATTCAAAACCAGTGCCACGGCGAAAAATATGCCATTTTGGCAGATAATCGACTAAAAATCAGGACAAAACGGCACAAAAACCAAATTTCTTGGCGATTGTTGATATCTTACCGAAAGAAAATGCGAAAATATGGCAGTTTTTGCATAAATTTGCAGTTTGTAATCGAATAGCAGACATGCACATTGCCATTGCAGGAAATATAGGTGCTGGAAAGACCACGCTCACAGGCATGCTAGCCAAACACTACGGCTGGGAACCGCGCTACGAGCCTGTGCGTTTCAATCCGTATTTGGAGGACTATTACGCCGACATCAAGCGGTGGTCGTTCTGCCTCGAGGTCTATTTTCTGAAACAGCGTTTCCGCGATGTGCTCGACATTGCAAAAGCCGACCACCCCATCATTCAAGACAGGTCGATTTACGAAGGCGTGTATGTGTTTGTGAGCAACAACTACGAGATGGGCAACCTGTCGGAGCGCGACTACCAGACCTACATGGAGCTGTTCGATCTGATGACATCGCTCACCAAAACGCCCGACCTGATGATTTATCTGCGCAAAAGCGTGCCTGCGCTAGTGGCACAAATTCAGAAACGCGGTCGCGAATACGAGCAAACCATGCCGCTCGACTATCTGACAGGGCTGAACAATCGCTACGAAGATTTCATTTTCAACCGCTACAAAGGCGATGTGCTGGTGATCGACTCCGACGAGATGGATTTTGAGCATAATCCGAAAGATTTTGAAAGCATCGTGAACCGCATCGACGCAACACTGTTCGGACTTTTCCCGATAAAATAAAAGAGAAAATTACACCCTTTTTTTAATACCATAAAATTATGCACATAGCAATAGCAGGAAACATTGGCAGCGGCAAAACCACGCTCACAAACATGTTGGCAAAACACTATGGTTGGACGCCACGCTTCGAATCGGTGGAATACAATCCCTACTTGGCCGATTTCTATGCCGACATGGCGCGCTGGTCGTTCAATCTGCAAATCTACTTTTTGAACAAACGATTCAAAGATGTGGTGGAGATTGGTCGCTCCAACGACACCATCATTCAAGACCGCACCATCTACGAAGATGCGCGCATTTTTGCGCCAAACCTGCACGAACAGGGCAAAATGTCGGATCGCGACTTCGCCAACTACTGCGACCTTTTCGACCTGATGATGTCGCTCGTGAAAATGCCCGACCTGCTCATCTACCTGCGCTCGACCATTCCAAACCTTGTGGCTCAAATTCAAAAACGCGGTCGCGAATACGAAAGTTCCATCCGCATCGACTATCTGCAAGGCTTGAACGAAAAATACGAACGCTGGATTTCGGAATACAAAGGCAAGCTGCTCATCATCGATGCCGACCATGTGAAATTCGAAAACAATCCGCAAGATTTTCAGATCATCACCGACAAAATCGATGCTGAACTGTTCGGTCTGTTCCCATTCGAAAGCGAAACGCAAGTGGGCAACGAAGTGAAGTGAATTCCACATTTCACATTTTTGCTCCACTCGGCAAAACAAACAAGTTTGATTTTGCTCTCGCTTATCGCAAAAATCCAAATTTCAGATTGCGGTATCAACAACCAACTGCAGAAAGTTGTGGAATGCGAAACTTTATGAACTTTATAACTTTACAAACTTGACAAACTTATCAACTATGAAAAAAACACTACTCACAACCATTTTTGCCGCCATGCTTTGCCTTGGGCTGAATGCCGAGGTGCTTTTGGTGGAAGATTTTGACTACACGGCTGGCAATGCGCTCACCGCTTGTGGCTGGAATGCGAACTACGGTGACACTTGCGCCACATCGGTAACGAACGGTCTCGAATTCGATGGCTACGCTGGTTGCGGCATTGGCAACGGCGCGCTCATCAGCGGTCTCGACGGCAGTTATCAGCCACACAAAGCCTTCACCGCCGCCACCTCGGGCAATGTGTATGTGGCAATGATGCTGAACCCCTACATCGTGAGCAAAAGAACATGGATTTTCAGTCTGCGCGATGCCATCAGCACCAGCACATTCAACTACAACGGGCGCATTTGGCTTAACGAAACCAACAAAATTGGACTCTCGTATGCCAAAGAGGGCGAAAAATATGCCGACCGCGTGCTCGAAAGCAACCGAACCTACCTTGTAGTGCTGAAATACAGCATTGTGTCTGGCACGAAAAACGACTCTGTGTCGCTCTTCCTGCTCGATTCCTTTACCGATATTGAACCAGCCACCCCACTGCTCACTGCAGCCAACACCTCGAAAGGTGCGAATGCCGATATAAATCCTGAAAACATAGTTCTTCGCAGCAACGACGAAGACAATTGGATTTCGGTTGATGGCATTCGTGTGGCTACCACATGGGCCGAAGCCGTGGCTGCAGGCGACTGTCCCAGCACCGCCATTGCCACCACGCAGAGCGATGCGTTGCGCCTCTACGCCGAAAATGGTCGCATTCTTGGCTCCGACGACATGCAAATTTTCAGCATCACAGGCATTGACGTAACTAGCCAAAACGGCTCACTGCACGGAGTTTACGTAGTAAAAGCCGCCGGCAAAGTGCAGAAGGTGGTAGTGAAATAGATTTCTGATTTCTAGTTTCTAGATTTCTAGTTGTGCGGTGAACGTGTCGAACCGCACCGACTCATAATTCGAAAAATTTTTGTATTTTTGCAAACGAAATTCAACCATAAAACATTTTTGCCTATGATATAATTTAGGGTGAAGGCATCTTGAAATAGGAAAAGCGTTAACGCTCTCTTGAACCTCAAAAACTAGACACTTTTGACAAACCAGAGATGGCGATGACGCTCACGCTGTGCGTGGGCTTTTGTTCGTTGTTTTGGTTTGTGGGTTTTGTCTAGTACCCTTGAGGTTAAACAACACGAGCGAAAGTCCCGCGTTTTTTTGTGCCTCACCGCCACCGCGCCCAATGGGACAAAACCAAATTTCAAAAAAAACAAAAAGTCTGCTAAGGAGGCGGACGTAAAATTTT
>CAZGVF010000091.1:3808-5736 GCA_964528925.1 uncultured Paludibacteraceae bacterium | reverse complement strand
AAAGTGAGAAAAAATTCCGAAAATTGTTTGTTTAGAAAAAATATCGTAAATTTGCCGTCTGAAAAACTGAAAATCTTTAGCAAGCCATGCAAACAAAAAAATCACCCGAAGCAAATCTCGAAAACAAGCGTCTGACCTATGTTTTGATGGGTTTGGTGCTGTCGTTTGCGGTGTTCTATGTAGCCTTCGAATGGACTGAAAAAGATGTCGAAAAATACGAAGTCGCCGTCAGTCAAGATGTGATGTTCGAAGAGGAGATGATTGAGCGCACCGAGCAAGAAGAGGAGAAAGTAGAAGAGCCTCAGAAGCCCGAAGTTACCGAAGTAATCGAGGAGATTCAGATTGTGGACGACGATGTGGAGACTGCCGACATTGCCATCAACTCGGAGGACGACCAAACGCAAGCCCAAGAGGTGATTCAAGCCCCTGTGGAGATTGAGGAAGAAGATCCCGAAGAGAATGTGGTGTTCGTTGTTGTAGAAAAAATGCCATCGTTCCCCGGCGGTCAACAAGCCTTGATGAAATACTTGAACGAGAACATTCGCTATCCTGTCATCGCCCAAGAAAATGGCGTGCAAGGTCGTGTAATCGTACAATTCACCGTGCGCAAAGATGGCAACATCGACGATGTGAAAGTGGTTCGCTCGGCCGACCCAAGCCTCGACAAAGAGGCCATTCGTCTGGTGAAATCGATGCCAGCATGGGAACCTGGTCAACAGCGCGGCAAAGCCGTTCACTGCAAATACACCGTGCCTATCGTATTCAAACTGCAAATGTAATTTAGCGTAAAAGGTGAAAGTTTATAGGTTATAGGTGAGAGGAAGGTAACCAAAACTTATCACAAAAACAGAGTTACCAATTTGAAATCTGAAATTTAGAATCTTCAATACGCCACTGCCTCGCTACTTGCGGGGCAGTTTCGTTGAAAAAAGCAAAAAAATATTCTACTCCATGGAAATAATCGAACAACTGAAACTGCGTGCGCAACAAAACCTGCGCCACATTGTGCTGCCCGAAGGCGACGAGCCACGCACGCTCGAGGCAGCCGACCAGATTTTGGCCGAACACATCGCGCGCCTCACGCTCATTGGCGATGAGAAGAAAATCACCGCTATGGCTGCCGAAAAAGGACTGAAACACATTGCCGAAGCCACTCTTTTCAATCCCGAAACCAACCCGAAAATGGCGGTTTATGCCGACTTGCTCTACGAACTGCGCAAGAAAAAAGGCATGACACACGAAGAGGCTGAGCAGAAAGCCAAAGATCCGCTCTATCTCGGTTGCCTGATGATAAAAAATGGCGATGCCGATGGCGAATTGGCTGGCGCTCGTGGCACCACGGCCGACACCATTCGTCCAGCGTTTCAGATAATCAAGACAAAACCGAATGTGAGCGTTGTTTCGGGCGCATTCCTCATGCTCACGCCAGCCAAACAACTTGGCGACAATGGTCTGCTGGTATTTGCCGACTGCGCCGTAAATCCTTGTCCCACAGCCGAAGAACTGGCGCAAATTACCATCTCCACCGCCGAGACAGCACGCGTTCTCGGACAGATGGAGCCGCGCGTAGCCATGCTCAGTTTCTCGACCAAAGGTAGCGCCAAACACGAACTCATCGACAAAGTGACCGAAGCCACGCGCTTGGCTCACGAGGCCGCTCCTGCGCTACAGCTCGATGGCGAACTGCAACTCGATGCTGCGCTCGTGCCATCAGTTGCCGAGAAAAAAGCCCCCGGCAGCACCGTCGCTGGCAAAGCCAATGTGCTGGTCTTCCCCGATCTACAAGCAGGCAACATCGGCTACAAACTAGTCGAGCGTTTCTCTGGTGCGCAGGCCATTGGCCCAATTCTGCAAGGCATAGCCGCCCCCGTGAACGACCTCAGCCGCGGCTGCAAAGTCGACGACATCGTAAAAATGGTCATCATCAC
>CAZGVF010000091.1:0-3708 GCA_964528925.1 uncultured Paludibacteraceae bacterium | reverse complement strand
AACCATCATGAAAATCCTCGTTCTGAACTGCGGAAGTTCATCAATCAAATACAAACTGTTCGACATGGCGGAAAACGCTGTGTTGGCACAAGGCGGCATCGAAAAAATTGGGCTGCCCGACTCGTTTCTGAAACTGACTTTGCCAAACGGCGAAAAAGTGGTTCTCGAAAAATCGATTCCAGAACACACCGTCGGCATTGAATTCATTTTCGAACAACTGACCAGCGCAAAATACGGCTGTCTGCGCTCGCTCGACGAGATCGACGCTGTTGGACACCGCGTGGTGCATGGCGGCGAACGCTTCAGCCAGTCGGCACTGATTACGCCCGAAGTGCTGGAACAGATAAAAATCTGCGCCGACCTCGCTCCGCTGCACAATCCTGCCAACATCAAAGGCATCGACGCCATCAGCAAAATTCTGCCCAAAGCGCCGCAAGTGGCTGTGTTCGACACGTCGTTCCACCAAACCATGCCCGACTACGCCTACATGTACGCTCTGCCCTACGAATACTACGAGAAATATGGCGTTCGTCGCTACGGCTTTCACGGCACGAGCCACCGCTACGTATCGCGCCGCGCCTGCGAATTTCTCGGTCTCGACTACGAAAAAACGAAAATCATCACCGCACACATTGGCGGCGGTGGCTCCATCACGGCCATTCGCAACGGCAAATCGGTCGACACTTCGATGGGTTTGACGCCCGTTGAGGGTCTGATGATGGGAACACGTTCGGGCGATGTCGACCTTGGCGCAGTGGTCTATCTGATGCAAAAAGAGGGTCTCGACGCTGCAAAACTGTCGGAATTGGTCAACAAAAAATCGGGCGTGAAAGGCATCTCGGGCGTTTCGAGCGACATGCGCGACATCGAAAAAGCCATCAGCGAGGGCAATGCGCGCGCAAAATTGGCCATGGAGATGTTCAACTACCGCATTCTGAAATATATCGGCTCGTACGCGGCTGCGCTCAACGGCTTCGATGTGCTGGTGTTCACCGGTGGCGTAGGCGAAAATCAGGCTGGCACGCGCCAATATGTTGCCGATGGGCTGAAATACCTTGGCGTAGAAATCGACAGCAATCTGAACGCTCATTCGCGCGGCGAAGAGATAGAACTCTCCACCCCACAATCGAAAGTGCGCGTGGTGGTCATTCCAACCGACGAAGAGTTGATGATTGCGCAAGACACACTCAACCTAGTTAGGAATTAGGAGTGAGGAATTTTTCAATTGATAATTTTCGCAGCCCGCTGTGGAAAGCATAATCTAAAATATGAAATCTGAAATCTGAAATATTTTTTACAATGAACTACAAAATGATGACTGCCGACGAGGCCGCTGCTCTTGTAAACAACGGCGATATTGTCGGATTTAGTGGTTTTACGCCTGCTGGTGCGCCCAAAGTGGTGCCAGAGGCCATTGCCCGTCGCGCCGAAGCCGAACACGCTGCTGGTCGCGAATTCAAAATTGGCATGTACACAGGCGCCTCCACGGGCGACATGCTCGACGGCGCACTTGCTCGCGCCAACGCCGTGCTTTTCCGCACACCTTACCAGTCGAACAAAGACCTGCGCGCGCGCATCAACGCACAAGAGGCGCACTATTTCGACATGCACCTGTCGCACGAGGCACAAGAACTGCGTTACGGTTTTCTGCCAAAACCAAAATTCGCCATTGTCGAGGCTTGCGATCTGACTGCCGACGGCGAAATCGTGCCAACATCGGGTGTGGGCATCTTGCCAACCATTTGCCACTTGGCCGACCACATCATTGTGGAACTGAACACCACCACGCCAAAAGAGTTGCGCGGCATTCACGACATCTACGAACCACTCGATCCGCCCATGCGCAAAGCCATTCCAGTCTACACCGTGAGCGACCGCTGCGGCGATGTTTGCGTGAAAGTTGACCCGAAAAAAATCGTTGGTGTAGTAGAATCGAACATTCCAAACGGAAGCGGAAAATTTGCTCCGATGGACGATGTAACGGCAAAAATCGGCGAAAATGTGGCACATTTCCTCGCTGCCGAGATCAAGGCTGGACGCATTCCTGCATCGTTCCTGCCCATTCAATCGGGCGTGGGCAACATTGCCAACGCAGTGCTGGCATCGCTGGGCGAAAATCCCGACATTCCGCCATTCACCATGTACACCGAGGTGATTCAAGACGCCGTAATCGGTCTGATGAAAGAGGGTCATGTGAAATTTGCTAGCGGCTGCTCGCTCACCGTGTCGCAAGCAGTGCTCGAAGATGTCTACCAAAACCTCGATTTCTTCAAAGAACGCATCGTTTTGCGCCCACAAGAGATCTCGAACAACCCCGAAGTAGCGCGCCGTCTGGGCTTGATAACCATCAACACCGCACTCGAGGCCGACATTTTTGGCAACATCAACTCGACCCATGTGCTTGGCACCAAAATGATGAACGGCATCGGCGGCTCGTGCGACTTCACACGCAACGCCTACATCTCCATTTTCACCACGCCATCGACCGCCAAAGATGGCAAAATCTCGTCGATTGTGCCGATGGTTTCGCACCTCGACCAGAGCGAACACTCGGTGAAAGTGCTGATTACCGAATACGGCGTGGCCGACCTGCGCGGCAAATCGCCAATTCAACGCGCACACTGCATCATCGAAAACTGCGTGCACCCCGACTATCGCGACATGCTCCGTCGCTACCTCGAGTCGGCACCAAAAATGCACACACCGATGAACATCTACACCTGTTTCGAAATGCACAAAGCCTTTGCCGAAACGGGCGATATGCACAACGCAAAACTCTAATTATCAAGAGTTTAGCCTAAAAATAAACGCTCATTTGCAAACCGCAAGTGGGCGTTTATTAAAATTAAGCATTCGTAATGATTTTTCAGAATAAAATCTGCACACAAATCTATCATTCGCCTTGCGGAGAACTGATTTTGGCATCGATTGGCGATGAACTATGCCTTTTCGATTGGAACGAAAAACCCTGTGCCGAGCGTAACAAACAACGTTTAATACGATTGCTGAAAGCCGATTTCGAAGAAAAAGAGTCTGAAACAATCTGCCAAGCGACATCACAACTTGACGAATATTTTGCTGGAAAGCGAAAAGAATTCGATCTGAAATTGCGCCTCGTTGGAACTGATTTTCAAAAAAGCGTTTGGCGCGCGCTGATGGAGATTCCGTACGGCGAGACGCGCAGTTACATGCAAATTGCCGAGCGCATTGGCAACCCGAAAGGCGTTCGAGCCGTGGCGCAGGCCATTGGTGCAAACGGACTAGCCATAATCGTTCCGTGCCACCGCGTGATTGGAGCTAACCATTCGCTCACGGGCTTTGCTGGCGGCTTGGAGGCGAAAAGGTTTCTGCTCAATTTAGAAGGAAAATTCAAAAAATAACCATGCCGATTTTCACATCGTGCGGTTCGGTAGGAAGGGTTGGAAAAATCTGAAAATCGAAAGCCAAACCGATGGTCGGCACTGAAGGATTTGCGGCAAGAAAGCGATCGTAATAGCCGCGCCCACGCCCCAAACGACTACCATCGGGCGCAAAAGCCATGCCCGGCAACACTATCAAATCGATTTTTTTAGAAAAAACATTATCCGAACTCGGCTCTTGAATGTGGAACGTGCCTTCGTGCAATTGATCGAGCGAAGTTAGTTCCACAGGGCGAATGTCGTTGCCTGAAACCACGGGCAAAATAACGCGTTTTTGACCCAAAATACG
>CAZGVF010000090.1:0-5737 GCA_964528925.1 uncultured Paludibacteraceae bacterium | reverse complement strand
CCTTTGATGGCAGCAATGCCAGGCAGCACTTTGCCTTCGATGGCTTCGAGCAGTGCGCCGCCGCCAGTCGAGATGTACGACACTTGGTCGGCCAAGCCAAACTTGTTAACACAAGCAACCGAGTCGCCGCCACCGATGAGCGAGAATGCGCCCTCTTTTGTAGCTTGAGCAATAGCCTCGCCAATAGCACGCGAGCCGTCGCAGAATTTGTCGCACTCGAACACGCCAGCAGGACCGTTCCACAGAATGGTTTTAGCACCCTTAATAGCTTCAGCAAAAGCCTTGCGGCTCTCTGGACCTGCATCTACGCCTTCCATTCCAGCGGGAACTGCGTTGGCTGGGCAGTTGATGATTTTCGAACCAGGTTTCACCGTCATGGTAGCAAAATCAAGACCATCGGTAGCAACACAATCGCTGCCAAGCACCAGTTCTACGCCATTTTTCTTTGCCAATTCTTCAACGCCAAGAGCCACATCGAGTTTGTCCATCTCGACGATAGAAGTGCCAATTTCGCCGCCGTGAGCCTTGGAGAATGTGTAGGTCATGCCGCCACAAAGCACCAATTTATCGACTTTGCCAAGCAGATTTTCGATGATACCAATTTTCGACGAAACTTTCGAGCCACCCATGATGGCAACGAATGGGCGTTTAATGTTGCTGAGCACTGCATCGACGGCAGCAACCTCTTTCTCCATCAGATAGCCGAGCATTTTGTTATCAGCATCGAAATAGTCGGCAATCACAGCCGTCGAAGCGTGTTTGCGGTGAGCCGTGCCAAAAGCATCGTTCACATAGCAATCGGCATACGAAGCCAACGTTTTTGCGAAATCTTTTTGACGCGCTTTCATCTCTTTTTTAGCAGCCTCGTAAGCTGGATCTTCTTTCTCGATTCCAACGGGTTTGCCCTCTTCTTCGGGATAGAAACGAAGGTTTTCGAGCAGCAAAGCCTCGCCCGGTTTCAGAGCGGCAGCAGCCTCAGCGGCTTTGGCGCAATCGGGAGCGAATTTCACCTCCACACCGAGTTGTTTCGATACGGGAGCGACAATCTGACCAAGCGACATTTTGGGGTTCACTTTGCCTTTTGGTTTGCCCATGTGGCTCATGATGATGACGGCGCCACCATCGGCCAAAATCTTTTTCAGAGTAGGCAGCGCACCACGAATGCGGGTATCGTCGGTGATGTTACCATTTTCGTCCAGCGGCACATTGAAGTCGACGCGGACAATCGCTTTCTTTCCAGCGAAATTGAATTTGTCAATTGTTTGCATAAGACTTATTTTAATTATCTAATTACTTAATTTTCAATCATTTAATCATCAAAAAATGACTTTTTCGACACGAGTCAGCACGATGTTGGTTGCGCCTTTTTCTTTGAGCGTGGCAGCCACATCCCAAAAACGCACTTCGTCCATAATGCTCCACACCATGTTATTTTCGTCGTCGAGCACCGAAACGGTCGGCTGCCGCATGCTCGGCATCACGCTCACCAGCGCATCGCACAGTTCGCGGCGCACCTGCAGTGTTACACGCACTTTGCCCATGGCGTTTTGCGTGGAGTCGATGCGCATCAGCAGTTCGTCGATTATCACATCGTTGCTTTCCGACGTCGGTCCAGCAATGAGCACTGCGTTCGTTTCGCCCACTTTTTCGATTATCTGCAAACCGCGTGCCTCGGTGAGGTCGGTCGGGTCGAGTGCAGCAAAAAATGCATCGGCAATGCCCGTTTCAGCCAATGTGCAAGCAACGTTGCTAGTGATTATTTTGGCGCGACTGTTCGACTTTTTCAGATGAAAAGCGAGCAGATTTGGCATGTCGGTGGCCAATGTGTGCGGCGTGCGATTGCCCGTAGGCGAGGCTATCACCAAGCGTCGGCGCCCCACATTGAGCGTGCGCAGCGATTTGACTTCCACTTTGCTTTCGCGCAAAAGATGCGAGCCAACAATGGCCAAATCGCACCAGCCGCCAGCAACTAGTGCCGATATTTCAGACTCTGGCACAAGCAGTGCCTCAAGCGGAAAATTGCGTGCCAAAGCGTGTGTGCGCCCATTTGGCGATGGCAAATCGATGCCAATGCGCTGAAGAAAAAGCACGCATTCTTCTTTCAAATTGCTATCAGATGGTACGGCAAGTTTGATCATTTTTAGTTTAGATATATCTTTAATTTTTCAGGGTCAAAATTCAGTCTGCAAAAATACAGAAATATCTGCAAATAACAAAAAGGCCTACTTCTTTTCAGAAATAGGCCAGATGTCTGTAGTGTTGGTGAATTATTCAGCAACAACTTCGGCTGGAGCTTCCTCAACTGGAGCTTCAACTGCAGCGCTGTCAGCAACAACAGCTTCTTCAGCAACAACAACTTCTTCAACAACAGGAGCAGCAACTTCTTCAGCAGCTTCTTCTTTGTTGCACTCTTTGTTACCGCAAGCAGCGAAAGCAACCGTAACGGCTGCAGCCATGAAAAGAACTAATTTTTTCATCTTCGAAGAGATTTTAAAAGGTTAAACAAAAATTTTTGTGTAATACACCCACAAAGGTAGGCAATTATTTTCTTTGGTTGATAACTTTTTTGCAAAAAAATTTGAGAAATTCCCAACCCACTGATTATCAGCATTTTATAAGAGTATATTTTTTGCAAAAATGCGGAATTTATGTTGAAAAACAGCTATTTTTTTCACTTTCCAGCGCTCAACGACGAGCGTTTTTGTCGTCCATAGCTGCGATATTCGTCGAAAGGGATGTCGATATTTGGTTCTTTCCACTCCGTTTTTTGCTCGATGCCAAAGCGCAAATACTTAATGCTGATGCCGCGGGCGAGCCATTGCGTTTCGTAGTGCGTGCGAATGGCGAGCAACGCATCGTCGGGGTGCGTTAGGCTAATGTCGGTGCTGCGGCAGAGAATGGGCAGTTGATTGCATTCGGCCACCGCCACAGCGTAGGTAAAAAGAAAATTACTATCGGTTTTCAGATTGATGATGCCGCCTTGTGGGAGAATTTGGCTGTAGAGTCGCAGAAAATCGGTACAGACGAGGCGTTTGCCAAGTTTTTTCATCTGCGGATCGGGAAAAGTAATCCAAATTTCTTGCACCTCGTCGGGCGCAAAAAAGTGCTGAATGGCGTTAATGCCCGTGCGCAAAAATGCGGCATTTGTAAGACCAAGTTCTTGCACCTGCTTGGCGCCAGTCCACATGCGCGCCCCTTTCAAATCGATGCCGATGAAGTTGCGATCGGGGAATTTTTGCGCCAATTGCACCGTGTATTCGCCGCGCCCGCAGCCCAGTTCGAGCGTTATTGGATTCTGATTTTTGAAAAAATCGGTGTGCCAACGCCCTCGCATCGGGAAAGTAGCGCCCGCGGCTAACTCGTTGTACGACAGTTGGAAAACATGCGCGAAAGTCTCCATTTCGGCGAATTTCTTCAGCTTATTTTTGCCCATTGTGGTCTAATTTTTGCTTTGTGCAAAAGTAGCGATAAAATCTCGAATACGAAAATTTATCGATTTTCGATAAAAAAATTTTGAAATACGAAATAAAAAGCGTTACTTTGCAGCGCAATTTTCAGAAGAAAATCAATCTCAAAATAAAAGTAAAATGAAAAAATTAATTAGTGCAGTTATGATTGGAAGCGCACTTGTTGCTACATCGTGTGGCAACGGTAAGTTGACCTCGGGCGTGCAGTTCGACAATTTGGACACCACGGCATCGCCAACGGAGGATTTTTATCAGTATGCCTGCGGCGGCTGGATGGCGAAAAATCCGCTCAAAGCCGAGTATTCGCGCTATGGCAGTTTCGACCAATTGGCCGAAAACAACCAAGAGCAGTTGAAAGGCTTGATTACCGAACTTTCGGAGAAAAAGAATGAAAAAGGCAGCGTGGCGCAAAAAATTGGCGACCTCTACCGCATGGGTATGGACACCGTAGCCATAGAAGCAGCTGGCGCAACACCGCTGCAACCGCGCCTGCAACACATCGCCAGTATGCAGAGCAAAGATGAGCTGACCGCACAATTGGCACAACTGGCTGCCGATGGCGTGGCAGCGCCGCTGTTTGGCGTGTTTGGTGAGGCTAATCCTATGGACAGCCGCCAATGCATTGCGTGGGTTTGGCAATCGGGTCTGTTTGGTGACCGCGACTACTACCTCGACGACAACGAGCAGATGCAAAACATTCGTGCGCAGTATCTCGTGCTGCTTGGCAAACTGATGCGCCTTTCGGGCTACGACAAGTTGGCAAACATCGACGCCGACCAGATGGCACAACGTATTTTAGCGTTCGAGACCGAATTGGCTAAAGCATTTATGGACAAAGAGACCTCGCGCAATCCGTATAAAACATTCAACCTGATGAGCGTCGACCAGTGGCAAGCACTCTGCCCCGCCATCGATGTGAAAGCCTACATGGAAGCCATCGGTTTGGGCGCGATTGATTCGGTGAATATCGGTCAGGTGGAATATCAAAAAGCATTGAGCGGAATCATCGAAAAAGCCGACCTCGATGTACTGAAAGCCTACATGGCATGCGACTACATTAGCGTTGTTACTAGTTTCTTGAGCGACGATTTTGTGAATGCCAGATTTGATTTCTTCGGTCGCGTATTGTCGGGCAAACAAGAGAAAAAAGCCCGCTGGAAACGCATAGTTGCCGTGGTCGATGGTTCGATGGGCGAGGCTGTTGGTCAGATGTATGTGGAGAAATATTTCCCTCCAAAAGCCAAAGAACGCATGCTTCACCTTGTGGCAAATCTGCAAGATGCGCTGCGCGAACGCATTGCTGCCAACACTTGGATGGCCGATAGCACCAAACAAAAAGCGTTCGACAAATTGGCTGCTTTCACTGTGAAAATCGGTTATCCCGACAAGTGGCGCGACTACAGCGCACTCGAAATCAATCCTGAAGATGGATTTTTTGCCAACATCGAGCGTGTGCAACGCTTCGAAACGGAATATGCCACATCGAAAATTGGCAAACCAACTGACCCAACCGAGTGGTACATGACGCCGCAAACCGTGAACGCCTATTACAACCCAAGTACCAACGAAATCTGCTTCCCTGCTGGCATTCTGCAACCGCCTTTCTTCGATATGAATGCCGATGACGCAGTAAACTACGGTGCCATTGGCGTGGTTATCGGTCACGAGATGACTCACGGATTCGACGACCAAGGGCGCAACTACGACAAAGAGGGCAACCTGAACAACTGGTGGAGCGAGAGCGATGCCGTCAATTTTGAGGCAAGAACCAAAGTTTTGGTCGACTATTTCAATAACATCGAAGTTCTGCCAGGCGTATTTGCCAATGGCGCATTCACGCTGGGCGAAAACATTGCCGACAATGGCGGTCTGAATGTGTCGTTCGTAGCACTGCAAAAAGCAAAAGCCGAAGGACGAATTGAAGAGGTGATGGACGGTTTCACCGCCGAACAGCGTTTCTTCTTGGCCTACGCAGGCGTTTGGGCAAACAACACGCGCGATGAAGAGATTTTACGCCGTGTGAAAGAAGACCCACACTCGCTCGGTCGCTGGCGCGTGAATGGCACTCTACCTCACATCGATGCCTTTGCCGACACATGGCAACTGCACGAGGGCAACGCCATGTATCTTGCCCCAGAAAAACGTGCAAGAATCTGGTAATCAGGTAATTAAGAATTATGAGTTTAGAATTAAGAATTACGGTAAGTTTCTGATTTCTAGATTTCTAATTTCTGATAAGAAAAAGAAGGGACGCGCCACGGCACGTTCCT
>CAZGVF010000089.1:0-6039 GCA_964528925.1 uncultured Paludibacteraceae bacterium | reverse complement strand
AACTCGTTTGGGCTATGCCGAGCGGAGCAAAAATCAATATAAATTTGAAATCTATCTTGCAGTAACATTTCCCAATTGCACTAGCCCAATCTTGCTACTTGCTACTTGCTACTTGCTACTAACTTGAAATCTGCAACCTCTTTAATTCGCTCTTTGCTTGTTGGCAATGTCGAGGCGCAGGAAGATGAATAGCAAGATGGTGAACGACCACATGCTGGAACCGCCATAGCTGAAGAATGGTAGCGGAATGCCGATCACAGGCATCAGCCCGATGACCATGCCGATGTTTACCAAGATGTGGAACAGGAAGATGCCCACCACGCAGTAGCCGTAGATGCGCGAGAAGGCTTCGCGTTGCGCTTCGGCTAGGCGCATCAGGCGGAAAAGCAGCGCCATGTAGGTTATCAGCACAAACACTGCGCCGATGAAACCATATTCTTCGCCCACGGTGCAGAAAATGAAGTCGGTGTGCTGTTCTGGCACGAATTTGAGCGTGGTTTGTGTGCCGTTCAGGAAGCCTTTGCC
This sequence comes from uncultured Paludibacteraceae bacterium, assembly GCA_964528925.1. Classification (GTDB taxonomy): domain Bacteria; phylum Bacteroidota; class Bacteroidia; order Bacteroidales; family Paludibacteraceae; genus W0P28-013. The sequence goes on along the minus strand of CAZGVF010000089.1, from coordinate 5,514 downwards.
CGCAAAACCGCCCGAGCCAATGGCTATCTTGGCCTGCTCCACATTGTAGCCGTCGCCTTTGGGGTCGTCCTTCATGCCCAGCAGCACCTCGATGCGTGAGCGTTGGTGCGGTTTGAATACATTATCGAATACGTAATTCACTGAATAGCAATAGGTTATGCCTATCACCACAAATGCCAGCACCAACCAAAGTCGGTTGCAGCGTGTGCGCACGGCAAACACTGCCGCATAGATGCCCGTGGCGGCAAGCACCGCCAGCAGCACATAGACGAAATTCACCTTCAGCCAGCCAAACGCGTGAATGGCTATGGCTACGGCAAACACCGCCAGATAGCCGTAGATGAGAAATCGCACGGGCGTTTTCTGTGTGCGGTAGCGCAGAATCATGCCGAAAGCCACTATCAGCATCAGAATGAAGGCGATGGCCAAGCCCATGGAGGCTGATGGCACGCCAGCAAACGGCAATGCGCCAAAGCGCACCACCACCACAAACAGCACCACAGCGCAGAGTGCCGCAAAAGGAATGATTCCTGGCAGACCTTCGCGGTAGAGCATGAGCATGAACGAGGCGTAAACCAAGGCCGAACCAGTCTCGTTTTGCAAGATGATCAAGCCCATCGGAAGCAGTATCAACAGGCAGACTATCAGATAGTTACGCAGTCCGCTCAGTTTGAAACCATATTGTCCCATCACATTCGCCACGGCTAGCGCGGTAACGAATTTTGAGAACTCGGCGGGCTGCAGTCGCACGGGGCCAAGTGCCAACCACGACCGCGAACCTTTAATTTCTGGCGCGAGAAAAATGGTGCCAATCAGCAGCAAAATCATCAGCAGATAGAGCAGCATGCTGAACGATTGGTAGGCGCGCGCATCTATCAGCAAAATGATGCCAGCCAAGCCCAGCGAACAGAGAATCCACACAAACTGTTTGCCCGAAAAATAGGCAAAATCGAATATCGAAGTCTGGTCCATGTCGTGGCTTGCGCCGTACACATTGAGCCAGCCAAACAGCACCAACACCAGATACATCACCACTGTTGGCCAGTCGATATTGCGCCATATGCTAGTATTTCTTGACATCGGGATCGGTTACTGCTGAGGTGAAACGATTGTAGAGATCTTTGCGCTGGATGTTGCCTTTCAGGTACTGTTCGAGCACCAAACTGGCGATAGGATTGGCCCAAGTGGCGCCAAATCCGCAGTTTTCGATGACCACAGCCACGGCAATGGTCGGGTTATCTTTTGGCGCAAAGCCTATGAAGATGGAGTGCGGGCGACCGTGGTTGTTGTCCACCGTGCCAGTTTTGCCGCACATCTGCACACTATCAATCTTGTACCAGCGACCAGTGCCGTATTCGCACACGCGCCACATGCCGTTGCGCACTGCTCCAAAATAGGCAGAATCCACCGAAGTCTGATGTCGGCGCAGAAGCATGGAGTCGGCGCGATTGAGGTGTGGCGTGATGTACCAGCCGCCATTGGCGATGACTGCAGCCACGTTGGCCAGTTGTAGCGGCGTAACTTGCACCTCGCCCTGTCCGATGGAGTTGGAACGAATGGTGAGCGCGCGCCAGCCCGTTGGACCGTAGATGCGGTCGTAGGTTACCATGCGCGGAATGCCGCCGTTGGCTTGGTCGGGAATGTCGCTGTCGGCGAATTTCGGACCGAGACCAAAACTCAGCACATCTTCGCGCCAGCGGTTGTAGTTTTCTTTGAAATTTTCGTTCTTTTCGCCGTAGCCGCCGCGTTCGAGCGTGGCTTTGTAGGCTTGCCAAAAGTAGGGATTGCAACTCTGCTCGATGGCATTTTCGAGCGATACGGGCGAGCCGTGGTGGTGCGTGCATTTTATCGGCGATGAACTTGGGCCGTTGCACGGAAACAGCGTGTGTTCGGTGATGCCGCCTTCCTGCTGGCAGACGAGCGCTTGCACCGTTTTGAAGGTCGATCCGGGCGAATAGACACCCTGAATGGCGCGGTTGAGCAGTGGTTTGGTGGGGTCGGCAAGCAGTGTGGCGTAGTTTTCGGAGCGCTGGCGACCAACCAGAATGTCGGGATTCCAAGTTGGGTTCGATGCGATGGCAAGAATCTCGCCAGTGGCGGGTTCTATGGCCACCACGCTGCCGCGCTTGCCTGCGAGCAACGCTTCTGCCACCATCTGCAGCCTGTAGTCGAGCGTCACGGTGATGTTTTTTCCAGCCACGGCAGGCACATCGTATTCGCCATTGTGGTAGCGCCCCTGAATGCGTCCCGACACATCGCGGAGCATTATCTCCACGCCATTTGTGCCACGAAGATCTTTTTCGTACGCTTTTTCCAAGCCGCTCACGCCGGCGTAGTCGCCCTGCTTGTAGCACGAGTCGCGCTCGAGCATGCGTTTCGACACCTCGCCGATGGAGCCGAGAGCGTGCGCTGCCACGGGATAGTTGTAACTGCGCAGAGTTCGTGTTTGAATGCTCACGCCGGGAAAACGGTGCATTTTTTCTTGCATCGTGGCGTACTCTTCGGGCGTCAGTTGTGTGATGAAGCGTTGCGGAGTGCGTTGCGAATAGCCACGACGGTGCTTCATGTCGTTCAGTCGCGAATCGAATTCATCGCGCGAAATCTGCAGCCATTCGCAGAAAGCTACCGTGTCGAGTGGGGCAGGTTCGTCTTTTTTGTGACGCCATTCGGCCACAGTAACCAGCACATCGTAGGTCGGGTGGTTGTAGACCAAGAGTTCGCCATTGCGGTCGTAGATGAGTCCACGCGGCGCATACACCGTGCGACGTAGCAGTGCGTTGCCATCGGCTTGTTCGCCGTAGTCGCGCACAATTTGCAGAATGAAAAGTTGCACAACGAACACAACCACCAAAATCGCAATGAAGACTTTGATGACAAAATATCGTCCGCTGTTTGCGTCGTTTATCACCGTCGGCTGTTTTTAAGAAATTCGATGCAAATGACCAAAACGAAGGTGAAGATGGCGCTGCAAAGTGTTTTTAGCAGCACCATGCCCGTGTGAGCAAACGAAAATGCCTCGAGCGAAAAGAGCATCAAGTGGTGAATCACTATCAGCACGGCGGCGTAGAGATAGTAAGCGCTGCCAAATGAGGCGATCGAGGGATAAGGTTTTTCGAGATTTTCGCGCGACGCCACCAGTCGCATGATGTATGGGCGCAAAAATGCCACCAACACCGTTGCCGAAGTGTGAATGCCGTAGCTGTTGCAAAAAATGTCGATGACGAAGCCCAGCGCAAACGCTATAACCATGACCAGCGCAGGCGACATGGCTACAGGCAGAGCCAAAATCGCCCAGATGTAGAGATACGGACACGCCAAACCGAACAGGTGAATGTTGTTCAGCACCAGCACTTGTATCGCCACAAGCAGCAAAATCAGTAATGTCTGTTTTAGTTCGTCGCGCATGAATGAGTTCGTAAGTTTATAAAGTTCGTAAAGTTTGAAAGTAGGGACGCGGCATGCCACGTTCATGCTTTATTTTTCTGCAGTTGGCTGTGTGTCCCGAAAACCTGTAACTTGAAACCTGTAACTTTTCTAACCAGAAATCAGAAATTTTCTTTTATCACCTGCTTCAGCTCCTCGCGGTGGGCGCAATCGACCACATGCACGGCACTCACGGTGCGGAAGTTTGCCAAAAGTCGCAGTCTTATTTTGCAGAAAACCTGACTCTCGTTCACCTCCACATTGTCCACCACGCCAATCGGCACGCCATCGGCAAAAATGGCAGAGTAGCCGCTCGTCACCACGGTGTCGCCTGCTTCCACATCGACATGATACGGAATGTCGGTCAGTTCGGCATATTCGGGCGAAAGTCCGTCCCAAACCACCGAGCCGATATAGCCGTTTTTCGCAATTTTGCTACTAATCATCGATTTCACGCTGATGACTGGCACCACCACAGCGTAGTGTTCCGACACGGCATCGACCATGCCAACCACGCCATCGCCGTTCATCACGCCCATGTCAACTGCCACGCCATCGGCCGAGCCACGATCGAGCACAATCACATTTTGCATGCGATTGACCGAGCAGTAGACCACTTTGGCCGAGAATGTGCGATATGCGCCTTCGGCTTTTGTGGCGGCTAAGGTGTCTGGCCGTTGCGCCTCGAGTTCGGCAATGCGATTGAGCAGTGCACTATTTTCGTCGATAAGCCGCTGATTTTCAGAACCTAGACTGAAATAGTCCGTGCAAGCACTTGTGGCGGAGTAGATGGCTGCCACTACCGACGAGTTGAATCGATAGAACGCACTTTGCTGCACTGCATTGAAGTTGCAGATGAGCAGAAAAGCAATCACTTCTAGGAACAGGAATTCGAAGAAGTGTGCAAATCGAGCAAAAAATCGCAGCAGTGCCGACATGTGCAAAAAGTTGAAAAGGCGGCAGATACTGAGATCCACCGCCAAATTTTTTATTTCCGATTAACGGAGCAAGAATTGGAATTTGTCCACGTTTTTCAGTGCCACGCCTGTGCCGCGCGCAACTGCGTGTAGCGGATCGTCGGCCACGTGGAATTGAATCTGAATCTTGTCGGTGAGGCGTTTAGCCAAGCCGCGCAGCAATGCTCCGCCGCCAGCCAAGTAGATGCCATTTTTCACCAAGTCGGCGTAGAGTTCTGGTGGCGTCTCGTCGAGCGCAGCCAGCACGGCCGTCTCAATTTTGGTGATCGATTTTTCGAGACAGTGAGCCACCTCTTGATACGAAACAGGCACTTTCATTGGCAGCGCAGTCATCTTGTTCGGTCCGTCGACCACAAAATCTTCTGGAGCCTCATCGCCAAGGTCTATCAAGGCAGAGCCAACTTTTATTTTTATCTGTTCGGCCATGCGTTCGCCCACTTTTATGTTGTGTTGGCGGTTCATGTAGTCGATAATGTCTTTGGTGAAATCGTCGCCCGCAATGCGAATAGATTGGTTCGAAACCATGCCACCCAGCGAGATGACAGCGATTTCGGTGGTGCCGCCGCCTATGTCAACAACCATGCAGCCCTCTGGCGCTTCCACATCGAGTCCGATGCCGATGGCAGCAGCCATTGGTTCGTAAATCATGTAAACCTCGCGTCCGCCAGCGTGTTCCGACGAGTCGCGAACGGCGCGCACTTCAACTTCGGTGCTGCCCGAAGGAATGCCCACCACCATGCGCAGCGATGGTGTAACTAGTCTGCCGCGGTGCGGAATCATCTTTATCAGACCGCGAATCATCAGCTCTGCAGCGTTAAAGTCGGCAATGACGCCGTCGCGCAATGGGCGAATGGTGCGAATGTTTGGGTGTTCGCGCCCTTGCATCTGCTGTGCCTTGCGACCGATGGCTATCACTTTGCCGTTGGTGCGGTCGAGCGCAATTATCGATGGCTCGTCAACCACAATCTTGTCGTTGCAAGTAATGATGGTATTGGCGGTGCCAAGGTCAATGGCGACATCTTGCGTGAAAGAGAAAAGTCCCATTTTTTCTATCTTTTTTCAGTAAAATTACAACCGACAAAAATAGTAAAAAAAATGCCAATTCAAGCGGTTG
>CAZGVF010000088.1:1831-6153 GCA_964528925.1 uncultured Paludibacteraceae bacterium | reverse complement strand
ACTGGCATTCGCATTTTATTTTTATGAAATGATTGTGGCTACAATGTGCCGTCCAGAGGCGCGATTGCGGAATTCGCACAGGTAGATGCCTTGCCATGTGCCGAGGTTCAGGCGGTGGTGCGAAATGGGAATGGTCACCGACGCGCCAATCATGGTGCTTTTGATGTGCGCTGGCATGTCGTCGTCGCCCTCGCAAGTGTGCTGGTAGTATGGCTCACGCTCGCGCACAATGTGGTTGAACGCCGCCTCCAGATCGGTCTGCACATCGGGATCGGCATTCTCGTTCAGACTCAGCGCCGCCGAGGTGTGTTTTATGAACAGGTGCAGCAGTCCGCACTCGGGCAGTTCTGGCAGACTTTCTTCTATCTCGCTGGTAATCAGGTGAAAACCGCGACTATGAGGGCGCAATGTGATTCCGATTTGAAACATTTTTTAGTTAGAAGTGAGTAGTTAGAAGTGAGAAGTGGGCGCAATCTTCAAATTTTCAAATCTTCAAATGAAGAATTAAAAACCTAGAAGCTCTTCTAATCAGAAATAATCTTTATCTCCACGCGTCTGTTTTGCTGGCGCCCTTCGTCGGTGTCGTTTGTGGCGACGGGTTCGGTGCTGCCTTTGCCCGTGGCTACCATGCGGTCGGGTGCGATGCCGCCATCAATCAACGCTTGGCGCAGGGCGTTGGCGCGCGCTTGGCTCAACTGCTGATTGTACGGTTCGGTGCCAACATTGTCGGTGTGGCCCGTTATCTCGATGCGGATTTTCTGATTTTGCCGCATAAAATCTATCAGCAGTGCTACCTCTTTGGCCGATTGCGACTCGATTTCGGCAGAATTGAACGCAAAAAACAGATTGCGAAGCACAATTTTGCTCCCCGCTTTGGCTGGCTGCAGTGCTATCAGCAGCGAATCGTTTGTGGCGTCGATGTTGCCCGAATAGAACAGGTAACCTTGTCGCCGCGCATTGATGCCATATTGCCCATCGGGCGGCAGATAGCCCGTGAATTCGCCTGTGTAGCGGTCTGAAACGGATTCGTAGATTTTGGTCGATGTGCGCGTGTCGAAAATCTCGATGTGCGTGTCGACGCTCTTGCCTGTGGCGGCATTGTAGGTGCGCCCCACGACGAACGCCATGGGCTGCGGACGCGCGCTTTGCGGCAGTGTTATCTCGTAGATGTCGAGTTGCTGACCATTGTTTTCAACTTTATCCGACGAAAAATAGGCTTTCGTGCCAGCGGCGTTCACCACAAATCCCGCCTCATCGCCATTGGTGTTGATGGGGTAACCGATGTTTTCTGGTTCGCTCCAGCCATTTTCGGTGCGGCGCGATAGGAAAATGTCGCTCCGTCCGAGGCCATAATGACCATTCGATGCAAAGTAAAGTGTCTGATTATCAGCATGAATGAATGGCGCAAAATCGTCTTTTTCGGTGTTTATTGGTCGACCGAGATTTTCAGCGTTCGAAAAACGCAGCAATCCGTTGTCCATTATCTCTACTTTGCAATGCCAAATGTCGCGCCCGCCGATGTTCGGTTTGCGGTTCGACACAAAAAATAGTTCATCGCCAGTGGGCGAAAGCACGGGATTGCTCTCCCAGTAGGGCGAATTTACGGGCGCACCGATGCAGAGCGGCGGACTCCAAGTGTCGCCCATGCGCATGGCGTAGTAGATGTCGCAACTGCCGATGCCGTCCTTGCGGTTGCACGCCACAAAAAACATGTATCTGCCATCGGCCGAAAAACTCTGCGAACCTTCGTTTTGCGGCGTATTCATGGGCGCGCTCAACGGACGGGCAATTTGCCACGAACCATTGCGTTTTCGGCTCCAATAGAGGTCTTCTTGCTTGTAATAGTCGGCTTCTTCGACCAAAACCGTGGTCGAAATCATCTGTCCATCGGCTGTGATGCTCGGAAAATAGTCGTCGAAGCGTGTGTTTATTGCTTTCAGGTTCACAGGGTCGAATGCTACGGGATTTTCCCATAGCGACAGCGCTTTGCGAAAACGCTCTAGCATCTCCACCTTTATTTTGGTGTAACTGGCGTCGGTGATGCTTTCGGCCTTGTCAATTGCCGCCTGATATTGCCCATCGAGATAGAGAATTTCGGCCATCATGCCTTGCGTCTCGCTGCGGCGCGCCATCTTGTCGTTGTCAATTTTTTCGAGAATTTGCAGCGCATTCTGATATTTGTTTTTCCGCAATTCGTCTTGCGCCCAAAGCCAATATGCCTCCACAAAATTCTTGTCTTTTTTGATGGCTTTTTGCGTCAATTCGGCACGCTCGCGGGCGCTGTACGACAGGCGCGCTTGCTCAAACAGGTCGATGGCTTTTTTCGACTTGGTAGAGTATTGCTCCGCCCACAGAGGTGCTGCAAGTAGAATTCCGATCAATATGACAAGCGTTTTTTTCAATCTTTCAAATCATTTGCAATGATGTTGCGCGTGTTTTCGAGAAAATCGTTCAGATTTTCGTGCGTCAGGTCGGTGGTATCAATTGGATCGTGAAAAATCAGTTCTATGGTGCCGGGTTTTATCAGCATCGAGCCAGCGGGTAGCACATCGTATGCACCATTGATGGTGATTGGCACCACGGGCAGATGCAGGTCGGCTGCAATGCTGAATGCGCCGCGTTTGAAACGTCCCATTTCGCCAGTGCGTGTGCGACTGCCTTCTGGGAAAATCACCACCGACATGCCGTTTGTTAGTTTGCGCTCGGCGTCCTCGATGCTATGTTTCGATTTGATGGCGCTGCTGCGATCGATGAAAATGTGCCCCACGGCAGAACAGGCTTTGCCCACGAGCGGAATGCTTTGAAGCTCTTTTTTCATAATCCACACAAAACGATTGCCAATGTAGCCGTAGATGGGAAAAATGTCGTACGCGCTCTGGTGATTTGCCACAAAAATGTACGATTGTTTTTGGTTGTAACGCTCGCGACCCTCAATCTTCACGCGAATCAGCGCAACGGCGCACATCAGTCGCGCCCAAACGATGGCAGGGTAGTAGCCCCACTTCGCGCTCTTGCTGAATGGTGTTATGGCAATGGTAATCACGGCCGTGAGGGTAGTGATGACCACCGCAATGGGCCAAAATACCAAAATTTCGTAGATGGTGTAAAATGGGTTGATTTTGCGTTGCATAGCGGAGTTGATAAGTTGATAAGTTGATAAGTTGATGAGTTTAACGGTTTAGTGAAGGTCTGAGGAAATAATTTGATAATTTCTAATTTCTTGTTTCTAGTCGCGCTTATGTATGTTTTTGCAGTTGATCGTGGCTCCGATAATTTTCAAATTTTCAAATCTTCAAATGGCATATAAACCTCGCTGTCCAACACTAATGCGCATTTTGAAATTTGAAATTTGAAATCTTTTCCCTTGCAAAAATATGAAATTATGCTCAATCTGCAAAAAAATGCATTTCCTTTACATGCGCAGTTTGAAACCGCTCAGCAGCGTGTCGGGACAAAAATGGAAGACCGATGCCATCTCGCCTGCCATGCAAAAGCCGCATTGGCGGCATTGATCGGTGCCATAGCCCACGCACAAGCCGCGACTGCCATCGGGATAGATGAAATTGGTGACGAAGCATTCTTTTCCGAGCGAAATCTGCCCCAGAGCGTTGCGTTTCATCTTTTTCAACCCCGAAAAACTATTCATTATTGGGTAGCCGCGATGTTTGTAATCTATCACTTTGTCGATGATGGCGGCCTTTTGTTCGGGCGGCAAAGCCAGATATTCGGTGCCGGGATATGGCGTGTGAAAATTGATGGAGATCTGCTCGATGGCGTCGTTGTGGCGCACATATTCCATGGCTGCGTCCACCGATTCGTAGTTGAGCGTGTTCACCACCATGTTCACGCAGATGTGTTTTTGACCAGATTTGGCAATGTTTTCCTCCAATCGCGCAAAAGTGCCATTGCCCCGAATGCGCTCGTGATATTCGCCTACGCCGTCCATCGAAACCCAGATGGAATGCGGATGAATCCACGAAAAATCTTGTTGCGCGTTGGTCGTTACGGTTATCGAAAAGAAGCCGATTTCGCGCGCCTTGTCGATGATGTCGTTGATGGTGCGTTCGCCCTCACGCCAAAGCGTTGGCTCACCGCCTTCGAGGTCGATAAACCGCGAACCCTGTGCGTAGGCGTAGCGCATGTCGCTTTCGATGTCGGCAAAGGTGCGCTGATGGTAGCCCGCACTGCCGTAGACCGAACAGTGTTTGCAGCGCAGGTTGCATTTGTCGGTGATGAAAAGCACCGTCTGCAGTGGCGCGCGCCTTCCGAAAAATCGCGCCCGAACGAACCATTGAGCCAAGTAAAAGTATTGCTTAAGCATA
>CAZGVF010000088.1:0-1731 GCA_964528925.1 uncultured Paludibacteraceae bacterium | reverse complement strand
AACTGCGTAGACCACGATGATTATCAGGCAGAAAAATGTGCAGATGTTGCGCGCCAGAAGCCAGCGAATTAGGAACCAATCGATGCCAGCCTGCACGTAGTCGCTCCATTTGCCCATCGGTCCCATCCACCAGCGCGGCGAATTGATGCAGGGCTTGTTTTGTGTGAAACAGTGGGTGGAATAGATTAGATAGATGGACATTGGCAGTGTGGCGAGTGTGAGCAGATACCATGCGCTCCACCATTTCAGCACGATGCCAATGCCCAACAGTACGAACGGAAGCAGGGCAAACAGCGCCACGAACGCCACCATCACGCTTGGGCGACGCAGCAGACGCGCAAAAGTCATCTTGCCGAGCGCGGCGTCGGCATTCACCTCCATCACCGAATGAACATACAAAATGTTGGTGACCAAGCAGCCCACCGCCAAACTGATGCAGAACATTGGCCACGAGAAGAGTTGACCCGTCATGGCAGCCTGCACGCCAAGCATGTTCAGCGGACCAAACATCAGCCCAATGACCAATTCGCCAAAGCCGTGATAACCCAATTCGAGCGGTTTGCCAGAATAACTGATGCCCAATAGCAGACCAAGCACCGTATAAAGCACAATGCCGAGCGTGGCTTGCCAGCCGTTGATGAACCATTGCGCAACCAGTGCTACTGCGCCCATGGTGGCGGCAAAAACCAAAAAGCAGACCACCGCCCAACCGAGCGCATGCAGCGTGGTAGAACCGTCGCGCAGGTAGTTGCATTTGTCCGCTCGGGCGCGAATACTCTCCGAACAGATTTCGGAACGAACGCGCGAATCGTGTTTGAAATCGAAATAGTCGTCGGCCAAATTCATACCCAAATGCGCTGCACAAACGCCCAACAGCACGGGCAACGCCAGCCACCAAACAAAACCATCTTGCCCAATGCACAGCACAATGGCCGTGAGGCATGGTAGCGCCGACTGCGGCAGCGAAATATCGCGACTATTTTTCAACCAAAAGTGTAGAGTGTTCATTTTTTTGAATAAATTTGACCACAAAGTTACACTTTTTTTGTCAACCTGTATAAGGCTCAAAAAATGGCGGGAAATGGCATGAAATTTTGTGTAACTCGTTGATTTTTAGAATGAAAGTGTTTTTGTGAAGATGATGGCAAAAATACCATTGCCAAAATGCCACTAAAAACAAGAATGGCGGCAAATTTTCTTCACCGCCTTTCGTTTTTATAACTCTCGGATTAGGCGAACACTACGCCCATAGGACCTGTCGAATGGGGTATGCGGATTAAAGTAAATAGTCTCGCCAACAATAAGAATGAGTATGTCTGTCTCGTCGTTCTCTGTACTCGACCAATAGAAGCCGCGCTCTTGGACATTGTATACATCCGTATCATTGCGACTTCCCGCAGCAGGCAAAAAAATTGCGCCATGTGCTTCCATTTGCTCCCACTGTGTGGTTGTGTATACGTTGTTTGTATAACTAGCGTACCCTGATTTGAAGGTAATTCCATCGGATACGCTAAAACTATCTGGCAACAAAATTAGTCCTTTTATGTCGTTTACTGTGGCTAATCCGTAAAGATTGCTTGCGTTGGCACGAGTTTGGAATACATAGACCCATTCGTCTGTAGTCGGTGTTTGCCAAGTGTTCGCTGCATAGTCGCCAATCGCGTTCGTTCCCCAATCGGTGAAAGTAGAGTAGTCATTTGCATCTCCACTGGTTTTAGTGGGATCATCACC
>CAZGVF010000087.1:0-6179 GCA_964528925.1 uncultured Paludibacteraceae bacterium | reverse complement strand
GGCAAAAATCAGGAGACGATTGTGGTCTCGTTTTCTGGCAAAATCGATTTTCTCGATCGCAGTGGCGAGACGCCCGCTGAAATCTACACTTTTGCCACGCAGCGATTGAAGCAGGATTTTCTTGGCGATGTCAGCGGAAAATCGCTCAATCAGTTCCAATACACGGCCACCGATGCCGATACTACGCTGGTCTTCACGCTCTATGCACCGCTCAGTGTCAAGGAGAAATGCCCTGTGGGAACTTACGATTTTTCGGGCATTCGCAGTTATTCCATCGCCTCGGCTATGTTCAATGTTGGCACAACAGCCTATGCTATCAACAATGGCGAGGTGGTAGTTTCCGAAAATGATGGCGCACAAAAATTCTCCTGCCAATTTGTCGACGAAACGGGTCGCACCATCAGCGGTGAATTTTCTGAGATTGTAAGTGATTGATTTTTAGAGAGTTATTTCTCTGAAAGCAAAATTTCGATGGCCTTTTCTATCAGGTCGTCTTTGCCTTGTGCGGTCATGGCGACGGTCAGGTTCACTGCCACTTCGGGTTGAATGCCGCCTTCGATCGAGCGTTTGTCGCGGTCGTACATCGGCACGCTCGACAGACGAATGAGCCAGCCGTTGGGCAGTTCGTACGACATTGGCAACCCGCCGCCGCCGCCCGTCTGTCCGCCCACAAGCGTGGCATAAGGCGCATAGCGCATGGCGTTGGCAAAACTGTTGGTCGCGCTGTAGCAACGGCTGTTTATCAGCACTGCCACGGGACGCAGCCATTTGCATTGCATGAGCGACGCGTCGACCTCGATGGGCTGCAGTTCCGAAAAATCGTTGTGCCCTTTGCCCGTCTTGTGCTGCCAATAGCCCACAGTTTCGCTATTTTCGAAAAATGTCGATGCCAGTTTGTAGGCATAGTCGTTGTTGCCGCCGCCGTTGCTCCGCACATCGACTATAAGTCCTTGGCAATCAGCAAAATAATTGAGCACATACCACATGTTTCGTGCGGTGAAACTGCTCTCGAACGAACTGTAGCGAATGTAGCCGATGCGGTCGTTGGCAATGCGTGTGTAGTAGAGTCCGCCCGCCGTTTGATAGTCGCTTAAGTAGTTGGAAATCAGCGTACTGCTGTAGTTCACGGGCAGCGAATCGTACCACGAGGTGGTGTGCGAAACATCGAAATCGGAGTAGAGGTTCACATGGCCGTCGCGCAACGAGTCGAGCATACTTGCCAAAACTCGAAAAAGTGCACGCTCGTCTTTGGCATCGAGGACTTCAATTTGCGGCAGATATTGGTCGTGAATAGCGTCCCAATCGATGTTTTTCTCGTCGAAATAGCAGTATTTCTCGTCGACAATCTGCCACAACGCTTCGAAATTGCCCACAGGCGTGTTGGGCTGCAGACTCTCCGACTGTTTCGAACACGAAATCAGCAGCAGACTGAAAAATATGATGCAGTAGCGTTTCATTAACTTCTCGCTCCTAATTAATTCCTCACTATCAAAAATCTCTCTTTCTCGAAACTGTCTTTCACCAATTCCGCGCTGCTAAAACCTTTTTTCAGCATCAATTCGGCTGTTTCGTGGGCGAGTAGGTGATTTATCTCGAAGAAAAGTTTTCCGCCGTCGGTAAGATTTGTTTTTGCAAAATCGGCAATGCGGTCGTAGAAAATCAGCGGATTATCGTCGGCGACGAAGAGTGCTAGAGCAGGTTCGTAGTCGAGCACGTTGGGCTGCATTTCGCTTTTTTCGCGCTGCATCACGTATGGCGGATTGTTCACTATGGCATCGAATTTTTGGCTGATTTCGGGCGCATTCAGTATGTCGATTTTCTCGAAAATGATTTTTACCCCGTTTTGTTCAGCATTTTTTCTGGCGAGATTTAGTGCGTCGTCCGAAATGTCGTAGGCGGTGATGTGCGCCTCGGGCAGGCATTTGGCTAGCGCAATGGCAATGCAGCCGCTGCCTGTGCCAATGTCGAGCAAGCAAGCATTTTTCGGCACATTTTTTTCTACCAAATTGATCAATTCTGCCGTCTCTGGGCGCGGAATCAGCACATTTTTGTCGACTGAAATCTGCGCTCCGCAAAAATCGGTATGCCCCACAATGTACTGAATTGGCTCGTAGCGTTTCAGTCGCGCCACGGCATCGTCAATTTTGGCTTGTTGCACAGGTGTGAGCGTCCATTCGGGGTGAGTGAGCAGGTCGGTCGGCTCCCAGCCTGCCACTTCGAAAAGCAGCAAACGAACAAGAGCCTTCAACTCTCCTTGCGGATAAAAAGTTGAAAGCTCCGATTCTATTTGTCGTGCTACGGACATGCTTAAATCTGATTCAGCATCATTGGCATCAGCAGCATCAGCAGGTCTTCGTCTTTCTCGTTTTCGGTCGGTTCAATGGTTACAGCGCGCGATTGGTCGATGAGGCGAACCACTACATCGGCACTGTTGATGTTGTTCAGAATCTCGACGAGGAATGGCTCTTTAAAACCAATTTCCAGCGGATCGCCTTCGTATTGGCAAGGAATGGTCTCTTCGCCCGAGGTCGAGAGGTCGACGTCCTGTGCGGTGATCACAATGTTATCGGCACTGATGGCCAATTTCACAAGTCCTGTGCCTTGGTTTGAGAAGGCATGCACGCGTCTGGCAGCGTTTATCAGCGTCAGGCGGTCGACTGTGAGTTTGAACGGACTATTTTGCGGAATTACACCATTGTAGTTCGGGTAGCGGCCTTCGATTTGGCGGCAAACTATGGTGTACAATGGCAGTTCGAAAATGATGTTTTTCTTGTCGAAACGTACTTCTACATCGCTCTCATCTTTGCCGATGATCGATTTGATGAGCGTTGCAGGTTTTTTCGGCAGAATGAATGTGGCTTCGATTTCGCTCTTAATCTGCGTGTTGATGCAGCGCACCAGTTTGTGAGCGTCGGTGGCGACAAAGGTGATGTTCTCTGGTTTGATGTCGAACAGAATGCCCGTCATGGTTGGACGCAGATCGTCGGTGGCGGTGGCGAACAATGCGCGCGAAACGCCGTTTGTAAGCACATTCACAGGCATGCTAAACGATTGTGCATCGTCGCCAAGGGCTGGCAGTTGTGGGAACTCGTTGCCGCGTTTGCCGATGAAGTTGTAGTTACCATTGTCGGTTTTCAGCACTACCGAAAGGTTCTCGTCGTCGATTTCGAACTGCAGTGGTTGCTCCGAAAACTCTTTGAGCGATTCGGTGAGCAGTTTAGCATCGATGGCCAAGCAGATGTCGGCCGAGGCTTGCACTTCGAGCGAAGTTACGAGTGTGGTTTCCAAGTCGGAAGCCGTGATAGTGAGCGTGTTCCCTTCAACTTTCAGCAGAAAATTGTTGAGAATCTCTAGGCTATTTTTGCTGAGAATGACGCGCCCAACTGCTTGTAGACGACTCAATAGAGCCGTGCTTGATACGGTGAAATTCATAATCTATGGGTTTTATTTTTTATTATCTATCGCAATTTGCAAAGTTACGAAACTTTTTTGACAAAGCAAAATTTTTGACGATTTTTTTGCGAAAAACGGATTTTTAGTCGTTTCCGAACAGGATTTTGGCTTTGCAGAACGATTTGTTTTCGTCCGATTTCAGGTCGAAATGGTAGCCGCTGTCAATCTCGTTGCGCAGAATTTTCACCTCCTGACCGAATCGTGCCTCGTGTGCGTAGTTGATGTCGAATGCTGCAATGTGCCGATGTTGGAACTGCTCGAGCGGCAGCGTGTCGAGCATCCATTGCACATATTTCATGCTGTTGGTGTGCACGTTGAAATCGAGGTCGCTGTAGCGCACGGTGTGTGTGGCGATGGGTTCGGTGTGTAGCTCGTCGATGCGCATGGGCGGGCGTGTGTCAACCTCTTGTTCGGTGATGAACGGGCGCAAATCGGCTTCGGTGAGCAGGTCGACGGGGCGGCGTGTTTCGAAATCGATGACCGACCAGAGCGATGTGCAGTTGCCAATGACTGCGCCATCGTCGCCCGTGATGCGGTAGTAGCGCGACGAGGCTAGTCGGTTGCAGTCGCGCGGCCAAGTGTCGATGGTGATGACCTCTTGCAGTCGTGCGCTGCGTTTCAGGCTGATGTGCAGGCGCGACACCACCCAAGTGAGCCCGCGCTGACTTAGATCGTTCAGCCCCAAACCGAATGTGGCAGCCGAGAGACTTGCTGCGTCGAGCAGAAAGTTGCCCAGCGATGGCAGCGACTGACGACAGGTGAAATCGACCTCCTGCGGAATTATCTTATATTGCTGTGAGTATATCATCTTTCAATTACTCAATTACCCAATTATCAATTATCCAATTATTTTTTTGAGGATAATTGATTTCGCCTTGCTGATCAACATTAACGCGTTAAACTTTTCAACTCTTCAACTCGTCAACTTTTCAACTTATAAATCGGCTTTTGCTCCCATTTTTTTGGATATCGATAGTAGAAATAGGCGGTGAGAAGGGTGGCGAGGACGCCAAAAACTGCGCCACAGCACACATCTTCGGCAAAATGTTGCGACAGATAGATGCGCGAATAGGCTGTTGCCGCTGCCAAGACGAAAAAGAGCGGGGCAGTCCACGTTTTTTTGCGGCAGATGAACGTGAGGCAGAGCATCAGCGAGAAGACGGCCGCCGTGTGTCCCGACGGAAAACTGTTCATGTGGTGCAGATGCACGCCATCGACTTGGTGAAGTGTGATGTCAGGAAAATTTTCGGAGAAATAGAGGCTCGGACGCGGCGCGGCAACAATTTTCTTCACAGGAAAAACGAAAAGCGTGGTAACCAATTGAGCCACAATCACAAACAATCCATCGCCAATTTTGTAGAACAGCAGCAGTGCGCCCACGATGAACGGAACGCTGGCACCAAGGTAGGTGATGTAGCGGAAAAATTGATCTTGAAAAGCAATGCTCGCATCGCTGCAGTGCGACAGATAGTCGAGCGTGAGACGCTGGTGCAGCGCGGCTTGGTCGGTGCTGACTATGGCGACGAGCAGTGCCACCACAAACGCAGCCCAAAGGGTCAGAAAAATGATGAGGCCTTTGTTTTCTTTCATTTTTTCAGATCAAAATTTTTGGTTCCAATCAGGTTGCCATCGGCAAAGAGGTCAACGCGGTAGGTGCCTTCGTTGAGCGTCTCGTCGACGGTCCAGTAGATGGTTACGGGCAGATCTTCGCCGCTATATTCCACCGTGCGTTTGCTCGAAAAGGCGATGTTGCGGTTTTCGTAGCGGAAGGTGTCCGACTGGCGTTTTTGCATCACCTCGTCGGTGGGCGTAACAAGCCGCAGATAGATGGTTTTCATGCCAGGCTCGGCGGTGTTGTTTTTCGCGATGGTGAAATCGAACTGCATCAGCGCAATTTTCGATAGACGCGTGGTCTTTTTCTCGCGTTTGTTGAGTGTTGTTATGGTGATGTCGCGCGCATCGAGTTGGGCTGCAATCGACACTTTTTCGGTGAGTTTTTGCTTCTCTTTTTCGAGTTGCGCTGCCGTCTCGGTGGCTTGATGATATTTCGTTGTAACTTCGCGATTTTCTGCCTTCAGCGAGGTGTTCACTGTGTTGAGCGAATCCACTTGCGAAATGTAGTAGACCAGCACTTTGCGCACCGAAGCCAACTCCTTTTTCAGTTCGGCAATGCGGCGCGCGTTGGTGGCTTTCACGGTGCGCAGCTCCTCGAGCAGCAGTTGCACATGTTGCTGTTCTTGGTTGAGCAGTTGCAGCAGCGAGTCGTTGTTCGTTTTGTACGAAAAGCCCTCCATCTCGAGCGAAAGATCCTGATATTCAGCCTCGAGTTGCTCTTTTTCGTAGGTCATCTGCTCCACCATTTCTGCCATTTCGGCTTCGGTGGTTTTCGATTTTTGCCAGAAGAAGAATGCCGCAGCACCCAAGCATAGAATTGCTACGATGGCTGCAAAAATCCACGCTGCGCCTGCCGATTCGTGCTTGCGTTGTGGTTCGTTGGTGTATTGTGTTTCGTCCATTTTTTTAGTTGATTGGTTACTCAGAGCCTTTTTTAATTTCTGATTTCTATATTTCTAATTTCTTATTTCTCGTTACGGGCTGCAAGTTGTCATGGTCGCCCCGCAATGAATTGCGGGGTTATTGAAATACTTCTAATGGCGGGTTACAAATTCCTAACTCCTAATTCCTAATTCCCTCTAACCTCTCAACTCTAACCTCTCACCTTTATT
>CAZGVF010000086.1:3803-6193 GCA_964528925.1 uncultured Paludibacteraceae bacterium | reverse complement strand
CGCTACGACGATTTTGCCGACATGATGAACGCCACGCTTCTGACCGAAGCCACCAAGCGCGTGGACGATCTGGCAAAGCAGATCTACATTCAGTCGCAGTCGTACGATGAGGTGGTGAAACTCGTCAAGGTGAACGACCAAAAACTGCGCTGCATTCCCGCCATTCAGCCTGTGCTGAACAAAAATCTGAAACGCATGGCGTCGGGCTACGGCTGGCGCATCGATCCAGTCTATCACACGCGCCGTTTTCACGCTGGAATGGACTTCACAGCGCCAACTGGCACTGATGTGTATGTTACGGGCGATGGCGTGGTTGAATCGGCTGGCTGGCGACAAGGCTACGGCAACTGCATCACGGTGGATCACGGTTTTGGCTACACTACGCTCTATGCGCATCTGCACAAGATAAAAGTGAAGAAAGGTCAGCGTCTTACGCGCAGCGAGATAATTGCCGAGGTGGGCAACACGGGCAAATCGACAGGTCCGCACCTGCACTACGAAGTGCGTTTCCACGACAAACCCGTCGACCCGCGCAACTACTACTTCCTCGATCTCTCGCCCGAACAATACGACGAAATGATACAACTCTCGCAAAACGCAGGACAAATGTTTGACTAACAGTTGACGATGACATTGACTAAGACTATTTTGAATAACTGCAGTGCAAAAATCTTGCGACTTGCTACTTGTATCTTGCTACTTTTAATCTGAAATTTGAAATATTCCCAGAATGGACGAAAAATATGCCAACCTAACCGAAGCCGACGAAGAGGCGATGATTCAAAAAGAGTTTGAAGCGTTGCTTCAGGACTATGCCGCTACTCGTCATAAGCAGAAGGTCGAAATTATTACCAAAGCATTCGAATTTGCCAAGAGCGCGCACCAAGGCGTGCGCCGTCGTTCGGGCGAGCCGTACATTATGCACCCGCTGGCCGTGGCGCGCATTGTGGTGAAAGAGATCGGACTTGGTTCCACCTCAATCTGCTCGGCATTGCTGCACGATGTGGTGGAAGATACCGACTACACTGTGGAGGACATCGAGGAGCGCTTTGGTTCGAAAATCGCCCAAATCGTATCGGGACTGACAAAAATTTCGGGCGGCATTTTTGGCGAAAAAGCATCGGAACAGGCCGAAAATTTCCGTCGACTGATTCTGACCATGCCCGAAGATGTGCGCGTGATTCTGATAAAAATGGCGGACCGTCTGCACAACATGCGCACGCTCGGTTCTATGCCGCCAGCCAAACAGTACAAAATCTGCGGCGAGACACAATATATATATGCGCCACTTGCCGCTCGTTTGGGTTTCTTCCTGATAAAAACCGAACTCGAAAACCTCAGTTTCAAATACGAACAGCCGCAGGTCTACGAAAAAATTCAAGAACAGGTGGCGGCAGTTACACCTCGGTTGGAGGAATCGTACCAACAATTCATCAAACCAATACGACAAATCCTCGATTCGTACAAATACGATTACACCATCACCTATCGTGTGAAGACGCCTTATTCCATCTTCCGCAAGATGCAAAATAAGCACATTCCGTTCGACGAGGTGTACGATCTTTTGGCGGTGCGCATCATTCTCCGTCCGCACGAGGGCGAGGACGAACATGCCAACTGCTGGGTGACCTATTCAGCGCTCACGTCGCTCTACAAGGAACACCCCGACCGCACGCGCAACTGGCTCAGCACACCAAAAGCCAACGGTTACGAGGCACTGCATGTTACGCTGATGAGCCACGAAGGCAACTGGGTGGAGGTGCAAATTCGTACCGAGCGCATGAACGAGATTGCCGAACACGGCTTGGCGGCGCACTGGAAATACAAAACTGGCACCAACGAGCTGTCCGACCTCGATGCGTGGTTCAAGTCGCTGAAAGATATGCTCGACACAGCCGACTACACCAACGCTGTGGAGTTTATGGACACTTTTCGCTTGAACCTCTATGCTAGCGAAATTTATGTGTTCACCCCGCAAGGCGATATTCGCAAAATGCCCGCCAAATCTACCGCGCTCGATTTTGCTTTCGCCCTTCACACCGATATTGGACTGCACTGCATTGGCGCCAAAGTTGACCATAAACTTGTGCCGCTTAATTACGAGCTGAAAAGTGGCGATCAGGTGGAAATTCTCACCTCGCAAACGCAACTGCCGCAGCCAGGCTGGATCGATATTGTTACCACCACGCGCGCCAAGGCACAACTGAAATCGGTATTCAAAAAAGAGTATCACGCCATTCAAACGCGCGGCAAAAAGGTGGTCGAGGCCGAGTTGGCAAAACTGAATATGCCGCTCAACAATGTTACCACCGCGCGTATTGTCGATCACTACAAATTCAACACGCCCACCGAACTCTACACCGCTGTGGGGCGCGGTCTGGTCGATTTGA
>CAZGVF010000086.1:1189-3703 GCA_964528925.1 uncultured Paludibacteraceae bacterium | reverse complement strand
TTCAACACGCCCACCGAACTCTACACCGCTGTGGGGCGCGGTCTGGTCGATTTGAGCGACATCACCACCAAGGTATTCCAAACCAAAAATCCAAGCAAGTGGGTGAAAATGTGGAAGTTACAGTTTGGTAAGAAAAACGATGCCGACAAAACTTCCGATCCGAAAAAGAAAAATTCGGTGCTTCTGACCGACGAAAATGTGGGTCAAGAAGGCTACACTTTGGCTGAATGTTGTCACCCAATTCCAGGCGATCCCGTGCTGGGGTACCTCGACGAATACGGCACTGTACTGGTGCATAAGCGCGATTGCCCCGTGGCGCAAAAACTCAAGAGCAGTTACGGCAATCGCATCATCACCGCCGAATGGGCCACGCACAAAGTGCTGTCGTTCCTTGCCACCATCGAAATGACGGGCATCGACGAGCCTGGACTGCTGCAAAAAGTGGTTACCGTGATGTCCGAAGTCTACTCGCTTAACATCAAAAACGCCACCGTCGACACCAAAGACGGCATTTTCACGGCTCAATTCGGCATTTTCGTCCACAGCGTCGAGGACATCAACGTGCTTTGCATGAACCTGCTGAAAGTGCCTGCTCTGAAATCGGTAACGAGAATTTCGTAACTCGAATAGGTTAGAGTTGAGAGGTTATAGTTTATAGGGAACGGCTTTCGAACTTGGTTCGGGAGCTGTTCTTCATTCAATGATTCGATGATTCAATAATTCGATGATTATAATGACGTGGCGCGCCGCGTCCCTACTGTCGTTGTTGATGTGCAGTGCGTTATGGTTACCGACAGTCTTAGTCATGGTCAATAGTCATAGTCTTAATCCATCAACTTCTCAACTTAACTTGCATTTTGTCGATAAACAATTGTTTTTTGTAGATAAAAAATCTAAAAATCAATCCTGCATATTGCGTGGTTGTTTTTTTTGCGCGAAATTTGCAATTCAGTAGTGGGCAAAGTGCATAAAGCGAGAACTTAAAAACAGGTTTTGCACCTGCAATTTCGATAAACAACCTGAAACTTGAAACTTTTCAACCTAGAAAAAATGCGTTTCCATTCCACCATACTTCTCTCCATCGCCTCGCTGTCGGTTGCTTGGGCACAGCCGCAGTCGTGGGATTTGAACTCGTGCATCGACTATGCCAAGGAGCAGAATCTCACCATTCAGAAAAGTCGTGTGAGTGCCGCCCAAAGCGATGTGGAACTGAAATTGGCGAAAGCCGCTTATTGGCCAAGTCTCTCGCTGTCGTCGGGGCACCACTACAGCAACACACCTTTTCCAGAAACCATCAGAACTGAAAATCAGACCGAAAGTCAGCGCGATGCTAACTTCTACAGCGGCAACATCGGGCTGAATGCTTCGTGGAGTGTCTACAATGGTTCGCGCCAGAAAAATATCGAAATTCAGAAACTCAATTCGCAGAAAGCCGCTCTGGCAGTGGAACAGAGCGAAAATAGCGTGGCAGAATCGGTCATGCTGGTCTACACCAACATTTTGTACGCTCAAGAGTCGGTTATCACTTGCGAAAATGCTTTGGCGTTGAGCGAAAATCAGCGCGAGCGTGGCGAGGCAATGTTGGAGGCTGGCTCCATTTCGCGGAGCGATTTGGCACAACTCGAGTCGCAGTGCAGCAACGACCGTTATGCGCTGGTCTCGGCACAATCGTCGCTGCGCAACTACAAACTGCAACTGCGCCAACTGCTCGAACTCGATGCTAGTGTCGAGATGGAACTTGTGCTGCCCGACTATAGCGACGACGATGTGTTGGCGCTCCTGCCCACGCGCGAGGCGGTCTATGCTAAAGCCCTCGAATCGCGCCCCGAGATTGCCAGTAGTGATGTCGATGTGGAATCGGCCGAACTATCGATAAAAAAAGCGAAAACGGGTTACGCGCCAAACATCTCGTTGAGCGCAGGCACAAGCACAGGTTGGAACTACGCCAACGAACAAGGCTTTGGCGAGCAGTTGAAATATCAGTGGAGCAATTCGGTCGGATTGAATTTTTCGCTGCCGCTGGTCGATGGTCGCGAAACCAAAACCGCTGTGGAGAAGGCGCAACTGCAAAAGCGCACCAGCGAGCTGAATCAGATTGAAGAGCGCAAAACGCTTTTGAAAAATATCGAGGCTTATTGGAATTCGGCTCTGAATGCGCAGGAACAGTATCGTGCCGCCATCGAAAAGCAGAACGCCAACCAGACGAGTTACGATCTTGTGGCAGAGCAATTTGCCGTTGGCCTGAAAAATGCCACCGAACTGCTCACCGCCAAAAACGACCTGCTCTCGGCGCAACAAGCCGTGCTTCAAGCAAAATATATGGCCGTTTACAATGCCAATATGCTGCGGTTTTATGCAGGAGAAGAGTTGAGATAGGTTAGAGGTGATAGTTGAGAGGTTAGAGGTGATAGTTGAGAGGTTAGAGAGAATTGGGAGTGAGGAGTTTTTTAATTGATAATTGACAATTGATAATTTTCGCGCTGAAGTTGGACAGCGTACAATTTTCAAATCTTC
>CAZGVF010000086.1:0-1089 GCA_964528925.1 uncultured Paludibacteraceae bacterium | reverse complement strand
GCGGTGCTGATAGTGGCGGCTGGCGCATGGTTTTTGTTCAGTCCTAAACCGCCCAAACCGCCAGTTTACGATGCTACGCCGGTTACGCGCGGATCGCTGCAAAACTCGGTAACGGCCACTGGCACAGTCGAACCTGTCACGCAGGTCGAAGTCGGTACGCAGGTGTCGGGCATTGTGAGCCATCTCTATGCCGATTACAACAGTGTAGTGAAGAAGGGTCAGCTCATTGCCGAACTCGACAAAACCAACCTGCTGAACGATCTTGCATCGAAAAAAAGCAACTTGGCGGTGAGCAAAACCGAGTATGAATATCAGCAGAAAAATTACAACCGCACCAAGACGCTCTACGAAAAGCAGATGGTGAGCGAATCGGACTACGAAACCGCCTATTACAACTACAACAAGGCGAAAAATAATTACGACATCGCAAAAATTCAGTTGGCTACAGCCCAAACGAATTTGAGTTATGCCACCATCTATTCGCCAATCGATGGTGTGGTGCTGAGTCGCGCTGTGGAGGAGGGTCAGACCGTGAACGCTGGCATGAACACGCCAACGCTGTTCAACATCGCTGCCGACCTCACCGATATGCGCGTTGTGGCCGATGTCGATGAGGCTGATATAGGCGAAGTGCGTGAAGGCCAGCGAGTTACATTCACTGTCGATGCTTACCCGACGGCCGTTTTCGAAGGCACAGTGCAGCAAGTGCGCCAAGAGGCAACTACCACAAGCAATGTGGTTACCTACGAGGTGGTTGTTACCGCGCCAAATCCTGATTTGCGCCTGAAACCGGGCATGACTGCCAACATCACTATCTACACGCTCGAACGTAACGATGTGTTGGTGATTCCTGCCAAAGCACTCAAATTTACTCCGAGCGAAGATTGTGGCGACACTATTGTCGATTGCGTTGCCGAACACAAAGTGTGGGTTCCTGCGCCGGGCATCATTCGTGCCGTCTCTATCGAGATTGGCGTGGCAGCTGGCAGTCAGGTCGAGGTGGTCTCGGGACTCGAGGAGAATGAACTTGTGCTTACGGGAACGGCTACTCAAACCTCTGCGCCCGTTGCTGCCGAAGGGGAGAGCAGT
>CAZGVF010000085.1:4235-6244 GCA_964528925.1 uncultured Paludibacteraceae bacterium | reverse complement strand
TTTTTCGGCTTTTTCGAGTTTGGCTGGACCCATGTTTTCGCCTGCGAGAATGAAACTTGTGGCACCGCTCACCGAGCCGACATTTTTTCCGCCATTTTGTTCGATCATGGCTTTGTATTCGTCGCGCGAATGGTACTTAAATACGCCACTTATCACTATCGAAAGACCTTTCAGCGTGTCCGATGTGGGCGCGGTGGCTTCGGTCATTTCCATTTGCAGACCATGTTCGCGCAGTCGCTCCACCAGTTGTTGGTGTTCGGGTTTGGCAAAGTAGGCGCGCACGCTCTGGGCAATGCTCTCGCCGATGTCGGGCACCGCCATCAGTTCGTCGAGCGTGGCTACCGACAGGCGGTCGATGGAGCGGAAGGCAGCGGCCAATTTTTTCGCCACCGTCTCGCCCACATAGCGAATGCCAAGGGCAAACAGCACGCGCGGAAATGGCACCTGTTTCGATGCTTCGATACCATTTTTTATGTTGTGTGCCGATTTCGCTCCAAGTCGCTCCAAGCGTGCAAGATCAGGCACTTTCAGTTCGTAAATATCTGCCACATTGTGCAGCAAACCATTGTCGTAGAGCAGCGCGATGGTCTCTTCGCCAAGTCCATCGATGTTCATGGCTTTGCGGCTCACGAAATGCTCCATTTTGCCCTTTATTTGCGGTGGACAGCCATCTTCGTTGGGGCAGTAGTGCGCCGCTTCGTTGTCGTCGCGAACCAACGGCGTGCCGCATTCGGGACAGACTTTCGCAAATCCCACTTTATCGCCCAAGAGCAGCCGTGCATCGAGGTCGACGCCCGTGATTTTCGGAATAATTTCGCCGCCTTTTTCCACATAAACCATGTCGCCAATGTGCAGATCGAGCCCTGCGATGATGTCGGCATTGTGCAGCGAGGCACGTTTCACCGTGGTTCCCGAAAGTTGCACAGGATCGAGGTTTGCCACTGGCGTAATCACACCCGTGCGACCCACTTGGTAGCTCACCGAGTTGAGGCGAGTGCAGGCGCGTTCGGCTTGGAACTTGTAGGCAATGGCCCAGCGCGGCGATTTGGCAGTGTAGCCCAATGCCTTTTGCTGCTGTAGCGAATTCACTTTCAGCACCATGCCATCGGTTGCCACGGGCAGATTTTTGCGCTCGGTGTCCCAATAGTCGATGTAGTCGATGATCTCTTGTAATGAATGGCAACACTTCATGGCGTCCGAAATTTTGAAACCCCACGAGGCTGCGCGTTGCAGATTTTCGTAGTGTGTGTCGGCGGGCAAATCCTCGCCAAGCAGATAGTAGAGGTAGGCATCGAGCCGACGGCGCGCCACTTCGGCTGGATTCTGCGTTTTCAGCGTACCACTGGCAGCGTTGCGCGGATTGGCAAAAAGCGGTTCTTCTTGCGCCTCGCGTTCGGCATTCAGTGCATCGAAAACCTTCCACGGCATCAATATCTCGCCGCGCATTTCGAAATTCTGCGGGTAATCATTTCCACGAAGTGTGAGCGGAATGCTGCGAATGGTGCGCACATTGGCTGTTACATCGTCACCACGCACGCCATCGCCGCGGGTTACAGCCTGCACTAATGCGCCATTTTCGTAGATGAGCGAGATGGAAGTACCATCGTATTTCAGTTCGCAAACCACCTCGAAAGGTTCGTTCAGACTGCGCCGCACACGTTCGTACCAATCGGCCACATCGCCTTCGGAATAGGTGTTGGCCAACGAAAGCATAGGGTAGCGGTGCTCGACCTGCACAAAACCTTCGCTCAAGTCGCTTCCCACGCGCTGAGTTGGCGAATTTGGATCGAAAAATTCGGGATTTTCGGCTTCCAATCGCTGCAATTCGTGCATCTTGGCATCGAACTCAAAATCGCTAATCGTTGGCTTGTTCAGCACATAATAGTTGTAGTTGTGCGTGTTCAACTCGTTGCGCAAACGCTCTATTTCTTCCTTAATTTCCATGGCTTGGAATGTGTGCGGTTTAACCTACAAAAGTAGAGATTTTTTCTCGAAAAAGCGATTTTTTA
>CAZGVF010000085.1:1413-4135 GCA_964528925.1 uncultured Paludibacteraceae bacterium | reverse complement strand
GCCGAGGCGTTTGCGCTGCTTTCTGAAATGCTCAGCGAGGCATCGGATTGGTTGCTAAACGACAACTGTAACCAACTGCGCGAGACTTACAGCAAAATGCTGAGTTTTGCCATTCAGGGCGTGAACGATCCACAGCGCGACGAGATCTATGCCCATATTGTCGATGAAATTCGCAGTCTGGCTGACGATGTGAAAGAGGCTTTGCAACTGCGCTTTTCGCAGCGATTGCCCTATCAGCGCATGCGTTATTCGTCACCCGCCTCGATTGCCGATTTGTGCAAAAACTGCGAGAATTCGAAAGGCGTGGAACTCGAGGTCGCCGAACGCCGTTTGTTCGATTTTGTGTGGCTTTCGAAGCGTTGGAGCGAAATGGAGAATGCTCAAATTTTGCTCGATCTAGTTGAAAATGAAAATGCCTCGGAACGCACGCGCTGCCTCGTTATTTCGGCTGCTACGCTGTCGCTTTTGCGCCTTTTCGATCGGCAAAAAGTGGATTTTCTACTCTCCGTTTGTTGTGTGGAGAATGTGGCTGTACGTCAGCGCGCCGTGGTTGGCGCAGTGTTGGCGCTGGCGTTCCATGCCAAACGCATTGCAAACGACAAAGCCATTATGGCGCAACTTTCGGTCCTCACCGACGATGAACATTTCTGCTCCGAACTGCGCTCGGCTTTTCTGCTGCTTGTCCGCACCAGCGAAACTCAAGCCGTAACCGACCGCATCCGCAACGAGATAATGCCCGCTATGATGCGCGCCACACCAAAAATTTCAGATAAATTGAGCGAAATTCTCTCGCGCGACGACGACGACCAAGACGAAATGCCCGACCTAGAACAGATGCTCGACGAGGTGGGCGTGTCCGACAAAATGCAGGAATTCAGCGAGATGCAACTCGATGGCTCCGATGTGTACGCTGCTACATTTTCAAATTTGAAATCGTACCCATTTTTCAGCGAAATGGCTAACTGGCTGATTCCTTTCGATGCGTCGCACAGCAGCGTGACCGAGATTTTGGGCGGTGCGAGCAACATTTTTGCCAACATCGTCAATATGCCGTTCATGTGCAATTCCGATAAATATTCGTTCTGCCTCACGCTTGCGCAAATGCCTGCTGGTCAGCGCCGCGTGATGGTCGATGGCGTGAATGCCGAAGCGGACGATGTGAACGAATTGCTGAAAGACGAAATGGTTACGCGCCCCAATGCCGAGGTGCAAACGGTTGCAAATCAGTATGTTCAGGATCTTTATCGACTCTACACCTTGCACCCCAATCGCGCTGATTTCGAAAATCCGTTGGAGGCTGTTTGGGCGTTCTATCGCACCGAAATTTTCCGAAAAATTTTCCCCGAAAGCAGCGTGCGCAAACACATTGCCGACTACTATTATTCGAAAAAACTCTATTCCGATGCCATTCCGCAGTATCGCTCGCTCGATGACGCCACAAGTGATGCCGAAGTGCTGAAAAAACTTGGCTATTGTTACCAAAAAATGGGCGATTACGAGATGGCCGAAAGCACCTACACGCTGGCCGATGATTTGCAGCCAGATAATTTTTGGACTTTGCGGCGTTTGGCGCAGTGCCAGCGCAGGTTAGGTTTGACCGAAAAAGCACTCGAAAACTACACGCATTGTGCGCAGTTGCAGCCCGACAATTTCAAAATTTTGATGCAAAAAGGGCACTGCTTGGTCGAACTGAAACGCTATGCCGAAGCCATCGAAACCTATTTTTGTGCTGACAATCTGAAGCCCGATGAGCCATCGTGCCGTCGTGCTGTGGCGTGGTGCTATCTGCTTGATAGTCAGTTTGCTAAAGCCATTCGTCAATACGAAAAACTGACCGCCTCGGAGCCGCAGTGCTACGACCTGCTGAACATGGCACACGCCTGTTTTCTTGATGGTCAGCGCGAGCGCGCATTCGATTGCTACAAGCAAAGTCTAAGAAAATACGAAAAACGCAAAGAATTTTTCGAGGCACTCGCCGCCGACCGACAGACGCTTGTGGATTTGGGCATTTCGGAAGACGATTTTCTGACAATAACTGAGTCGCTAAAACTGCTCTAAAACATATTTTTTCGCTTTCAAAAACTGCTTTCCAAAAGTGGTTGAATTTTATGTTGTACAACATATCGCAATGTTTGTGCATTTTACGCTATTTGTGTAATTTTCCAAATTGAAAAAACAAAAACCTAAAAACGACTTAATCCTCTGTATATGAGTTACTTAAAATTTGACAAGACACTGCTTACCAACCTCGAAAAATCGTTGGACAAGGAGATGTTGCGCACCAACAAGGCGGGCGCATACGCCAGTACCACCATTATCGACTGCAATACGCGCAAATATCACGGCTTGCTGGTGGTGCCTGTGCCGTCGCTCGACCGCGATAATCATGTGCTGCTGTCGTCGTGCGACGAGACGGTGATTCAGCATGGTGCCGAATTCAATCTGGGCATTCACAAGTACCACGGCGACTATTTCAGTCCGCGCGGCCACAAATACATTCGCGAGTTTCACATCGATTCGGTGGCAACGACCATCTACCGTGTGGGCGGTGTTATTTTGCAAAAAGAGCGCATCTTGGTTTCGTTCGAAAATCGTGTGCTGGTGCGTTACACGCTGCTCGAGGCACATTCGCCAACGAAACTGCGTCTGAAACCATTCCTTGCCTTCCGCAATGTGAACGAACTGACGCACGAAAACGATCGCATCAATCGCAATGTTCAAG
>CAZGVF010000085.1:0-1313 GCA_964528925.1 uncultured Paludibacteraceae bacterium | reverse complement strand
GAGCCTGTGGGCGTGCGTAAGTTGAAAAAACTTTTCGACGACGAAGTGGCAAAGCGCGTTGGTCGCACCGATTTTTTTACCTGCCTGAAAAACGCTGCACACCAATTCTACAACAAAAAAGAGGACGGCTACTATCTGCTGGCAGGCTATCCGTGGTTCAAATATCGCGCTCGCGACGAATTTATTGCGTTGCCTGGTGCCACCTTGGCTGTTGGCGAAACCGATATGTTCGAAAAAATGATGCAGATAGGTGTGGTGGCCGTGCGCGACTACATCGATGGCAAGCCCAAAAGCACGCAACTGAAAGAGGTCAGCTCGCCCGATGTGCTGCTGTGGTTTGTGTGGGACATTCAGCAATATGCCAAATACACATCGCTGCAGCAAGCCGCCGAAAAATATGGCAAACATGTGCTCGATGTGCTCGATTTCATTCGCAAGCAGAAGCACAATAACCTGTTCGTTCACGACAACGGACTGCTCTATACCGACGGGCGCAACAAGCCTGCCACATGGATGAATGCCATGGAAAATGGTGTGCCGATAACGCCGCGCACGGGCTATGTTGTGGAGATTAATGCGCTGTGGTACAACGCGTTGAAGTTCGGATCGGAGATTGCGCAAGTGCTTAGACAGGAAAATCAGTCTGATTTGCTCAACTATCAGGCCGAAATCATGCGCCAATCGTTCGTCGCCACCTTCTGGAACGGCATCTATCTCGACGATTATGTCGATGGTGATTACCACAACCGCGAGGTGCGTCCGAACATGATTTTTGCCGTGTCGTTGCCCTATTCGCCACTCGAAAGGGCGCAGCAAAAGTCGGTTCTCGACATCATTACACGCGAACTGCTCACCATCAAAGGCTTGCGCAGTCTCAGTCCAAAGAGCGGCATGTATCGCCCAATCTACATTGGCGGACAACTTGAACGCGACCGCAACTATCACAACGGACCAATTTGGCCGTGGACCACAGCCGCCTTTGCCGAAGCCTATCTGCGCGTTCACAAAATGAGCGGTGTGGCAATGCTTATGCGCCTGCTGGCGGGCTTCGAGAGCGATTTGACCGAACTGACCGTTGGCTGCCTTTCGGAATTGTACGACGGCAATCCGCCATTCCGCGGACATGGCGCCATGAGTTACGCGCCAACCGTGGCCGAAGTGCTGCGCGCCAAGAAGGTGATGGAAGATTTTGTGGCATCGCTCAACGAACAGCAAATCAGCGATTACGGAATTGGTAAGATATTGAAATAGAGAGGGGAAAAAATGATGAAGTCAAAACTAATTTTTGCAGTTGCTGCATTGGCGATGTGCTT
>CAZGVF010000084.1:2637-6275 GCA_964528925.1 uncultured Paludibacteraceae bacterium | reverse complement strand
TATTCTTTACTCTTTACTCCAAAACACGTCTTTTTTGCACAAAAAAGTAGAATTTACACCCTGTAAAAGAGCAAAAATAACGCCATGTATTAACAAAATTTCACAGAATTAACATTTGAAACTCGCTGATTTTCAGGAGATTGTGATTTTACGGATTAAGGAATGCAACATTTTTGACCGCGTATGAAATAAAATGCTTATCTTTGCAGCCGTAAAGACAATGCCTATGGTGTTACGTTTACTCAAAAATGCCATCATAAACCTTTACAAAGGACTGATTTACTGGTTCTTTTGGGCGGGATTCGTTACTTTGCGCGACGAAATGTTCTGCACCGTAGCCAAGAGCAGCAATGCTCAAAGTCGCTACGAGGTGGTCGATACCGATGTCGCTGCACCTGTAAGGAATGCCATTGCGCCCGATATCCGCACTATTTACTTCCGATTGCGAGCCTGCTGCGAGCGCCATGTGCGCACCCTTCGCGATGCTTTTGCAGCCACCAACGAGGCCAATTTGCGTGCTTTGATGGAAGCCGCCAAAGACCTGCCGCAGCGTCATAGGCTCCGAATCGCTCTCTACTCGGGCTAAAAAAGCCCACCCAATGCACACCTAACGCACCCAATGCGTTAGGCTTTGCCGTTTTGTGCGTATGCAAGCCTTGCGCGCACGCGTACACGAGAGTACGAGAGATTTTTCCAAACAAAAAAAGAAAAAAATGAGAAAAAGCAAAGTTTTATTCACGGCATTTATGCTACTGACAGCGTTTGTACCACAAGCGTGGGCAGAATGCTATGTGCTGAACGAATCGAGCGAAAGTAGTTTTTCCACTATCAGCAGCAAGACTTACAACATCAGCAACCAAAATTGTGATAAGTTGTATTTTTCCGCCAAACGATCTGCCGCTGGTCAAGGAAAATTGCATGTCGCTTACACCACAGATGGCACAAATTGGACTGATGTTTTCAGTGAGAAACCAGGTGAAGTTACTAAAACAGTCTTTGGAGTTGAGACAACAGTTGACTACAAAGATTATGGTCCATATTCGATAGATAGAAAAGCAACGCAATTAAAATTTTATACAGAGACAGGGGCAACACTGAGCAAATACTTCAAAAACATCAAAGTCACCCAAGCGACCTATGTCGAGCCATCGGCAACAACGGTGGACTGCGGCACAGTGAAGGTGGGCGGTTCGTCGACCGATGCCAAATTTTCGGTAAATTGGAGCAATGTTGGTCCACTGACGCTGGCAGTCGAAAGCGATGTCTTTTCGATAACGAAATCAGCTATCAGTTCTAGCACATGCAACTATGGCACGGAGGAGATTGGTGTCGATTTTCAGCCAACGAAGAAGGGTTCATATAGCGCAACCATCGTCATTTCAGAATCGGGAACACAGAAAGCGAGCGTAACCCTAACGGGCGTAGCCAAAGGCGAAGATCAGCAGATCGTGTGGTGGGACGAAAGCGCTACCATGCTGTCGATTGGCGAAGTGATTGGCTCGAGCAGCAACCCGTTTGCCTACGCAACGAGCGGTTTGGCGCTGACCGAACTGAAATCGAGCGACTCGAACATTTTGAGAGTCGAGAACGGCACTCTGACCGCTGTGGCAGAGGGCGATGCCGAGATAATTGCCTATCAAGCGGGCGACGACCAGACGGAAGAGGTGCGCGACACCCTGCGACTGCATGTTACCCATCTGAAAACGCAAAAAATCAGTTGGACGCAGAAACTGAGCCTGAAATGGGGCGAAGGTCCGATAACGCTCAATGCCACATCGAGTGCGGGCGTGCCGATCACTTACGAGATAGTGAACGATGCAAGCGGAGTGATTTCGTCGCTTTCGGCTGACGGCGTGCTGACAATTTCGACCAGCAATGCTGGCACCGCCATCATCAAAGCCACGGCAAGCGATGGCGAGACGGAATATGCCACCGCCACCATGACCAAGACGCTGCGCGTGCGCGACCCGAACGCCAGTTGCTTGGACGAGCCGTTTGCGCTCTACGACGAGACAGAGCGTTCGCTGAGTACCATTGAAACTGGACCAGAATTGGCATTAGATGGTTATCCCGACAAATTAACCTTCGAGGCGAAAAAATCATTCCTTTCGGCCAACTACTTCTATGTAGAGCAATACCTCAATGGCAGTTGGCAAGAGGTAGCAAACCCCGATTTGGGCACTGATTACGCCACCTATTCGTACAGTTTGAATCGCAACGCCACAAAAATTCGTTTCAGAACAAAAACTGGTGCAACGCTAACGAAAACATACAAAAACATTCAAGTTACACGTGCCCATTTTGTAGAGGCTGATAAAGCCAGCGTGAGCATCGATGCGCAGTACAAAACCACCACGAGCCGAGATATTGTGGTGAATTACAGCAATTTGCAAGAAGAATTGAACGTGTCGTTGGAGAGCGAGAACGACGAGTTTTCGGTTTCGCCCGTTACCATTGGCACTGGCGATTGCGGCGAATATGGCAAAGCAGTCATCACGCTGAAATACACGCCATCGACCATCGAAAGCGACGCTAACACACTGATTATCAAGAACGAAAAAGATGGCGAAATTCGCATTCCAATAAGCACAACAGTGAGCAAACGCGACCAGAACTTGAGTTGGCCGCTGCGCGATTCGGTCGCCACCACGCAAACATGGACGCTGAATTTGGAAAATTCTGCATCGCACCTACCGATAACCTACACCATCGAGGACGAGACGATTTTGAAACTCGACGAAAATGGCAAATTGATCTATCTGCAAGCCGACACCGCGGTAACCATCACCGCCACTTGTGCTGGCGATGGCGAATTCTACAACGACGCCACACCGCTGAGCATCAGAATTCACATTTTCAAAGGTCTGCCCGAACTGACGCTGCCCACCGTTGGCAACGACATCACTTATGGTCAGACCCTGAGCGAGGTGGAACTGATTGGCGGCAAAGCCACGACCATTGCAGGCGACGAGATTGCAGGCGATTTCTACTGGACCAACCGCAACATAGTGCCAAATGCTGGTACTGGTGTGAAATATCAGGTAGAATTTGGGCCATACAATCAGTCGCTCTACGACATTGCGCACGACTCGTTGGCAATAAACGTGAACCGTCGTCCACAGCGCATTGTTTGGCAGATGGACGAGACGCTTGGCGTGATGGACAGCATTACGCTCGACGCGCGCGCCACATCGAATTTGCCTGTAAGTTACGAGATTCGCGAATGTTCGGGCAAACCCTACGCAAGCATTGGTGCGAATAACGCGCTGAACATTGCCACCAACGTGGCTGCGCTCGGCACCGAACTGGTGATAGCCGCTTGGCAAGAGGGCGACGCCAACAATCTGCCTAGCGACACGGTGGTCTACACTGTAACATTGCGCAAAACTCAAGCCGAATTTTTTGCCGCCACAAGACCGATAACCGTATCGGCGGGCGAAACCGTGGCTTTGAGCGATGTAGAAGTGCATGTAGAATCGTCGGTGGCTGGCACGTGGAAATTCGACGACAGCACGCCAACCACATTGCAGGCTTGCTTGTGGATTGCGAAAGGCGTGTTTACACCTGAAAATCAAGAACTTTGCGATATTATTGAGGTAGAAATTCCGATAAATATTGTGGAAGAATAGTTGAAAAGT
>CAZGVF010000084.1:0-2537 GCA_964528925.1 uncultured Paludibacteraceae bacterium | reverse complement strand
AGTTGAAAAGTTTAACGCATTAATTTTGGTTCGTGCGGATTTTGACAGACTTTTCGCTGAAAAATCAAACTAAAATGAATTCTAGAAAAATGAAAAGATACGGAACAATGATATTTGCGCTGGCGGTGGCATTTACAGCGGCGGCGCAGCAACTGCCCGACTCGGGATTTGAGGATTGGAGCAGTTCGTTCAATGGCGATGCGCAGTTAGCGTCGTGGTACGGTTCGAACGTTACGCAAGTCGGCTTCAAATTCACTTTCATGTACAAAAAGGACGGTCGCAATGGCGGTTCGAGTGCCTACGTAGCCGACAAAGAGGTGGGTGCAGCAGGCATTACCGAGCCAGCACCTGGCTACATGGCACTTGGTAGACCATGGTCGTACCTCGAAGGCATCACCAAAGTGAGCGAAGCCACGGCAGGTTGCGATGGCGGCATCAGTTTCAAATACCGCCCCGACACGCTGAAAGTGTGGATTAAGCGCACAGGCAGCAACACCGACAAAGAGTTTTACCACATTTTGTTCTATTCGTGGAAAGGATCGGCCCAAGGCACCTCCTACACGGGCAAGAGTGGCGGCTGCACATCAACCAGTCACACCAACGAAGAGTCGGATATTCGCCAAGCCCTCGACGGCAACAAATGTAGCACCAGCCAATATGCCACGCAGGTGGCCGAAGGTTGGGTAAAAGAGAAGAAGACTTACTCGGAATGGACGCAAATAAGCGTGCCGATTTACTACACTGGCAACGATGTGCCTGAGATGTGTAATGTGATTTTTTCGGCAGGCAACTACCCAAATTTCCGCGCCAACAGCGGACTTTATCCGGGCAACGACCTATATGTGGACGATGTAGAATTGATCTACAGTTCGAACATCGATGAGCTGTTTGTGAACAATCGTCGCTGGTCGGGATTTGACCCAACGAAAAACAATGGCGAGGAGCAGACCTACGCGCTCGGACTTGGTGCAACCGCCATTCCCGACATATTTGCAAAGCGCGGTGTAGGAACACTGACCAATGCCAAAGGAACAAGCGCCACTTTTTCGGGTCGCACGCTAAGCGGCAGCGAGATAACCATCGACAAATCGAAAGCCACTGTGGGCGGCTCGCCTGTGGTGATAACGGTGAAGTCGGAAGACGGCAAACACACAAGCACATACAAGATAAAATTTGTTGCCGAGCAATCGTCGAACAACAGGCCAGCCTCCATCGCCTACACGGTGGGGGCGACCTCATCGGCGCTGCCAAACTACAACGGCTACATCACCTCGTACAACGTGGAACTGCCCTACGGCACCACGCAAACGCCCACCATCAGCGTAACCAAAGGCGACGATGGTCAGACCATCAGCATAACGCAACCAACATCGACCACAGGCACTGCCACCGTGAAGGTAACAGCCGCCAATGGCGCAACAAACACCTATTCCATCGCCTTTTCAATTGGAAAATTGAGCGATAACACCCTTGATGACATTCAAGTTGGCGGGAAATCGATTGCAGGATTTGCATCGACCAAAAACAGTTACACCGTAGAGTTGCCGCTCGGCACCACTACACTACCCCAAATAACCTACACTTCGGCTTATCCCGATGGCGCCCAAACCATCACAGCCACAAACAACGTAACCATAGCCGACGGCAGTTGCTCCGGCACCTACAACATAGCGGTGAAAGCACCAGGTAACACCACGACAAGAACCTACAAACTGTCGTTCAAAATCACCGCTTCGACCTATTGTTACCTGAAAAGCCTGAAACTTGACGGCACAACGATTGACGGCTGGGACGCCGAAAAAAACACATACTATCAGAATCTGCCACTTGGCACAACCGCGTTGCCTGCCATCAGCTACGAAAAGGGCGACGACTACCAAACCATAGCCACCGATGCAAGCGGCATTAGCGGCATAGAAGGAACATACAAAATTACCGTAACCGCCGCCAGCGGAGCGAAATGCATCTACAAAATTGTCTTCAGCGCAGCCAAATCGTCGGTTTCGACGCTGAAAGCCATAAACATTGGCGGAACGCTGCTTTCAGGTTTCGAAAGTGATAAATTCAGCTATTCGTACGAATTGCCAATTGGCACAACCACGCTGCCCGCCATCACCTGCGAGAAAGGCGATGCTTATCAGAGCGAACCAACCATAGTTTCGGGCGGAGTGAGCGGCACCACGCGCATCATTGCCAAGGCGCAGGACGGATCGACAAGCACCTACACCATCGTCTTCAGCGTGAAACAGGCCAGCAACACGGCACTTGGTTCGCTGAGCGTTGAAGGTTATGATTTAGCTTACGATGCCAATCAACTGGAATATAGCATCACCTTAGCGAGCGGCACAACCACGCTGCCAAACATCGCCTACACCGCTGCCGACGAGTGGCAAACCATAAGCATGCGCAAAGATGGCGTGCAGGGCGACACCAAAATCACCGTGCGGGCACAATCGGGCGCAACGGCGGTCTACATCATTCATTTTTCGGTCGAGAAATCGAGCAACACCGCATTGGCAAACATCAAAATTGATGGC
>CAZGVF010000083.1:4397-6316 GCA_964528925.1 uncultured Paludibacteraceae bacterium | reverse complement strand
TCAATGGTTGGCATGCGCCAATTGTCGCCCCAATTTTGCGAAGCGGCATCGTTAGCGGCAGGTAGCACATCAGGACGATCAGAAAAAGTATAGTTATCCTCAGCATAATTCGTCTTTGGCGAAACTTCGCCCCAAGCGTAGTAGTTGCCATACTCTTTTGGTGTGGTTGCGCCCAAATTGCAAGTAGCCCATTTCACGCTCAAGCCCAGATCGACCGCCTCTTTAGTGTCGTTTTTTGTGTCGTGATTGTTTGCCTCTTTTGGATCGTTTTTTTCGCACGCAGCCAAAAGCGTCGCAGTGCAGCACAAGGCTACAAAAATCTTAGTTCCCTTCATCTCTCTAAAATAATTAAGTAATTGGAAATTAGATAATTAGTTAATTAAACTACTTTCCAACCGTTTGTGCCAAAATTATTTCGTGTTCTTCGGAATTGAGACCGAGAATTTGCAGCAGTTGGTCGGCTTTGTAGCTGCCGCGCGTAATCGATTTCAGGCCATTGGCGGCGCAGTAGAGGTTCACATTTTCGGCATATCCAGCGGCATCTTGTCCGCACAGAAACCAGCGGCGGTCGGCAGGAATGTCGGCTCCGCGCCCCGTATATTTGGCGTAGTTTGCCACATACACAAGGTTGAGCGGCGCAGCGAAGGCAAAATCCTGCATGGCAGCCAATTGGCGGTGGTCGCCTTGTGCCACAAGCGTCAGTTTATGCTCTGCCGAGTTGTAGCGATACACGCCCTCTTCGAAAAACGCATACACCTCGATAGGGTAGAGTGCGAGTGCCGATGGTGCGGTCAGCTTGCCGTCGGGGCGATTGGTGCCAGCTGCAGCCCACAGCACTTCCGAAACCTCTTCGAGCGAGAGTTTTTCGGCACTATATTCGCGGCTCGATTGGCGCAGCGCAAGGGCTTCGTTCACGCTCAGTCCGCCCTTTTCGCGCGGCGCAACAAGCGTAATTTCATCGGTCATTTTCATCTCGGTTTGTGTTTGAGTTTGATTGTTGCAGCAAGCAGTCAACGCAGCCGCCGCGGCAATGATTAGAATGGAATTTTTCATAAGTTGATGAGTTTAACGCATTTGTGGTGGTCTGTGAGGTAATTTTCTATTTACCCATTTGAAAATTTGAAGATTTGAAAATTAGTGCGGTGAGTCTGTCGAACCGCAAAATTGTCAATTATCAATTATTTTTCTGCGGATACTTGCGAAACCAGCTTCCAATTTTCAGTCGCACGACGCCAAACAGCGCTTCGCTGAAGATGCCGCCGCTCATTTTCGATGTGCCTTCGACGCGGTTGACGAACACAATCGGCACCTCCTTTATGGTGAAACCGCATTTTGCAGCGGTAAATTTCATCTCAATCTGGAATGCGTAACCCTTGAAACGGATTTTGTCGAACTCGATGGTCTCTAGCACTTTTCGGCGATAGCAGACGAATCCCGCGGTGGTGTCGGCCACTTTCAGACCCGTTACGATGCGCACATATTTCGAGGCGTAGTACGACATCAGCAGCCTGCCCATGGGCCAATTCACAATGTTCACCACGTTGCCCACATAGCGCGAACCGACCACCACATCGGCGCCGTCGCGAGCGGTTTCGTACATCTCTTGCAGTTTGTTCACAGGGTGCGAAAAATCGGCATCCATCTCGAAAATGTACTCGTAGTCGTGTTCCAAAACCCACTTGAAACCAGCAATGTAGGCGGTTCCAAGTCCGAGTTTGCCCGTGCGCTCGACCAGATGCAGGCGGTCGGGAAATTCGTCGATCAGACCTTTGACAATGACGCCAGTGCCGTCGGGCGAGCCGTCGTCTATCACAAGAATGTGAAACTCTTTGGGTAGCGCAAACACTGTGCGCACCATTTTTTCGATGTTTTCCCGCTCGTTGTAGGTGGGAATGATGATGATGGAGTCGGAGTTCATA
>CAZGVF010000083.1:2873-4297 GCA_964528925.1 uncultured Paludibacteraceae bacterium | reverse complement strand
GGCGAAAAAAATGTTTTCAAAACTATTTTGCTGATTCAAAAAAAAATTGTACCTTTGCAGCGCTTTTCACGGAAGCATCCGTGTGATGGGAAATCAAGCCCCAAATTGCTTGAATTTTGAGTAACACAAAACACAAAAAAACAATGAAAACATTTGAGTTGAACGGCAAAGTCCGTACCGACCTCGGCCGCAAAGCCGCCAAAGCACTCCGCTGCGAAAATCTGATCCCTTGCGAACTCTATGGCGCAGGCAAAAACGTACATTTCACCGTTGCTGAAGCGGCTGTACGCAAACTTATCTTCACTCCCGACATCTACTTGGTAGAGCTCGACATCGATGGCGAAAAAGTGAAAGCCGTGATGAAAGAGATTCAATTCCACCCAATTTCGGAGCGCGTTATGCACATCGATTTCTTGCAAGTTGTCGACGGCAAAGCCATCGAAATGGAAGTGCCTGTGCGCCTCGAAGGTCACGCTGCTGGCGTTCGTGCTGGTGGTAAACTTTCGCTCGAAATGCGCAAACTGCGCGTGAAAGGTCTGGCCGACGCAATTCCAGAAAAACTCATCATCAACATCGACAACCTCGAACTTGGCAAAACCATTCAAGTGAAAGACCTGCACTTCGACAACCTCGAACTGCTCAACGGTCTGCAGAGCGTGGTTTGCAGCGTTAAATTGACGCGTGCCGCCATGGGTACGGCTGCTGCCGCTGCTACCGAGGCTGCTAAATAAGCAAACGAATTATGAAATACCTGATTGTCGGTTTGGGCAATATCGGTTCGGAATACGAACATACCCGCCACAACATAGGTTTCGACACATTGGATGCCTTTGCCGAGGCGTCCAATGCTGTTTTTGAAACGCGCCGCTACGGCGATGTGGCCGAGTGCCGACTGCGCGGACGCCAGTTGGTGTTGCTCAAGCCTTCCACTTTTATGAACCTGAGCGGTCAGGCGGTGCGCTATTGGCTTCAGCAGGAGAATGTGCCGATTGAAAATCTGCTGGTGGTGGTCGACGATCTCTCGTTGCCCGTGGGCGCGCTGCGTCTGAAACCGAGCGGCAGCGATGGCGGTCATAATGGTTTGAAAAATATTCAGGAACTGATTGGTACTCAGCAATATGCGCGTTTGCGGTTCGGCATTGGCAACGATTTTCCGCGTGGCGCGCAAGTCGATTATGTGCTTGGACGCTTCAGCGAGGAACAGCGCACAGCACTCGCTCCACGTTTTGAACAAGCCGTCGAGATGATCCGCACCTTCTGCCTTGCTGGCATTCAAACTGCTATGAATCAGTACAATAACAAGTGAGTAAGGAGTAAGGACAAAAGAATAAAGACGGAATTAGTGCGGTTAGAACATAGATTTTAAGAGCATAGAATATAGAAAAAGAAGCGGCTTCCGTTGGAAAACCGCTTCTTTTTCATTC
>CAZGVF010000083.1:1162-2773 GCA_964528925.1 uncultured Paludibacteraceae bacterium | reverse complement strand
GTGTCGTAGCCCAGTTTTTGCAGCGGCTCGATCCATTCGGCAGGCACGCCAATTTCGGTGTAGCGCTCTGGACCATCTTTCTTTTGCACGCGTTCGGGTTTCATCTGTGGGAAAAGCAGCACCTCTTGAATGGTCGGTTGGCCCGTCATGAACATGGTCAGGCGGTCGATGCCGATGCCAATGCCCGAGGTTGGCGGCATGCCATATTGCAGCGCACGCAGAAAATCGTGGTCGATGATCATCGCCTCATCATCGCCTTTGTCGGCCAAGCGCATCTGCTCTTTGAAACGCTCTTCTTGGTCGATTGGGTCGTTCAGCTCGCTGTAGGCATTCGCCAACTCTTTGCCGTTCACCATCAACTCGAAACGCTCGGTCAAACCTGCTTTCGAGCGGTGCATCTTGGTCAGCGGACTCATCTCTACAGGATAATCGGTGATGAATGTTGGTTGAATGAATGTGCCTTCGCAGAATTCGCCAAAAATCTCGTCGATCAACTTGCCTTTGCCCATGGTGTCGTCAATTTCCATCTTCAACTCGTGGCAGATGGCGCGGATTTCGTCCTCCGATTTTCCCGAAAGATCGTAACCCGTTTTCTCTTTGATGGCATCGAGAATTGGCAGTCGACGGTATGGCGCTTTGAAATCGATTTCGTTGTCGCCAATGCGCACTTTGGTGGTGCCATTCACAGCCACGGCAATGCGCTCGAGCAGTTGCTCGGTGAACGACATCATCCACTGATAGTCTTTGTACTGCACATACAGCTCCATGCAGGTGAATTCGGGGTTGTGGCTCTTGTCCATGCCCTCGTTGCGGAAGTTTTTGCCGATTTCGTACACGCCTTCGAATCCGCCAACAATCAGTCGTTTCAGATAGAGTTCGGTGGCGATGCGCAGGTACATGTCCACATCGAGCGCGTTGAAGTGCGTGATGAACGGGCGTGCGCTTGCTCCACCAACGATGTTTTGCAGCGCAGGCGTCTCCACTTCGGTGTAGCCAGCTTCGTCGAGCACGGCACGCAGGGTACGCAGAATGGTGGCGCGTTTCAGGAAAGTATCTTTCACGCCATCGTTCACTATCAGATCGACATAGCGCTGACGGGCGCGTAGTTCAGGATCGTCGAATTTGTCGTAAGCCACGCCATCTTTGTACTTCACAATTGGCAGCGGACGCAGACTCTTGGCCAGCACGGTCAGTTCCTGCGCATGAACGCTGATTTCGCCCATCTGCGTGCGGAAAACAAAGCCGCGAATGCCGATGATGTCGCCAATGTCGAGCAGTTTTTTGAAGACAGTGTTGTACATTTCGGGTTGCGCCTCGGTGCTGATGTCGTCGCGCGACACATACACCTGAATGCGCCCTTTCGAGTCCTGCAGCTCGATGAACGACGCTTTGCCCATGATGCGGCGGCTCATTATTCGGCCTGCAATGCACACGGGGCGCGATTGCTCGTCGGCTTCGAATTGCGTTTTGATGTCGGTTGAGTGGGCGTCGACAGGATATTCGGCTGCAGGATACGGGTCGATGCCCATGCCACGCAGCGCCTCAAGGCTCTGACGCCGTCCAAGTTCTTGTTCGTTTAGTTCCATATATCAGATTTCAAAATTTCAAATT
>CAZGVF010000083.1:0-1062 GCA_964528925.1 uncultured Paludibacteraceae bacterium | reverse complement strand
AATTACTTTTTCTAGTTTTTTGAGCGTATCTTCGAGCGAGAGGTAACTTTCGCCACCAGCAGCGTTCATGTGACCGCCGCCATTGAAATGCTCTTGTGCAATGGTGTTCACGGGGACATTGCCCTGCGAACGGAACGAGAGTTTCACCTTTTTGTCCTCTTTTCTGACAAAAATGGAGCGTGTGATGCCAGCTATCGAAAGCGGAATGTTTACAAATCCTTCGGTGTCGCCCACTTTGTGATTGAATTGCTGTAACTCGCTCTGTGTCAGGCTGATAACTGCCGTGTGTTGTTCGGGGTAAATCTTCATTTTGTTTAGCAGGCAGTAACCCATCATGCGCATGCGGCTCTCGCTGTAGTTGTTGTTCACGCGGCGATAGATCTCGTCTTTGTCGATGCCCAGCTCCAGCAGTTCCGAAATGATGATGTAAATGTCGGGATCCTGCGAGGCGTACGAAAAATTGCCCGTGTCGGTCATCATGCCAACATAGATGCATTCGG
This sequence comes from uncultured Paludibacteraceae bacterium, assembly GCA_964528925.1. GTDB lineage: Bacteria > Bacteroidota > Bacteroidia > Bacteroidales > Paludibacteraceae > W0P28-013. Next base: position 562 of record CAZGVF010000083.1, on the reverse strand, counting down.
CGCACGCTTTCGTTATTTTGTCGTACCAACCCATCTGCGCTATCAGGCTGTAGACCAGCATGCACGCCGACGAGGCATCGGGGTACGAGATGGTTACCGTGGCAAATTCTTCTGGTCCAATGTGGTGGTCGATGAGCAGCGTTTTGGCCTTTGTCTGGTCGAGAAATGGTCGCACACCATTGATGCGTTTGCGCGAGTTGAAATCGATGCAAATGACCAAATCGGCTTCGTCAAAAGCGGTTTTGACGGCTTTTGAGTCGGCTTCGTGTATCAGAATTTTGTCAGAATCGGGCATCCAGTTGAATGAATCGGGGAAGTAGTTTGGCAACACCATTTTGGTCTCTTTGCCCAATGCGCGCAGCAAGTGGTGCATGCCAAGAATGGAGCCAACGGCATCGCCATCGGGCGAGATGTGGCTCACCAGCGTGATGCGTTGCGCCTCGCAGATGAGTGCGCGCGCTTGCTCAACCAATTCGTCTGAGATAATTTTTATCATTTTGATGATAGTTTAACCTGCAAAGATACAATTTTTCTGCCATATCTGCAAATGGGCTTGCTCATG
>CAZGVF010000082.1:5296-6357 GCA_964528925.1 uncultured Paludibacteraceae bacterium | reverse complement strand
CTCAAAACCACCGAACGCATGCGCCAAGTGTTGGAAGAGATCAAATCGATAGAAGAATAATGAGCTGATTATCAGAAATTTAGAAAGTTGAAACGACTCTTCGTCATATTCTCGATAGTGCTGCTGCCTGCCGCCTTTGCGTGGGCGCAGTTGAACACCGACCGCGTGCTGGCCATTGGTCGCAATGCGCTCTATTTCGAGGATTATGTGCTGTCGATTCAGTATTTCAACCAAGTGATAAAGGCCAAGCCTTATCTCACCGAACCCTATTATTATCGCGCCATTGCCAAAATTCAGTTGGAAGATTTTACAGGTGCTGAGCAGGATTGCAATGCGGTTTTGGAGCGCAACGCCTTTATGCCGCAAGCCTACTACGCTCGTGGTTTTGTGCGCATGCATCTCGACCGCTATGCCGAGGCCGAAGCCGATTTTACGCAAGCACTCGAATTTGCGCCAGAAAATACTGTGTTCACGCTCTGTCGCATCGAAGCACGGCTGCTGCTCGAGCATTACGACGATGCTTTGGCCGATGCCGACAATCTGCTGAAACGCAACAAAAAATCGGCAGAACTGCTCTTCGAACGTGGGCGAATTCATTTGGCAAAAGGCGACACCGTGGCTGCGCTCGACGATTTTGATCAATTGGTGGCAACCGACCGTTTCAATCCTGATTTGTGGGCAACGCGCGCCATCGCTCGGCTGCAAACGGGCGACAATAGCGGCGCACTGTCCGACTACAACGAAGCCATTCGCCTTGGCTCACAAAACGCTGGCTACTACATCAATCGCGGCTATCTGAATTACGAAGCGAAAAACTATCGTGGTGCTTTGGCGGATTACGATCGCGCTGTGGAACTCGATCCCGATGACGAGACTGCACGCTTCAATCGCGCATTGTTGCGCACCGAAGTGGGCGATCTGAACCGCGCCATCGACGATTTGAACGAAGTCTTGAAACTGAAGCCCGACCACGACAAAGCACGCTATCAACGCGCACTGATTTACACCGATTTGCACGATTGGACAAATGCCGAAACCGATTTCACAACGCTGATTGAGCG
>CAZGVF010000082.1:2957-5196 GCA_964528925.1 uncultured Paludibacteraceae bacterium | reverse complement strand
CAGAACGAGAAAAATTTTGTGCTGACCTATTATCAGAAAGAAGATCCAGTGCGCAAAAACGACCACTACAGCACACTTGTGGAGCAGCTTAACGCACAGCACATGATGCAGTCGGCACTGCGCATTGTGAACCGCGAAATGCCGCTCACGCAATCGCTCATAGCGCGCCATTTTCAGTCGATCGACGACCTTTCGCGCCACATCGAAGCCACGCCCGACGACGCACTGCTCTACTTGGCTCGCGGCATCGACTATTCGCTGGTGCAGGATTTTGCGAATGCCATCGCCGATTTTTCGCGCGCCATCTACCTCGATGGCGACATGGCACTGGCCTATTTTTGCCGTGCAAATATCCGCTTCAAAGAGTTGGAATTCCGTTCGAGCAATACCGACGACGACCAGCCTGCACTTCGCGAACAATACGCTCACGACTACGAAATGATAATGCGCGACTACGACAAGGCGTTGGCCATTGCGCCCGATTTTGCCTACGCGTGGTTCAATCGCGCCAATGTGCTTTGCGTGCAGAAAGATTTTAAGACCGCCATTCGCAACTATTCGCAAGCCATCGCATGCGACAACGAATTTGCCGAAGCATACTTCAATCGCGGACTCACAAATATCTATCTCGGCAACGACAAAAGCGGTGTGAACGACCTTAGCAAAGCAGGCGAACTCGGAATTTATCAAGCGTACAACTATCTAAAAAGAGTAAGAAATTAAGTTAGAAGTGAGGAATTTTTCAATTGATAATTGACAATTGATAATTAGGCGGTTCGACAGGCTCACCGCCCGCAATTTTCAAATTTTCAAATCTTCAAATAAAAAATAAGAATTAAACCATTCATTTTCAACACGATATGATAACCTTTAATCTGAAATGCTACACCTATTTTGGTCAGAATGTTTTCCTCGAAATTGAGGGCAACACGGTGCCAATGAACTATGTGGCCGACAGTCTTTGGCAATGCACCTACGAGCCGCAGGGCAAGCCAACCACCTACGCCTACTATGTGCTAAACCCCGAGCAGACGCAGATTCTGGAGTCGCCCGACCGTCGCACATTGCCAACCATCGCAGGCGATGCGCAACTTTTCGAGGTGTTTCGCTACCCATCGACGGCGCGTGTGTTCCGCACAACACCATTCACCGACGCTTGGTGCAAGCACAAAACTGAACCGCTGCCGCGCATCGCAGCCAACGAAACGCTGCTCGTGGTGAACGCACCTGCTGTGGACGAAAATCAGGGCGTTGGCATTGTTGGCTCGAGTCAGAAACTTGGCGAATGGAACACGCAAAAACTGCTGCCGCTCCACCCTGCCGAAAATGCCGATTGGTTCATAAAACTGAAAAACAATCAACTGCAAAATGCCGAATACAAATTTGTGGTCTACGACCTTGCATCAGGCGAAATAGTGCGCTGGGAAAAGGGCGCCAACCGCTGGCTGCCAACGGCCGAGTGCGCCACGCTGCTCTCCGACGATTTCCGTCAGGATTTTTCGTGGAAAGGCGCAGGCACAGCCATTCCAGTGTTCTCGCTGCGCAGCAACAGCGATTGGGGCGTGGGCGAATTCTACGACTTGCGGCAGATGATCGATTGGGCGCACGCAACGCAGCAAAAAATCATTCAGATTCTGCCGATAAACGACACCACCAACACGCAAACCAATGCCGATTCGTACCCTTACAGCGCCATTTCGGTCTATGCGCTGCACCCGATGTATCTGCATCTGGCCAGTATTGGCAAGCTACGTGACGCAAAACTTGAAACCCGTTTCGAACAACGTCGCAAAAAACTGAACGAGCAGGCTTTTGTCGATTATTCCGCAGTGAATGCGCTCAAATGGGAATATATCCGCCTGATTTTCGAGCAAGAAAAAGAGAAAACTTTTGCTTCGGCTGATTACAAAAAATTCTTCAACGCTAATCGTCAGTGGCTACTGCCCTACGCTGTTTTTTGCGTGCTTCGCGATGCGCATGGCAATGCCGATTTTCATCGTTGGGACGACATGGCGACCTACAACGAGGCGCGTGTTCGCTCGTTTGCCAAGGCGCACACCAACGAAGTTGAGCTGCACTATTTTGTGCAATATCATCTGGCAAAACAACTCACCGAAGTGCGCCAATATGCTCACAATCAAGGCATTGCGCTGAAAGGCGACCTGCCAATCGGCATCAGTCCAAACAGCGTTGATGCGTGGATGTATCCGCACCTTTTCCATCTTGATAAACAGGCAGG
>CAZGVF010000082.1:0-2857 GCA_964528925.1 uncultured Paludibacteraceae bacterium | reverse complement strand
AACTACGGTCTGCACTTCGATCGCGACCGCATGTTGCGCCCCTACATCACCACCGAAATGCTGGCCGAAGATTTTGGGCGCGATGCCGACAAAATTGCGAAAACCTATTTCGACCGAAACGACAACGGCACACTGCGTTTCAAACCTGAATTCGACACGCAACGCAAGCTGAACGACCATTTTGGCGACAAAGAGCGTACGCTTTGCGACAAGTTGATGGCGCTCCACACCGAAGTGCTTTTCGTCGAAGATCCGTATCAGCAGGGGAAATTCCACCCGCGCATCATGGTCTACAAATCGCGCTCGTACGCCGCTTTGAACGACCACGAACGCCAAGTTTTGGCACAGATGCACGAGGACTATTTCTATCGTCGCCAGAACGAATTTTGGCGCATTCAGGCACAGCGCAAACTGCCAGCATTGCTGCGCACAACCAACATGCTTGTTTGTGGCGAAGACCTTGGCATGTTGCCCGCTTGTGTACCGCAAACCATGAGCGAAATGCAGATTCTAAGTCTCGAAATTCAGCGCATGCCGAAAGATCCGAACAGCGAATTTGTCGATCCGCATCACACGCCCTATCTATCGGTGTGCAGCACTGGCACGCACGACACATCGCCGCTGCGCAGTTGGTGGCACGAGAACCCCGAAGCCACACAGCGCTACTACAGCAACATGCTTCATGGCGTGGGTTGTGCGCCGCAAGAATGCACGCCAGCCATTGCCGAGCAGGTGGTGACGCAGCACATCGAAAGCAACAGTCTGCTCACCATTCTGCCGCTGCAAGATTATCTGGCAACCGACGAAACTTTGCGCTTTTTCGATGCCGATGGCGAACGCATAAACGACCCCAGCAATCCGCATCATTTCTGGTGCTACCGCATGCACATCACGCTCGATCAACTGCTGAAAGCCAAAGATTTCAACCGAAAAATTGCCAAACTGATTTCAGACAACGGACGATGAAAATTCTTCAGAAAATAGGATTTTTGCTGATTTTTGTCGGCTTCGCAATAGGGGTGCAGGCGCAGTCGCTGCCAGAATACGAACAGCAAATAGAGCAGCTTTTTGCCGCTGTTGAAAACTCGATCGACGGCACGGCCAACCAGCGCACTAACGACAGCATTCGCACACTTTTTCAGGCTGCGTTGAAGTGCGAAGGTTCGTTCCACTACCCTTTCAGTCGACTAAAATTCGTTGGACACACGCTCTCCGACGACGGTTTGCTGCGCATCTACACTTGGAATATTCCCACCGATAGCGGATTCATCTACAATGGATTTGTTCAAAAATTGAGTGGCGAATACCGTATTTTGACGCAACAAAATACCCTATTCGCAGCCACAGAAACGCAAACAGTCTCTTCAGAAGAATGGTATGGTGCGCTCTACTATCGCGCCATTGCCTACAAATATCAGAAGCAGAAAATCTACATTTTGTTGGGCTGGCAAGGCGGCAAAGGTCACACGCAGCACAAGTTTATCGATGTGCTTTGGTTCGACAAAGTGGATCAAGTGCGCCTCGGATTGCCAATTTTCGAAAATAATGGTTACGCACTCAATCGCCGTGTGTTCGAATACGATGCCGATGTGCAGATGTTTTTGGACTACGAACCGAAGCGCCACCGCATAGTGTTCGACCACCTCTCGCCCATCAAACTTTTCGACGACGAAGTGGTAACGCTCGGTCCCGATATGTCGTTCGACGCCTATCAGCGCCGCGCCAAAGTGTGGAAACTGCAGGAAGATATCAAAGCGAAAAACAAAAAACAGAGGTGAGAGGTTATAGGTGAGAGATGAGAGGATGGTAGCCGAAACCAACTGCAAATGATAAAAAACGTGCAGTAACTCAACCAACGCTAACCCGCAAACACTTTATAAACTTTTTACTTTACAGACTTTTCAACTAAACATTATGCATAAATCTGGATTTGTAAACATTGTCGGCAATCCGAACGTCGGCAAATCGACACTGATGAACGCACTCGTGGGCGAGCGCATCTCCATCATCACATCGAAAGCGCAAACCACGCGCCACCGCATCATGGGCATAGTGAACGGCGACGACTTTCAGATAGTCTATTCCGACACGCCCGGCGTGCTGAAACCCAACTACAAACTGCAAGAGTCGATGCTCGAATTCTCCAATTCAGCCCTGACCGACGCCGACATTCTGCTCTATGTTACCGATGTACAGGATTCGGCCGAGAAAAACGCCTTCTTCCTCGAAAAAGTACAAAAAATGCAGGATACAACCAAAATCATCTTGATAATCAACAAGATAGATTTGATTGATCAGCCACGATTGGAAAAGTTGGTCGATTTTTGGCACAAAGAGTTGCCCAAGGCAGAGATTTTCCCGCTATCGGCAAAAGAAAAATTCAACATCGAACCGCTGTTCAAGCACATCAAAGAACTGTTGCCCGACTCACCGCCATTTTTCGACAAAGATGCGCTCACCGACAAGCCCGAACGCTTTTTTGTGGACGAAATAATTCGCGAAAAAATTCTGCTGAACTACGAAAAAGAGGTTCCCTACTCCGTTGAGGTGGCTGTGGAATCGTTCAAAGAGGAGGAGTCGATAATCCGCATCAGTGCGGTGATTTACTGCGAGCGCGATTCGCAAAAAGGCATTCTCATTGGCAAAGGCGGCCGCGCCCTGCGCAAAGTTGGCACCGAAGCCCGCAAAGATATTGAGGCATTTTTCGGCAAAAAAGTGTTCCTCGAACTCTTTGTAAAAGTGGAGCGCGACTGGCGCAACCGCGAACAAAAACTGCGCGGATTTGGCTACCAACTCGAGCATAAAAGCGAATAATTTCGGCAAAATCTGACAAAATTCGCCATTTGCACGACAAAAA
>CAZGVF010000081.1:3994-6373 GCA_964528925.1 uncultured Paludibacteraceae bacterium | reverse complement strand
TCCATCGGCTGCCTTCTCGACGAAGATCAAGATGGTGTGCCCGATTGCTACGATCAATGCCCCGGAACGCCATTCGGCTGGCCAGTCGATTCGGTTGGTTGTCCGTTCGATACCGACCACGACGGTGTGCCTGATTGCTACGACGAATGTCCGAATACGCCATTTGGCGTGATGGTCGATTCGAAAGGCTGTCCGCTCGACGAGGATAAAGACGGGGTGCCTGATCATCTCGACCGCTGCCCCGGAACGCCCATTGGTGTGCAAGTCGACAAAAATGGTTGCCCAATCGATTCTGATAGCGATGGCGTGCCTGATTATCTCGACAAATGTCCCGAAACGCCATTTGGTGTGCAGGTTGACGAGAATGGTTGCCCAGTCGACACCGACCACGATGGCGTGGCTGACTACCTCGATCTCTGTCCGAATACGCCCGAAGGCGTGAAAGTCAACGAAAAAGGTTGTCCTGTCGACAGCGATGCCGATGGCGTGGTCGATTATCTCGACAAATGTCCCGAAACGCCAGCTGGTGTGCAGGTTGATGAGAATGGCTGCCCAATCGACAGCGATGGCGATGGCGTGCCCGACTATCTCGACAAATGCCCAACCACGACTGGACCAGAAAGCAACTACGGCTGTCCAGAGCTGAAACGCGAAGTGCGCAACCTGTTCAAACGCGCCATGCAAGGCATTCAGTTCGAAACGGGCAAAGATGTGATTTTACCAAAATCGTTCCCAATCTTGGACGATATTGCGCAAGTGATGTTCGACAATCCGACATTCCACCTCACCATCAATGGTCACACCGACAATGTGGGCAAAGACGACGCCAACCAACTGCTGTCGGAACGCCGCGCTGCATCGGTGCGTCGCTACCTGATAGGCAAAGGCGTGGCCGAAGATCGCATGACCTCCAACGGCTTTGGTGCTAGCATTCCGATTGCTGACAACAAGACCAAGGCTGGTCGCGCGCTGAACCGCCGCGTAGAATTCCTCGTAACTTACGAAGAGATAACCTACGAAAAAGTGGAAAATCCCGAACTGCAAGGCATGCAACAACCTGCGACTGAACAACCTGCAGAACAGCAACTCGCAGCGCCCGACGCAGTTCCTACCGAGAACGAGCAATAAGCGTTAAAACTCCGATGGGGAAAGGTTTTTCTGGCCTTTCCCCATTTTTTTGCCCTGATATTTGCGCATCTCGAAAAAAATTGGTATATTTGCCAAGATAATCACAAATTAATCCAAAATGACCTCATTTCTCCAACAAATTGCTGAACGCTACTACGCTGAATTTGGCGAAAATCTATCGAAAGTGGCATTCGTATTCCCCAACCGAAGAGCAGGACTTTTTCTGCGCCAAGCACTTGCACGCGTAACCACGAAACCGCTCTTTGCGCCCGACATCTACGCCATTAACGACCTATTTTTTCGCGAATCAGAGCTGAAACAAGCCGACAAAATCACGCTACTTTTCACGCTCTACAAAATCTATAAAGAGCTGATAGACAGCAAGAAAGCGCAAGAAACGAAAAGCCAAGAGCAAACTGAGAAAAAAGAAAATCAAGCACCCAAAAATGACGATAATCAGAATAAAGAGGAATCATTCGACCGTTTCTGCTATCTTGGCGAGATGATTTTGGCCGATTTCAACGACATCGATAAATACATGGCCGACGCCAAGCAGGTTTTCACCAACGTTCGTGATCTGAAAGAACTTGAAAATCATTTCGATTGGATGAGCGACGAACAGAAAGAGATTATCGAGAAATTTTGGAACGTTTTTTTCAAAGAAAAGGCAAACAAAGATTCCGAAAAAGAGGATTACAAAAAGCGTTTTGCCGAGATTTGGGAAATTCTGCCCGAACTTTATACCAAATTCAAAGAGATTCTGCGTGCCGAGGGCATTGCCTACGATGGCATGATTTTTCGCGATGTAGCAGAATCGGACGCCGACCTGCACCTCGACAACTACGAACGCGTGGTGTTCGTAGGTTTCAACGCACTCACCACCACCGAACAAAAATTGTTCGAAAAATGCCAGAAAAGCGGCAAAGGCGACTATTATTTCGACTACCAATCGCCCGAAATAACAGCGAACAACAACATCGCAGCGCAATTTATCGAGGAAAACAAAAAATTCAAATCGCGCCACGAACTTGAAGCATCGCAAAATCCAACCGATCGCCAAATCGAACTCATTGCCATTCCATCGGACATTGGGCAGACCAAGCAGGTTTACAACATTCTCGACGCGCTTCAAAAACAAGACCCCGAAAATGCCAACCTGCGCACAGTGGTGGTGTTGCCCAACGAACAGTTGCTGCTGCCGCAGTTGCACGCCATTCCCGAATCGATAAAAACAGTGAACATCACCATGGG
>CAZGVF010000081.1:0-3894 GCA_964528925.1 uncultured Paludibacteraceae bacterium | reverse complement strand
CAAGAAAACACGCAAATAGAGAGCGAATTTTTGCAAAACTACAAAGCCGCACTCACACGCATCAGCAACAATCTCGAGAAATTCAATATAAAAATAGAACCCGAAACATTCCAGCGTTTACTCTCGCAACTCACTGCAAGTCAGACGGTTGCATTCCGTGGAGAGCCAGTCGAAGGTCTGCAGTTGATGGGAACTTTGGAGACGCGCGCCCTCGATTTCGAAAATGTAATCATCACCTCGTTCAACGAAGACATGTTTCCGCGCAAAAGCAACACGCCGTCGCTCATTCCGTACAATTTGCGGCGCGCCTTCAACCTGCCAACGCACGAATACCACGACGCCATTTTTGCGTACAATTTCTACCGACTAATCTACCGCGCCCGTCGAGTTTTCCTCATCTACGACTCGCGCACAGGCAGCCAAACGGGCGAAGTGAGCCGTTACGCCGCACAGTTAGAATATCTCTACAAACTGAAAATCGACAAAAAATCGGTTAGTTACGAAGTAGAAATGGGTAAAGGCAATCTGGAAATAGAAAAAAAGGACGAAGTAAAAGAAAAATTGCAGAAATTCGCTGACAAGAAAAAAATTTCAGCTTCAGCCATCGACAACTACATCACTTGCCCCATGAAATTCTATTTTTCGAATATCGAAGGACTCAACGATAACAACGAGGTAAGTGAAAGCGTCGAAGCCAACACTTTCGGCAGCATTTTCCACAAAGCAATGCAAGAACTTTACAAGCCATACGAAGGCAAAAAGGTTGACGAAAAGACGATCGATAATATGATCGAAAATGAGAGTCACATCGAAAAATTAATAAAAGATGGATTTGTAGAATTTCAGTTCAAAAATAATCAAAACATTAAAATCACAGGCCAAAACCTACTGATTTTCAATGTAATAAAAGATTATGTAATAAAAACTCTAAGACGCGACCAAGCGCGCACGCCGTTCAAATACTGCGCTTCTGAGGAATCATACGAAATGAAATTTGAGTACGAACCGAAAAATAGCGTAACACTAAAGGGCATCATCGACCGCGTGGACGAAACACAAGACGGCGTTACCACGCACATCATCGACTACAAAACTGGCCGCTCCGTTGGTCGCGATTTCGAAACAGTCGAAGAACTTTTCGACCCCAAACGCAACAAAAATGTGAAGGCCATACGCCAAACCTTCCTTTATGGCATTTTGTACAAAAATTACTCGAACGAAAAGCATCTAAAAATCAACAAGTTACAACCGCTCGTCTACGAATTTCAAAATCTGGACGATAATGTAATTCGCCAAGGGAAAAAAGGTGCGAAAAAGGAAAGTAAAAAAATCGTAGACGACTTTTCCGAACATGAGGCAGAATACACCGAAAAGTTGAAAGAGACGCTCAAAGAAATTTTCGACACAAGCAAGCCATTCACCTGCACCGACGACACCCAAAACTGCGAACACTGCGATTTCCGTAATCTCTGTGGGCGATAAAATAGCGTTTAATCAGACAAAAATTCTGCTGCGCGTTGGCAGAGTTCGTTCTGTGAATTGCGCAAAATCGCGACGGATTTTTTCAGACAGTCGTGTCGTGCAGAATCTTCGCCAAGGCGCATCAGCAGCGTGATTGTCGCCTCCACCAATGCCTGCGGAGCATTGTTGCTTGCCACCTGCTGCACCACTTGCAAAACGGTCTGATCACTCAAGCGATCGATGGCATGCGTGGCTGTGAGGCAAGCCAGATTCAGCATTTTCTGCTCCACAAAACGCTGCACAAGTTGCTCCACATCGTCCATTTTTGCAAAAAGATGTGATGCCGCCACCATCTGCAATTCAGCCGTTGGCAAATGTTGCGCCAACTGCACAGCCTGCTCCACGCTAACCGACTGCACAGGTGTGAGCAGCAGAGCCACGATGGCAGTTTCGCGCCCCTGCGCCTGCCAAAGCGCTTCAGCCAATGGTGCGCTCGGTTCGAACTGCGATGCTATTTGGCGCAAGCGCGGCAATGCCACACCATAATTTTTTACATACTGCGCACCATTTTGGCGCAATTTTTCGGCCGTTACGCCGTCCATCGATGCTGCAATGAGCCGACGAATTTGACGAACTGCGTCCGTAACTTGTTCATTATCTGAAAGTTGCATATTTCGTAAAAATTTTATTCATTTATTTGTCAATTCAACTTTTTGTTGTACCTTTGCAGCGCAAAACACGATGGTGGATGTAGTTCAGTTGGTTAGAGCGTCAGATTGTGGTTCTGAATGTCGTGGGTTCGAGTCCCATCTTCCACCCCAAAGCGAGCAGCGAAAGTTGCTCGTTTTTTTGTGCGTTTTTTTTGAAAATTCCACCGTCCTATTTGCACCGAAAATTACCATTTTTGTCGAAAATCAACAAAATTCGCTTAACTCACTATCATTCAAACAATTAGACGAAAATTTTAACATTCTAATCGACAAATTCGATATAAATTTGGTGATTACAATCGCAAAATTCGATATAAATCAGAAGAACATAATCACATAAATTGTATAAAATTCGGAGAGTGTAATCGACAAATTAATATCAAAAATGAAGAGTACAATCGCAAGAATAATATAAAATCTGGGGAGCATAAACGTCAAAGTAATACAGAAAAAGAAGATTATAATCTTTGATTTTAGCTAGAAAACACGGATTAGAACAAAAAAAAAGAATCGATTAGCGGCTAATCGATTCCAATAAAAGCATGGTAGTTGTCGGGCGAGATAACCTGAAACGAGCTACCAGGATAAGCCTCGCTGAAGGCTTTGGGCATGCGCGGCGACTTGTTCGGATTGTATTTGAATTCAAAAGCCGACAGCACGCCGTCCTCCATCTCCACAAAATCAATCTCCGACTGCGTTTGCGTGCGCCAGAAGAAGAGTTTTGCATAACTCTGACGATACGAATTGTACTTCACACGCTCGCTCAGCATCAAATTTTCCCACAGCGCACCCACATCGTCGCGCAGATTTATTGGCGCAAAATGGCCAAGAATGGCATTGCGAATGCCATTGTCGTAGAAATAGATTTTGCGATTATGACGCAACTCGGTGCGCAAATTTTTGCTGTACGATGGCAGTCGAAATATCACAAAACATTTCTCCAACAAATCGACATAATTCTCAACCGTGGCGCGATCGATGCCAATCAGACGGCTAATCTCGTTGTACGAAACCTGTTCGCCCACCTGAAGCGCCAATGCCTGCAACAATCGCGACAGCATTTCGGGCTTGCGAATGCCATTGAAAGTGAACAAATCCTTATACAGATAGTTGTTCGTGATGGACGTGAGAATGCGTTTTGCGCGGTCGGGACGGGTTACGACCTCAGGATAAGTGCCGTAGATGAGCCGCTGCGCTAGCAAACGCTGCTCTTCGCGCGCTGAGGTGTACTGGCTCAACTCGGCCAACGACAGCGGATAGAGCCGATATTCGAAAATGCGCCCCGTAGCTGGTTCGTTTATCTTGTTCGACAGATCGAGCGATGATGAGCCTGTAACAATCACTTGCACTTTGTCGCGAAAAGTGTCGGCCATCATCTTAAGCGTTAGACCAATGTCCTTCACGCGCTGCGCCTCGTCGATAATCAGATAACGCTTGCCACCGACCAACTGCTGAAGCGCTGTAGTATTCTGATTTTCAAGCAGTTGGCAATCGTCTATATTATCGCAATTGAGCCAAAGTGCATCGGACTGCGGAATGGATAGTTGCGACAACAAAGTGGTTTTGCCCACTTGCCGCGGACCAAGAATTGCAATCACTTTCCCGCAAAAAAGGTCGGTTGTGATTGATGAGTTGATAAGGCGGTTAATCATAGCGTTGCGTTTTTTGTTACAGATTGACTATCAATGAATTATTCACGCCGCAAAGGTACAAAAAAGTTTTC
>CAZGVF010000080.1:0-6377 GCA_964528925.1 uncultured Paludibacteraceae bacterium | reverse complement strand
TTTCCCTTATTAAACCGTTCTTCCCACCAAACCCAAAAGAGGAAAATGATGGCATAGAAAAGGTATTTGGTGATGTGTTCGTGCATCAAATCGAACCACTCGGGGCGGTGGCAGACAATGACGGAAAGTAGCGTGATGCGCAGCACATTCACCACATGGCATGCCACCACACCCATCGGCACAAACCACAATTTGTGTCGCCACGGACCGCGCGCTGTGATAAGAATGCAAGCAAAAATGAACATCTGTTTCAAGCCCGAACATGCCCAAATAATGCCCACGCTATTGCCGTTGGCGAAACGCAAAAAAGTGTCACTGAGCGTAACATCGTAGCCGAAAAACAGCAAAATGACATATACCGTCTGTGCGATGTGGGCGCACATGAAATCGAACGGCGCAGTGATGTCACAACCAAAGAGCGTAACCTCGCCGCCACACTCATCGCCCACAATGGTGAATTTCCAAAGAAAATGCGCCACTACAAGCACCACCGCAAAGCGTATCACACCGCGATAAGGCAAAAGTTGCTGTTTTAGAGTTTCAAGAGTCATTTCAAATTTCCAAGCAATTTTCAAAATCATTCAAGCGCGTTTGCAACAGCTATTGCGCCATGTTTGCCATCATCAAAAAAAAAGCTTCAAATGCTCACCCGCGCAAACGGCGGCAGCGAAATGTCGCAAAAGTCGCCATCGAGGTATTTGAAATAGCCCGTAATGCCCACCATAGCGGCATTGTCGGTGGTGTACGAAAATTTCGGAATGAAGACCTGCCAACCTTTGCGCTCGGCACGTTCGAGAAACGCAGCCCGCAGAGCCGAATTAGCCGAGACGCCGCCAGCCACCGCTACTCGATTGATTTTCAAATTCTTAACCGCGAGTTCGAGTTTTTTCATCAGAATATCGACGACCGTTTTTTGCAGCGATGCGCAGAGGTCATTTTTATTCTGCTCCACAAAATCGGGATTTTCAGCCACACGATCGCGCAAAAAATAGAGGAACGAGGTTTTCAAGCCGCTGAAACTGTAGTCGTAGCCCGCGATATTCGGCTTGCCAAACGGAAACGCCAGCGGATTGCCCTCTTTTGCTAACTTGTCGACGATTGGCCCGCCAGGATACGGAAGCCCCATCACCTTGGCGCATTTGTCGAATGCCTCGCCCGCCGCATCGTCGATGGTTTGCCCAATGACTTCCATGTCGTTGTATTTTTTTACCAGCACAATCTGCGAATTTCCGCCCGACACAAGCAGACAGAGAAATGGAAATTCGGGCAGACGATTTTCAGCATCTTTTTCTTTGATGAAATGCGCCAAAACATGTGCTTGCAGATGGTTTACATCGATCAGCGGAATGCCAAGCGACAGTGCCAAGCCTTTGGCAAACGAAGTGCCAACCATAAGCGAACCAAGCAGTCCAGGACCGCGCGTAAACGCCACAGCGCTCAACTCATTTCGATCCACACCCGCACGCTTGAGCGCCTCGTGAACCACTGGCACCACATTTTGCTGATGCGCGCGCGACGCCAACTCTGGCACCACGCCACCATACGCCTCGTGAACAGCCTGACTGGCCGTTACATTCGACAAAAGAAAGCCATCGCGAATGATGGCGGCCGATGTGTCGTCGCACGACGACTCAATTCCAAGGATAGTTATCATTTCAGATTCCAAATTTCAGATTCCAAATTGGGCGGTGAGCTTGTCGAACCGCAGATTTCAGATTGCTGCATTTTGCCAAAAACACTGCGTCAAAATAGTGCAATTTGCAGTTCTTTCAAAAAAACATTACATTTGCGAGTTAAAATCGCAAAGGTACGAAAAAATCAGCAAAAATAGTGCTAATTGTTGTGGCAAGCGTCATTTTGTTGCTCGTCGCACCTGTTATGTTGCTGCATATCAACAAGATACAAAATTTTGTTGTGCATAAAATTACCGATGTGCTCGAAGAAAAGTTGGAAACAACGGTGCAAATTGGGCATGTCGATTTGACGATTTTTGGGCGCGTAAAACTGCAAAACATCTTCGTTGCCGACCTTTCGGGCGACACGCTTTTGGCAGCCGACGAACTGAGCGGGCGCATGGGCACTTGGCGACTTTTGCACGGCGAAATCGTCTTTCCATCGATAGAACTTGTACAGCCACGCGTGAAAATGCGCATCAACGACGACGGCAGCACCAACTTCGATTTTCTGACAAACTTGGCGCCCGATAGCACCAATTTCGATGGCGTGCTACGGTTCGAACGCGTGGAAATTTGCCACGGACAATTCACCCTCGACAATGCGTTGGCTCAGAAAAGAAATGCCGAATCGGCCTTCGATGCGCGGCACATTTGCGTGAACGATCTGAACACAGTGGTGCATTTTGTGATGGAGCGCAACCACCACATCACGGCGGGCATCAGCGAATTCAATCTGAAAGAAAAATCGGGATTCGAGATTTCAAACATCACTGCCGCCGCCACACTCAACGACACGCTGCTAGTGGCCGAAGATCTGAACCTGAGTCTACCAAATTCTACCATCGATTTCGACTCGATAATTGTCGATTTCGACGAATTGCGCAAATTTGTAACCACCGGCAATGCACAGATAAACACGCGGCTGAACGAATCGCACGTCAGTTTCCCCGACCTGCAAGCATTTGTGCCGGCCTTTGCCAGAATGCGCAGCGGCTGCACGCTGTCGGGCGACCTGCGCGGTACCATCGGCGATCTGCACGCCAAACATCTGAAAGTGAAATACGGCACAAGCATTGCCTTCGATGGCGACTTCGATTTTGTGGGATTGCCCGATGTGCAGAACACTTTCACCGATGCGCGCGTGAACGAGATCAGTTTCACAGCCGCCGCAGTGCAGGATTTGGTTGCGAGCATCACGCAACAACCCGTCACGCTGCCGCAAGAGACGCACAAACTTGGTCGTTGCCGCTACAGCGGACGCATCAAAGGCTATCCGCAAAACATGGATTTGAAAGGCAAGCTGAAAACCAACGCTGGGACTATCAATACTGATGTTAACTTACAGGTAACCAACAAGTTAACAAATCTCGAGATGGACGGTTGCGTGCGCGCAAAACGCTTTCAGTTAGGTCTGATAACGCCCGCCGAACTGCAACTTGGCGATGTGGCGTTCGATGTCGATACCAAGCTGCATCTACGCAAAGGATCGCCACTGAAAGTGCAGTCCGACCTTGTGATCGACCAGATAACCTTCCGCGGCTACACCTACGAAAACATCGACATTGCGGGCGCTTACACCAACCGCACCTTCAACGGCCAGATAGCCATGGACGACCCAAATCTGAAGTTCGATTTCGATGGTCGCGTCGACTGGAACAAGAGCGAAAACATCTTCGATTTCACCGCCAACATCGACCATTTCAGGCCGTACGCGCTGCACCTCATCGAAAACAACGAGAACCTGATCGCCTCAGTCGAAATCAGTTCGAATTTCAATGGCCCAGACATCGATCACATGGCGGGAAATGTCACGCTGCGCAATCTTTTTCTGGATAACGACGAGGACGATGATTTCTATCTGCAAACGCTCACTTTCAACTCGAATGTGGGCGCGACCAACAGCCTGACGCTGCAATCGAACCTCGTAAATGGTTATGTACGAGGCAATTACACGCTCACAGAACTGAAGCAAAGTCTGCTTGCCACGGCCGAGCGCTACTATCCAATCTTGAAAAAAGACGGCGAAACGCACGCCACAAAATCGAAAAATGATTTCGATTTCAACTTCGAAGTGGGCAGCACCGAAGACCTCTCGCGCGCACTCACGCTAGGCTGGTTCACCACCGAACCCATCACTGCCGAAGGGCATTACAGCGATGTCGACGACGACTTCTACATTGCCGCCAATGTGCCACACCTGCGCAACAACGACGGCACAAGCCGTTTCAACGATTTGTATGTCTTTGCCGACAACGAAAACAAACGCATCAACTGCGAAGTTGGCGGGCGCACCATAACGCGCAAAAACGACACCATCACCTGCGTGGTGGAACTCGCGGGGCGCAACGACACCATTGGCACGCACCTGCAATGGTACAACACCAGCACCGAAATAATGCACGCTGGCGAATTCCTGCTGCGCACGCACCTTTATCGCGCCGACGAACATCTGCATGCCGACACCAAAATTCTGCCCACGCAAATCATGTTGCAAAACATTCCATTCGACATCAGTACAGCCGAAATAAATACTGATTTTGAGCAAGTTACAGTCGAAGATTTGCGCATCGAATCGAACGAAGGACAGCACATTTTTATCGATGGCGTGGCATCGAAAGACGAAGGCGACATGATTGAACTCGACTTGCAGGACATCAATCTAGCATTCATCAGCACGCTCATTCCGTCGAATGTTCAGATCGATTTTGGCGGGCGCGTGTCGGGTCACGGACAGGTGCGCAACGCCTTTGCCACGCCCATAATCGAGGCCGAAGTAAGCGGCGACAATTTCAGTTTCAACGACACCTATTTGGGCCGAATCGATGCCTCGTCGTGGTGGGAAAACGAACGCAAAAACATCGCCTTCGCTGGCACCATTCTGAGCGATGCGCGCGACACCACCGTGGTGGTCGATGGCGGATATTTCATTCCAAACGATTCGCTCGACCTCAAATTCCACGCCGAGCATGTCGACATCAAATTCATCGAGCCGTTCATGGCAAATATCTTGCAAGATATTCGCGGCACAGCCAGCGGCGATGTGCATGTCTACGGCAACACGCGCAAAAAACAGGTGCTTGTGACACTCGACGCCATGGCCGAAAATGCGCAAGCCAGCATCGATTTTCTAGGCGCCACATTCTTCTTCAACGACTCCATTCGCATGACACCCTCACAAATCATCATGCACGACATCGATGTGCTTGATACTGAAGGCAATCACGCAAAATTGAATGGCCTGATAACGCACCACTATTTCGACGATCTCGACTACCGAATCGACATCGATTGCAAGAATTTCAAAGCACTGAACACCACTGCCAAGGACAACGACACATTCTACGGAACGGCTTATGCCACGGGCAATGCGGTGATTAGCGGCACCAGCGATCACACCGATATTTTTGTAAATGCCACCACCGAACGCCGCACGCGATTGGTTGTGCCAATTGGTGCCTCGGTAGCATCAGAAAACTCGTTTATCTCGTTCGTCAGCCACGAAAAAGCCGAAACGCCGCAGCCCACCATCGATCCCTACGCGCAAGCCGCCGGAAAGAAAGAGTCGGTGCTGAAACTGAACCTTTTGGCGCACGTTACACCCAATGCCGAAGTGATGATTTATATCGATCCAAAGTCGGGCGATGTGCTGAAAGCCACTGGCGAAGGCGATTTGCGCATGGAATACAACGACCAAACCGACGAATTCAAACTCTACGGCAACTACGAAATTGAGCAAGGTTCGTATCGTTTCTCGTTCCAAGAGGCCATTCGCAAAGAGTTCAAAGTGAAACAGGGCGGCACCGTCGATTGGTCGGGCGATCCCGTGAATCCGCGCGTCAACATCGATGGCTACTACCAACTGAACGCCTCGCTGCTCGATGTGCTGGATCAGAGTTATCTGCAGTCGAGCAACCGCACCACAGTGCCCGTACAATGCCTGCTGAACCTCACGGGCAACCTTTCGAACCCGAACATCAAATTCGATTTGAACCTGCCAAACTCCGACGACGAGCTGAACCGCGCACTGAAAACCACCATCAGCACCGACGAGATGATGACGCGCGAAATCATCTACCTGCTCGTTCTTGGCAAATTCTTCACGCCCGAAACAATGAAGAGCACTGGCGTCATTTTCACTCAAGACGATCTACTAGCCGTGGCATCTTCAACCGTGTCGGCGCAACTCAACAACTGGGCTTCGCAGATGTTCGACAATTGGAATTTTGGCGTGAATTTCCGCAGCACCGACCTCGGCGAAAGCGTGAGCAACGAATACGAATTCAACTTCCTTTACACGCCCAACAACCGCATTAGCATCAACGGCAACGTAGGTTACCGCGACGACAACCTATCGGCTTCCAAGTTCATTGGCGACTTTGATTTCGAGTACAAACTGATACAATCGGGCAAGCTCAGCGCCAAAGCCTACACCCACACCAACGACTACAACGAGTTCAAAACAGGTTTGACCACGCAAGGCATCGGTCTGGTCTATCGCGAAAATTTCGATTCGGGCAAAGACCTGATTGAAAGTTGGAAGAAAAACATTGCCGAGGACAAAAAAGACCGCGCCGAACGACGTGCTCAGCGAGCCGAGCGACGTGCCAAACGCCAAGCCGAAAAGGCACAAAAGAAGGCTGAAAAAGAAGCCCAAGCAGCAGAAACAGAAAACGCCCAAACTAGCGACAAATAGCCAAACGC
>CAZGVF010000079.1:4735-6420 GCA_964528925.1 uncultured Paludibacteraceae bacterium | reverse complement strand
TCGAACCCACGACCCGCTGATTAAGAGTCAGCTGCTCTACCAACTGAGCTACGGAAACATCTCTGTTATTTTCGACCGCAAAAGTACAACTTTTTTCTTTGCCGACAAAATTTTTTCGTAAAAGAATTTTTCTGCTTGTAAATCAGCACTTTGCAACGGCTTCAAGCACGTTTTTTGCGATGTAAGCCAACTGCTCTTCGTCCAATTCGGTGTGCATTGGTAGCGAAAGTACGCTCGAAGCCAGCCGTTCTGCCACAGGAAAATCGCCTGCTTTGTAGCGCGGATCCTGATATGCCTTCTGCAAATGCAGTGGTACAGGGTAGTAAATCATCGATGGAATGTTGCGGTCGGCCAAGTACTGGCGCACACGGTCGCGATCGCAGCCCACGAGCCGCAGCGTGTATTGATGGAACACGTGCGTGGTTTGTGGCGCAACTACGGGCGTCAAAATCTTGTCGCAATCGGCAAACGCAGCCGTGTAGTAAGCTGCAGCCTTTTGTCGCGCAGCAATGTATTCGTCCAAATGCGGCAGCTTGGCATCGAGCACTGCCGCCTGAATGCTGTCGAGGCGCGAATTTACACCCACACGGTCGTGATGATAGCGCACCTCCATGCCGTGGTTTGCCACCATGCGAATGCGCCGCGCCAACTCATCATCGTTGGTGAAAAGTGCGCCGCCATCGCCGTAGCAGCCGAGGTTTTTCGACGGGAAGAACGATGTGCAGCCGATGTTGCCCATGCAGCCCGAACGCACACGTTGTCCGTCGGCAAAAGTATATTCTGCACCGATGCTTTGGCAGGCATCTTCAACCACAAACAGATTGTGTTCGCGCGCCAAAGTCAGCAACGCCTCCATGTTGGCATTTTGTCCGAACAGATGCACGGGCGCAATGGCTCGTGTGCGTGGCGTGATGGCGCGTCGCACTGCCTCCACATCCATGTTGAATGTGTCGAAATCGACATCGACCACCACAGGCGTGAGTCCCAACAACGCAACCACTTCGGCCGTGGCAATGAATGTGAATGTTGGCGTAATCACCTCGTCGCCAGGTTTCAAACCGAGTGCCATCATGGCAATTTGCAGCGCGTCGGTGCCATTGCCAACGGGAATGACATGTTTCACGCCAAGATATTGTTCCAAATGCGTCTGAAATTCGGTAACTTTTGCGCCTTTCACAAATGCGGTGCTGTCGATAACTGCCTGAATACCAGCGTCTACATCAGTTTTGATTTTCTCGTACTGCGAACGCAGATCTACCATCTGAATCGGTTTCATCTTTCGAAAATTTTTGGGAGTGCAAAATTACTCTTTTTTGATCGATTTTTGTCAATTTGACCGCACAAAACCGCTTTTTATCGCCACAAAATGCAATTTTTCAACTTTTTCGGCAGATTATTTGCCGAATTCGCGCATTTTTTTCTAATTTTGCAGGTTAGTAGCAAGTAACAAGCAGCAAGCCGCAAGATTTTGGGGCTGCAAGAAATTGAAACGGCATAATGCGTAAAACAATAATTTTTTCTCTACTTTTTTGCGTTGGCGCGCTTGTGGCGCAGCCGCAGCAGTATCTTGAGGCATTCACGCGTGGCGATTACAAGCCGCACCGTCCTGCCGAGGTCTACCACATGAACGATGGCGCGCACTACACCGCGCTCAGCGACGATGGCAAGCGCATCGAGGCGTTCGA
>CAZGVF010000079.1:0-4635 GCA_964528925.1 uncultured Paludibacteraceae bacterium | reverse complement strand
ATAATCAACGGCACGCCCGACTGGGTTTATGAGGAGGAATTTTGCCGAACGCGCTATTTCGAATGGAGTGCCGACAGCAAACTTTTGGCTTTTGTGCGTTTCGACGAGAGCGAGGTGGCGGAGTATTCGTTTCAGAATTTCACGCTCGACTATCCGACGCTCACTTCGTACAAATATCCGCGCGCTGGCGGCAAAAACTCGAGCGTGAAACTGCTTGTCTACGATGTGGCAAATCGCACCACCAAGCAGATGAATTTCAGCGACGACAAAGACATCTACATTCCGATAATTCGCTTTACGCGCGATGCAAATACGTTGGCGGCGGTGCGGCTCAATCGTCAGCAGACGCAACTCGATTTGGTGGCGTTCAATGCGCGCTCGGGCGTGGGACGGCGCATTCTGAGCGAGTCGGGCAGGGCGTATGTCGACTATGGAAACCTCGATTGTCTGCACTTCAATTCTGACAACAGTTTCGTCTGCATGAGCGAGCGCGATGGCTATCGTCATCTCTATCTATTCGACGCTAACGGCACCCAAAAACGCCAAATCACTTCGGGCGAATGGGACGTTACCGCATTCTACGGATTCGACGAAAAAACGGGTGCGACCTATTTTCAGGCGGCAAAAAATCGTCCGACCGAGCGCGAGGTCTATCGTGCCGATTCCAAAGGAAAAATCGCCAAGATAGGGCAGAGTGGTGGCATCAGCAGTGCAGAATTTTCGCGTAATTTCGCCTATGCCATCTATCAATTCAACAACACCAAAACGCCCAATTGCTACACCATATTAAATGGTAAAGGCAAAACGCTGCGCACGCTCGAGGATAATTCTGCGTTGAAAAGCACTGTGGCGGCGCTCGATTTGCCAGAAAAAGAGTTTTTCTCGTTCACCACTTCCGAAAATATCACGCTGAATGGCTGGATTGTGCGTCCGAAAAACATTTCAAACACCGAAAAATTGCCTTTAGTGATGGTGCAATACAGTGGACCAAATTCGCAAGAGGTGCTGAACCGTTTTTCGCTCGATTGGGAGTATTATCTTGCGCAAATGGGCTATGTGGTGGCTTGCGTCGATGGGCGTGGAACGGGCGCACGTGGCTACGATTTCCGCACTTGCACCTACAAAAATCTTGGCGAACTCGAGGTGAAAGATCAGGTTGAAGCCGCGAAATATCTCGGTTCGCTCGCTTACGTCGATGCCGAGCGCATTGCCATTTGGGGCTGGAGTTATGGCGGATTCATCACCCTTAGCGCGCTGACCAACGGTGGCGGCGTGTTCAAAGCGGGTATTGCCATTGCGCCTGTGGTCGATTGGCGCTACTACGACACGGCCTATGGCGAGCGTTTCATGAGCCGTCCGCAGGAGAACGACCGCGGCTACGACCATTCGAGCCTGCTTAACAAAGCTGACCAACTGCAGGGCGAGTTGTTGCTTGTTCATGGCACGGCCGACGACAATGTGCATACGCAGCAATCGTGGCTCTACGCCGAACGACTTGTGGAGGCTGGCAAACAGTTCGAGATGCAATTTTATCCGAACAAAAACCACAGCATTCTCGGCCCAGCAGCACGCTTGCACCTCTACACCCGCTGCACACGCTTTTTGCAGAAAAATTTGTAGAATCTGAAATTCGCGGTTCGACAGGCTCACCGCCCAATCTGAAATTTGAAATCTAAAATTTGAAATAATTCTTTTTACCATGAAAAACAAAAACACTTTGGCCATCGCTGTGATGTTTTGCCTATTCTTCATGATTGCCTTTGTTACCAATTTTGCTGGTTCCATGGGCGTCATCGTAAAAAATCAATTCCTTGGCGACAGCGATAGCGCAAAAGCACTCTCGCAACTTGGTTCGCTCGCAAACTTCATCGCTTACGCTTGCATGGGCATTCCGGGTGGACTCATTCTGAAGCGCCGCGGTTACAAATTTACTGCGCTGCTAGCCGTTTGCATCGGCTTGGTTGGCGTTGCCATTCAGTGGATTTCGGGACCTGCCGAATCGTTCCTCATCTATGTGATTGGCGCGTTAGTGGCGGGTTTTTCGATGTGTTTGCTCAATATTGTGGTCAATCCAATGCTCAACACGCTTGGTGGCGGCGGCAACACGGGCAATCGCCTGATGCAGTTTGGCGGTTCGTGCAACTCCATCGGTGGCACCATCGCTCCAATTTTGTTGGGCTATCTTGTTGGCGGTCAGGTCGAAAATGCTTCGGTGAGCGATGCCGCGCCAGCCATGATCATCGCCATGGTCATTTTTGCACTTGCCGCGGTTATCATCGCCTTTACAAAAATTCCCGAACCGCACATGGAAACGCCCGAAGAGCGCGCTGCTCGCAAGGCTGGCAAAGTTGTTAAAGACGAACACAGCGCACTTTCGTTCCGTCATTTTGTGCTAGGCGCAGTTGCCATTTTCCTTTACATGGGTTTGGAAGTTGGCATTCCAAACACTGCCAATGTCTATTTTTCGGAAATTGATTGGGTCGGTCCTGCGCTTACGGGAACGATGATTGGTGGCTATTGGCTCTGCATGATGATTGGTCGACTTTGTGGCGGATTGCTTGGTGGGAAAGTCTCGTCGCGCGCCATGTTGGCTTCGGTTGCCTCGCTTGGTGCAGTGCTTTGTCTTTGCGTGATGATTGTTCCAGAAAGTGTTACGCTAAATCTTTTCGATAAAGTGATTCCGCTCGCACTCATTTTTGTGATGCTTTGTGGACTTTGCACATCCATCATGTGGGGCGCAATTTTCAACCTTTCTACTGAAGGCTTGGGACGTTACACCACCATGGCGTCGGGCATTTTCATGACGCTCGTTTGCGGTGGCGGCATCATTCCATTTGTGCAAAATGTTTTGGCCGATCACATCGGCTCGTTGCAGAGTTACGGATTGCTCATCGTCTGCATGCTCTACCTTGTTTATTACGCCCTCGTCGGCTCCAAAAATGTGAATACCGACATCAAAACTGAATAATTTTCTCACAAAAAATAGCGAAAATATCATGGAAAAACCTTATGTAGTGGGCATCGACATAGGTGCCACCACCGCCAAAATTGGCTTGGTCGATATGCGCGGCAATGTGCTGCTGCAAACTGCCATTCGTAGCAACGATACCACTGACGCTCAGCAGTTTATCGATCGTCTGTGCGACGCAGTGCGCCAACTTGTCGAACCAAAATACAGCCTCGACGAGGTGCGCGGGATCGGCATTGGCGCGCCAAACGCCAATTTCTACAAAGGAACTATCGAAAACGCCGTGAACCTCACTTGGGGCGGACAGCAAATTATTCCGTTCTCCGAATTGGTGACGGCTAGCATCGGTCTGCCCGTGCGCATAACCAACGACGCCAACGCTGCCGCAGTGGGCGAAATGACCTACGGCGCCGCTCGTGGCATGAAAAATTTCATCATGATAACGCTCGGAACTGGCGTCGGCTCGGGCATTGTGGTGAATGGCTCGCTGCTCTACGGTCACGATGGTTTCGCTGGCGAACTCGGTCATGTAACAATGATTCGCAACAACGGTCGACTCTGCGGCTGCGGCAAAACGGGCTGCCTCGAGGCTTACGCATCGGCTACGGGCGTGGCTCGCACAGCGCGCGAATTGCTCGAAACTACCGATCGACAGAGCCTTCTGCGCAACATTCCGCTGGAAGACATTTCGTCGAAAGATGTGTTCGAAGCAGCGCAACAAGGCGATGTTTTGGCGTGCGAAATTTTTGAATTCACTGGCAAAATGCTCGGCGAGGCATTGGCCGATTTTGTGGCGTTCTCGTCGCCCGAAGCCATTGTGCTGTTCGGCGGACTCACCAAGGCTGGCGACCTCATTATGAAACCCGTTGTGGAAAGCATGAATGCCAATGTGATGCCAATTTGGCGCAATAAAATCAAAGTTTTGCTCTCGCAATTGAAGGAATCGGACGCTGCTATACTTGGTGCAAGTGCCTTGGCATGGGAATTGTAGCGCGGTTGATAAAATTTTTGGCGAAAACGATTGTCGTTCAAGAAAAAAGTTGTACTTTTGCAACCGAAAATTCTGAAAATAACTAACTCATACACAAAATGAAACAAGGAATTCATCCCGAAAGCTATCGTCCCGTGGCGTTCAAAGACATGTCGAACGAAGAGGTGTTCATCACACGCTCGACTGTTGCTACGAAAGAAACCATCGACATCGATGGGGTAACTTATCCTCTGGTGAAGCTCGAAATTTCGAGTTCGTCGCACCCATTCTACACTGGCAAAACCAAATTGGTTGATACCGCTGGTCGTGTCGACAAATTCATGAGCCGCTACCAAAACAGAACGAGCCGCAACAAAAAATAATTGCCCGTTTTGTCGAGGAAAATCGACGATATAACGCTGAAAATCCGAGCCTTAAAGGGTTCGGATTTTTTTCGCGAAAAAAGTTGCTAAAATGTTTGTTGGATAAAAAAAAAGTTGTACCTTTGCAGCGCAAAACCGAAGGGGAGTAGCGGTCTTGCCTAATAGTATAACGGTTAGTACACCGGTTTTTGGTACCGAGGATCCTGGTTCGATTCCGGGTTAGGCAACAGAAGAGACTTTGAGAGATCAAAGTCTTTTTTGTTTGTGCCTATTTTTAGCACTAATTTCGCTTAATTGTCCACGAACTGGTATTT
>CAZGVF010000078.1:3847-6440 GCA_964528925.1 uncultured Paludibacteraceae bacterium | reverse complement strand
TTGTTCCTGTCCGCCAGCGCTTTGATGCCATCGACATCGAACGAGAGCGAGAAGCGGAGTGTTTGGTCGAGCGGGTTGTTTTGCGCCACACTTAGCACATAGCCAACATCTAGACGGAAAGCCGACAGACGGAAGCCCGCGCCAAAGGTGAAATATTTGCGGTTACCTTTGCTCCTAGCCTCGTTGTGGTAGCCCACGCGACCGAAGAACTGCTCGTTGTAGGCGTATTCCATACCGATGCCGAAGTTTATCTCTTTGAACTCCTCTTTGGCTCCGCCTGGCGCATCGGCAAACGACCAGAACAGACCTTTCATCGACGAGATGTCGGTGTACTGTTCATCGCCCAAAGTCCAGCTGCCATCGCTGTTTTTTGTGCTTTCATCGCTTGTGTCGATGCCCGCTTTTTTGGCGGTGCGTTCGTTCACTTTGCGCGAAGGAACCATCAATTTGTCGAAATCGACGCTGAAACTCAGGCGGTTATAGCGGTTGAATGGCACCAAATAGGTGAAACCAAGTCGCAGATCGGTTGGCAAAAAGTTGCTCGTGTTGCCTTTGTCGTACGAAATTTTTGTACCGAGGTTGGTGATGTTGAAACCGAATGCAAATTTCGAAGTCCCAGTTTTGATGTCGATTGGCAACTCGTAGTAGCCGTTGATGTCGGCACCGAAAGCGTGACCCGTGTGGTACTCGGGGTCGTTTTTGGCACTCAAGTCGGAGCAGATGTAGCGGAACACAACGCCCATCGAGAAATGTTCGCTAAGCATGCGTTCGTAGCCTACGTCGAATGCCAATTCGTAAGGTTTTACATTGTATGCGGGATCATTTTTGTCTTTGCGCAGGGTAATTTCGCCAAGCGAGAAGAACCGCAACGAAGCCGAAACCGTACCAGCCAAACGGCTTATTTGGTAGTAGCCCGAAAGGTACGCCAAGTCGATGTCGCTCACGCCCAGACTGCGCAGCCACGGCGTGTAGTTTATGGTGAAACCCGCGCTGCTCGACATCTGCGCATATTTCGACGAGTTCCAGTGTTGCGAACTGTTGTCGGGAACGGTGGCAACGCCCACATCGCCCATGCCGCCTGCAACAGCGTCAGGACCAATCGAAAGCGATGGAACGCCCGTGATGAGCGGGTTCAGTTGGTCGCTCAATCCCGTGGAAGTTTGTGCCGATACCGCCAACGAAACGATCGCTGCGGCACTGAAAATTGCTAATTTTTTCATTTTATAATTCTGTTTTTCGCAAAGTTGCTCTCTTTATAACGCTCGGTTTTGCGTTTTATTGTGTAGACCCCCTCTTATCCCCCAAGGGGGAAGATTTCACCCAATCTGTTATCGAAAAAAATAATTAAGTAATTGAAAATTAGATAATTAAATAATTATTTCACTACCATCAATTTCAGCGTTTTCGAAGTCGTTTCGCCGCCTTCTACCTGTATGCCGATGCGCACCACATACATGCCAGTGTTCAATTGACCCGCAAAATTCCAAGTCATTTCGGTCTGATTGTCGTACACATAGGCGCTCTGGCTGCCCGTGTACACCACTTTTCCCATCAAATCTGCCACGGTAACCGACATCTTCAGCGGCTGCTCGGGGCGGTCGTGAGTGTAGACAAATGTTACCTGCGAACTGGCTGGATTTGGATAGAGATAAATATTTGATACTGACGGATTTAAGCCTTTCTTTACCACAAAATCGAGCTCGGCAGTCGACGAATTATTTTGCAAATCCCACACGCGGAAAAATAGGTGATGTTTGCCCTCTTCAAGGTCGCTGAACTGATAGCGCACCTCGCCGCTGCGGTACTCGTCCATGTCGGTGCTGTAGTAGTTGTTGAGCGTGGTCTCCATCTGCGGATCGTTGTCGAGTTTCAGCATTATGTCGTGACCAATGCCGCTGCCAATGGCGTTTATGCCGCTCTCGTCGTGTACAAATGCTACAAATAGCGGCGATTCGTTGGTGGCATCACCCGAACGAAAATCGGGCGTGTTCAGGTAGATGGTAACCTCAGGACCTTCGTCGTCGGGCGTGGCGTTGGCATCTTCGCCGCCAATGGTGAACGACTCGTAGTAGCCGTTGCCTTCGAGGTTTTGCATGGTGTCGACGGCATAGTAGACTATGCGACCGCTGCCGTAGTTGTAGCGAATGTCTTTCGGCACAATAAATTCGGTGGTGAAGCGTCCATCGGTAACTTTCGAACTGCCCACAAATAGCGCATTCGAGCGATCGGTGAAAGTATATTTTTCGCCAGTTGGATTGTCGTTGTTCAGCGTGGTAACTTGTTCCGATTTGTCAAAAACATTGATGGTGGCATAGCCGTTGAAACTCTCGTCGATGCTGCCACTTTGCTCCTCTTTTTCTAGATGTGCATAGATGCGCACGCGGCTCAATGCTTTGATGGTGTCGCTTTTTGTGCCGCTATTCACCATGGCAATGCTGTCGGTAACCACAGCGTGCGTCGATGGGCAAGCCAGTTCCACCGCGGGATCGCCAATCAATATAAAACTCATCTTGTTCGAGTCGCCACTGCGCGCGTTTTTGGCGCATCGCATCACATCGCCAAAGCAGTAGGGGCGACCGTTTTCGTCGCGCAT
>CAZGVF010000078.1:0-3747 GCA_964528925.1 uncultured Paludibacteraceae bacterium | reverse complement strand
CGTTCGCCTTCGCTCAAAAACTCTTTCGGTGCCAAAATCACCAAATCCATCTGCGGCAATCCGTGCAGATTCTGATTCTCTATTGTCCCCACGATGGTCGGCTGCAGCAGTGTGGCGTTGGCGGGATTCAGTGCCACGTAGCGGTGATAAGTGGTCATGCTGTCGACAAAAGTAACCTGACCATTGGCGTAATTTGTCGGCATTTGCACCATGTTTTGCTGGTCGGTGATGTCCCAAACTTGCGTCGATGCCGATGCACCACTCACAACGTAGCGTTGCGCAATTTCGTAATCGGTCGAGTCTATGTTGCTGAAATAGAGCGGGTTAGTACCGTCAATTTTCAGCTGGCGCTTGATGTTCACTTCGAAATAATCGAGCCACGACATGCCGCTAGCGTTCGAAACATAGTCGAGCGTAACATTGCACGCTTTGCCCGCGTCGGGCGTGAATTTGATAGGCGATGTGGTGAGGCTTGTGCGCGCTCTTTCGTAAATCGAGGCTTTATCCATCGATTCCAAAACCTGATAGCCTATCAGTTTACCATTCACGCTCACATTCATTTTGTCAACTGTGGCGGAGTTTGTCGCTGTCTTGATGAAAAAATAGGCATTCTCAGCCACGATGTTCGGCAACGTTTTCTGGAAAGTGTAACTCGATTTTGTGCTGTTAAACTCTTCGCCGTACCATTCGCGACCCGAACTTGCAAGGTTTCGCAGATCTTCTTCGTGAACGAAATAGTCGGTAAATGTGGTGATGTCGCTCGTTGGCGTGGCGGTCAGCGGCTCTTTCATCTCGATGCGGCGACCCGTGCCAGCGTCGGAGGTCACAAAGTAGTAACCGTAGTTCGAGTAGGGATTTTGCGTGTGTCTGAAAAATCCCGCCACCGAGTATTTCCATGAGGTTGGACCTTGTCCGTAGAAAATAATGTAGTCGCCACTGCCAAAAACGCCGTCAGCGCCTTTGTGTTCGTAGATGGTAACTTCGGGCAGATCGTCGATGTACTCTTTCGAAAAATCTTCGTTGAGCATGGCGCCACCGTAGCCAAAAATGCGCACTTTGGTCGGGTCGATGCCCATGTTTTTCAGCTCGTCGTAGGTCAAGCGATAAAGCCCGTTTTCTTGAACCGAAATTTTTACAAATCGTCCGCTGCGCAAAATTGAGTTGCTGGCATAGCGCGCTGCAGCGGAGGTTTCATTGCTTTTTTGCAAATTTTTCTTGATGGGTTGCTGCACAATGTCGAACGACACCACTTTTTTTATCTCGCCCTCGTTGGTTTTGACGAATGGGAAAATCTGCAGCACATACGATTTTTGTTTGCGGCAGATTTGCGTCAACTGCTCAAAGGCTATTTCCGTAGGAATTGCGCCGATGTTCGCTTGCGCCACGGCTTTTTCGTTGTCCGATAGGGTAGCGTACGCCACATTTTCGATGGTCACTGCGCCATCGTTTGGCAACGCAACTTCCAGCGATGGCAATTGGTGGCAGCGCGCATAAACGCCATCTTTCAGCGTCAAAACGGCCATTGCGTCGCTGTCGGTTCTGAAAGTATCCACAGCCAACCACTGCAACTGCACGCTCTGTGCCGACAGACCGACCGTCAGTGCGCAAATCAATGCTAATGTTCCGAAAAATCGCCTCATAATTTGGGGTAAATCGTGCAAAATTACTATTTTTCTGCCAAAAATCGGCTCATTTTGCCGCTTTTTACAATTAAAACGCACTAGTTTTGCATTTATTGCTACCAATCGCTTGCAAGTGTCAACATAAATTTCTATCTTTGCAATCTGGTCGCAGGTTATAGCGCAGTGATACTTTTTGAGAATCGATTAACTAACAACTTGCCGTACAAACCCTCTGTCATGCGTTAAACTTGTCAACTTATCAACTCGTCAACTCATCAACGAAAAAATGGACGACTTCAGCACCATATTATACATTGTCGTTGCGGTGATTGCCATTGCCGGCAGTGCTATCAAGACTGCGCTAAAAAACAGAAAAAACGCACCGCGTCGCCCGCAGCCGCAGACTTTCTCCGACGATTTTCCGCATTTCGACGAAGAGCCGCAGCCCGCGCCGCAGTTCGATTTTGAGCCTGTGAGCGAGCCGCAACCCGTTGTGGTTGAAACGCCTCAACCTGCGCCACAGCCAGCCAAAGCCGCCGAAGGCGAACGCGCAGTGAAGCACCATGTGGTGCCAACTGTCATCGACGACGACGATGCACCCGCTGTGCCAATCATCGATTTTCAGAATATGGATGAGGTGAAACGTGCCATTGTGGCAAACGAAATTTTTACCCGAAAATATTGCTAATCTGAAGTTTTTTGATGGCGTAGAATATCGCGCCAAAATAGAATAAAATCAGGATTTTTAGCGAAAATCCGAAAAATTTAACGCGATTTTTTGGTGCAACCGAAAAAAAGTTGTACCTTTGCAGCGTTGAATGAGGGGTTCCAACAGACCATGTTGGAATTCTTCATTGTTTTACTATAAAAAATTGAAAAACACAACCTTTTAATTTCAAAATTCGCTATGGCAGTAGTTTACATGACCGAAGAGGGTTACAAAAATTTGTTGGCGCAAATTCAGCACATGGAGCAGGTTGAGCGCCCAATGATTTCGCACCAGATAGCCGAGGCGCGCGACAAAGGCGACCTTTCGGAAAACGCCGAATACGATGCCGCAAAAGAGGCTCAAGGCATGCTCGAAATGAAAATTTCGCAACTCAAGGAGCGCGTGGCAAACGCCCGTGTAATCGACGAGAGCAAGTTGAAAACCGACGCAGTGCAAATAATGAGCCGTGTGCGTGTGCGCAACCTTGGCAACGGACAAGAGATGGAATACACCATTGTGAGCGAGAGCGAAGCCAACTTCCGCGAAGGCAAATTGGCTGTAACCACGCCCATTGCCAAAGGTCTGCTCGACAAAAAAGTGGGCGACGTCGCCGAAATTCAAGTCCCCGCTGGACTCCTGAAACTCGAAGTGGTCTCCATTTCAATCTAGATCTAGTAGCAAGATATAAGTCGCAAGTCGCAAGACTTATGCGATAGTTGCGCAAACTAGAAATCAGAAATTAGAAATAAAAGAGAATATGACTATCTTTTCTCGCATCATCAAAGGCGAAATTCCATGCTACAAAGTGGCGGAGGACGAGCGCTATTTCGCTTTTCTCGACATCAATCCGCTGGCCAAAGGGCATACGCTAGTCGTGCCCAAAGTTGAAGAGGATTACATCTTCAATCTCGATGACGACACGCTGGCTGGGCTTATGCTTTTCGCCAAACGTGTGGCAAAAGCGCAACGCGCTGTGTTGCCGTGCAAGCGCATTGGCGTGGCTGTGCTTGGCATGGAAGTGCCGCACACGCACATTCACCTGGTGCCGCTGCAAAACGAGGGCGACATGAATTTTGCCAACCCTAAACTGCACCTTGCAGACGACGAAATGGCGCGTATTGCCGCTGAAATTGCCGCAAAATTTGAGTAATGTGACAATTTTTTTAGAAAATCGCTTGTCGGTTCAATAAAAAAGTGTACTTTTGCACGCTCAAATTTTGCAAGAGCGTGATGGCGGGATAGCTCAGTTGGTTAGAGCGTCGGATTCATAACCCGGAGGTCCCGAGTTCAACTCTCGGTCCCGCTACAAAGCAAGTTAAACGAAAGTTTGGCTTGCTTTTTTTATGGTGCAGCAACAAAAAAAGAGCGATGGAAGAAATTTCTCTCATCGCCCTGATAGTCGGAGTTAGGCGACTC
>CAZGVF010000077.1:0-6483 GCA_964528925.1 uncultured Paludibacteraceae bacterium | reverse complement strand
CATCAAACCATTGCTGTGAAGCAGTTCAACGATTTCATCGCCAGCGACCAACGTATAGAAAAAGTCATTCTCCCACTACGCGATGGACTCACAATTATGAGAAAGAATTAGGAATTAGGAGTGAGGAATTAGGAGTTAGAAGTGATTTTAATTGACAATTGATAATTGATAATTTTGCGGTTCGACAGGCTCACCGCACCGCAATCTTCAAATTTTCAAATCTTCAAATAGATAATCAACCAAGAAATGAATACTTTTGAACTCGAACTGAAAGTGCGCGACTACGAATGCGATTTGCAGGGAATTGTGAATAACGCCAACTATCAGCACTACTACGAGCATACGCGCCACGAATTTCTCACGGCCAATGGCATCAGTTTTGCGCGGCTGCACGACGAAGGTCTCGATTTTGTGGTGGCTCGCATCGAAATGTCGTTCAAAGCGCCACTGCACTCGGGCGACCGCTTTCTGAGCCAACTCACGCTCGAACGCGACGGCATAAAATATGTCTTTCGTCAGAAAATCTATCTTTTGCCCGAGCGAAAACTTTGCAACATCGCGCGCGTCGATTGTGTAGCGCTTGACCACGGTCAACTCAGTCGCTCCTCGAAAATCGACAACGTCTTTTTTGAATCTGAAATCTGAATTTTTGCGACAAGCGAGCGCAGAACCAAACTTGTTTGAGTTATGCCGAGCGGAGCAAAAATCAATTTGAAATCTGAAATTTGAAATATGAAGTACTTCGGAGCCCATGTAAGTGCGTCGGGTGGAGTGGAGAATGCGCCGCTCAATGCCCACGCCATCGGTGCAACGGCTTTTGCGCTGTTCACCAAAAATCAGCGGCAGTGGTTTTCGGCGCCGCTCACCGACGAGAGCATTGCGCTGTTCAAGGCGCGCTGTGCCGAATTTGGCTACACGCCGCAGCAGATTCTTCCGCACGATAGCTACCTCATCAACCTCGGCTCGCCCGACGACGAAGGTCTCGAAAAGTCGCGCCGCTCGTTCGTTCATGAGCTGAAACGCTGCCAACAACTCGGCCTCGATCGGCTCAATTTTCACCCTGGCAGCCATCTTGGAAAAATTTCGGAAGATGATTGTCTGGCGCGCATTGCCGAGTCCATCAATCTGGCGCTCAGTCAGACCGAAGGTGTAACTGCGGTGATCGAAAACACGGCGGGGCAGGGCACAAATGTCGGTTTTCGGTTCGAACATCTGCGCGCCATCATCGATCGTGTCGACGACAAAAGTCGCGTGGGTGTCTGCATCGACACGGCGCACACTTTCGCTGCGGGCTACGACATCAGCACGCCCGAAGGTTTCCGCCTTGTCTTCGACGAGTTTGATGCGGTGATTGGCTTCAAATATCTGCGCGGAATGCACATCAACGACTCCAAAAAAGCACTCGCATCGCGCGTCGATAGGCACGAATCGCTCGGCTTGGGGCTGATTGGCAACACGCTTTTCGAGATGATTGCTGCCGATGCTCGCTTCGATGGCATTCCACTGATACTCGAAACGCCCGACGAATCGCGCTGGGCCGACGAAATAGCATGGCTCAAAAACAAAGCCAATATTTGATATGATACAATTTTTTACTGATATTTGGAATTTTTTGCTGCGCAATTTTCGGCTCGCCTTTCGCATGTTGCGCAAGCCTGACGCGGCATGGACAGTTGTGGCGTCGCTCGAGGAGCGGCAAGTGGCGCAGTTTTTCTACCTTTTCATTGGCATCACAGTTTTCCTGAAATTTGTTGGCTCTTGGATTGATAAATCGCTGTCGTTGGCGCTTTTGGCGGCATTTTTCCGATTTTTCAGCTTGATGATTACTTGGTGGATTTCGCTGCGATTTTTGCCATGGTTGGCTCAACGATTTTTCCGTGTCGATACAGAAAAACAGACCATCGCAATGCTTGTGGCGTTTGGCTTGCTGCCAGTATTTTTGGTCTATTGGGCGCTGGCGTTCACTTCGGCGGAATTTCTCTATCTCTTGGCTGTTTGCAACTATTTCATCGTGCTTAGCGGCGTCGATCATCTGCTCGAGGTCGACAAAAAAATGCGTGGTCGATTGATTGTTTCGCTTACGCTTTGGCTCGTAGTTTTGCCGCCGTTGGTCGACCACTTACTGCGTTTGCTCGTGCCAAATGCGGCAATTTAGTGAGATTGCACAATTTTTGCGAGAAAATTATTATCTTTGCAGTTTGAAAAAAGAAACTTTTTCTTGAAGAAAATTTTTCCTATATTTTTTGCGGTGCTGGCGCTTTGCAGTTGCTCCAAAAACGATTTCAAAGTTTGGAAATCTGTGAATGCCGACCTTATTACGCGCGTTCAGACCGATAGTGCCGATGTCTACAAGACTTCGCCTTCGGGCGTGCTTTATCGCAAGTTGGCGCCGACCTATCACACGGGCTACAAGCCAAAACCAACCTCGTATGTTTGCGTCAATTACAAAGGTTGGCTAGTCGATGGCACCGAGTTCGATTCGGGCAGCAAAGAGTGGCTCTATGTGGGCAATCTGGTGTCGGGTTGGCAAGAAATTCTCTGCATGATGCAAGATGGCGACCGTTGGCGCATCTACATTCCATACTCGCTCGGCTACGGCTCCGATGGCACCACCGACGACGATGGCAACTTCATTATTCCTCCTTATTCTACGCTCATTTTCGATTTGGAAATTGTTGGCGATGGAGTTATTAACTAATTGATATTCAATAAGATAGCAAGATGAAACGATTTTTGTTGATAGCAATGTTTGTTCTGGGCGTGGTGGCGGCACAGGCGCAACGCTTGGGCGGTGTGGCTGGCTATCAACTGTCGTTTGGCTTCAACAGCACCACCAACGACGTGGTCGATTTTGGTGCGACGCCTGGCTCGGGTTTCTTGGTTGGTGTGCTGTTCGACTACGACATCACCAATCGTTGGGGCATTGAGGCGGCTGCCACATACAATCTGCGCACCACAAAATACAATCTGCGTTTGGCCGAAAAAAATGGTCTCGACACGGCGCATATCTTCAAGCGCCAACTCTATTTTCTGAATATTCCAGTGCATGCGTATGTCAATTT
The DNA here is from genome assembly GCA_964528925.1 of uncultured Paludibacteraceae bacterium. Lineage (GTDB taxonomy): Bacteria > Bacteroidota > Bacteroidia > Bacteroidales > Paludibacteraceae > W0P28-013. The sequence goes on along the minus strand of CAZGVF010000077.1, from coordinate 3,421 downwards.
TCCGTTCAAAAAATGGACGCTCGCGCTCTATTTTGGTCCGTCGTTCAATGTCGGACTGCACGGCAAGGACATTGCTTGGGAAGATACTGAATGGCAAAAACCCGTTGGACTGATGGAAGATAAGATTTTTGGCAGTAAGAACGAAGGTCGTCTCTATCGTTTCGAGATTGGAGCGGAGGTTGGTTTGCGCGCAAAATATCGCAACTATTCCTTTTCCATTGGCTATCATCAGGGCTTCAACAACCTCGCCAAGAGCGATTACAACTGGACTTTCACGCTGCCAACGAACACCAAAAAGCGCATCATGATGGGCGAACTCAACTTCTCAGTCGCCTATATGTTCGATTTGAAGAGATAGGATTTTTCCGTTATCTAGAAATAAAAAACGACCTTCAAACAGTGTTTGAAAGTCGTTTTCTTTTTGCGTACCCAGACCCGGGATCGAACCGGGATGGATCGCTCCACTGGTGTTTGAGACCAGCGCGTCTACCGATTCCGCCATCTGGGCTTAATTGCGGGTGCAAAGGTACAACTTTTTTTTCAACCAGCAAATTTTCGAGCAACTTTTTTGCCATTTTCGCAAAATCTTTCATTTTTCTCTTGGAAAAACGGACAAAAAGTACTAATTTTGCATTGGAAAAACGGACAAAATCCACCAAAATAATCTTGGAAAAACGGACAAAATGTGTGTTAAGTGATTGATTTATAGTTATTTATCGAAAATAAGAAGGGTTGCCTATTTTCTGGGATAGAAAATGAGCCAATAACAACGAACAAGCGCAGGATTTCCGAGTCCTGCGCTTGACGCTAATTAACTTAAAAAACTTATGAAATCAATTTTGAGTGGAAAGTGCAAAGTCTAAAAGTGTATAAAGTGCTTGGACACCATTTCATAATTCTTAATTTGCTTCGCAGATTTTTGCTCTGCTCGGCAAAGCTCAAACAAGTTTGGCTTTGCTCTCGCTTACCGCAAAAATTCTAAATTCTTAATTCATAATTACTAGAAGAGGTTCCCGATTTGCCAGACGGCGAACGACACAATCCATGCGACGCAAGTGGTGTAGAGCACCGAGAAACATGCCCATTTATGCCCTGCCTCGCGCGCAATGGCCGAGATAGCCGCAATGCACGGAAAATAGAGCAGAATGAACAGCATGAATGTGTAGGCTTTGAGCGGTGTGAAGAACGGTTGCCCCAACTCGTCGGTCTGGGCGCGCAGACTCTCTACAAGGCGTGAATCGCTTTCGCCTTCGGTGGCAGCGGTGGTTGGTTCATCGTTGTAGAGAATGCCGAGCGACGACACCACAATCTCTTTCGCTGCCAAGCCCGTAACCAGACTTACGCCCATTTTCCAATCGAAACCGAGCGGACGAACCACAGGCTCCACGGCGTGACCAATGCGTCCGATGTACGAATTTTCGGTCTGTTGCGCCAGCGTCATCTCTTCGGTTGGACGCGGGAAATAGCCCAATGCCCAAATGATGATGGAGGCGAGCAGAATAACCGTTCCCATCTTTTTCAGATATTGCGCGCTCTTGTCCCACATGTGAACCAGCGTGTTGCGCAGCGTCGGAATGCGATAGGGTGGCAACTCCATCACAAATTGGTCGCTCGCATTTTTGAAAACGGTCTTGTTCAGAACCGTTGCAGTGATTATCGCTACAAGAATGCCAATCAGGTAGATGCTCATCAGCACAAGCCCTTGGTGATGATCGAAAAATGCTGAAACTAGCAGCAGATAGACTGGCAGTCGCGCCGAACAACTCATGAAAGGCACGGTGAGAATGGTCAAGATGCGATCTTTCGGATTTTCGAGTGTGCGTGTGGCCATGATGGCAGGCACGCCGCAGCCAAAGCCGATGATGTAGGGAATGAACGATTTGCCGTGCAGTCCGATGCGGTGCATCAGTTTGTCCATGATGAACGCTGCGCGCGCCATGTAGCCCGTGTCCTCGAGCAGCGAGATGAACAAGAACAAAATCAAGATGTTGGGCAGGAAAACCAGCACGCCGCCCACGCCAGCGATGATGCCATCGACAATCAGATCGTTGAGCATTCCTTCGGGCAGCAGTGTCGAAACCCAGCGTCCGAGCGCGTCGATGCCGATTTCGAGCCACTCTTGCGGATATGCGCCCAGCGTGAATGTGGCTTGGAACATTATCCAAAGGAAAAGCAACAGCACAGGGAAACCGAGCCAACGGTTGGTCAGTACCGTGTCGAGCGCGTACGATAGGCGGCGTTTGTCGTCCTTGGCATGAGTGAGTGTCTCGCCCAGCGCACCGCGGATAAAGCCGTATTTCAATCCAGAAATGATGCTCGAAATGTCGTCGTTGTATTCGTGTTCTATCTCGGTGCGATATTTTGTGGCGGTCTGTTCTATCTCGTCGAAATTTGGCAACGAAGTCACTTCTCGTTTTGTAACGCCGTCATTTTCAATCAGTTTGATGGCGATGTAGCGTGCGCAGATGGCTCCGCTCACAGGACCATTTTTCTCGACTTCCGCCTTCACCGCCTCGATGGCTTTTTCGAGATCTTCGCCATAATTTATATGAATGTGTTTCGATGCGCCTGCTTGATCTTCGTACACGCGAACGATGTTTTCGAGCACATCGTCGAGACCGCGCCCCGTGCTGGCAACCAGCGGAACTATGGGGAATCCGAGCATGCGCGAGAGGCTCTCGTAGTCGAGCGTGTCGCCCGATTTTTCGAGTTCGTCGTACATGTTCAGCGCCATCACCATGCGCGGATTCAGGTCGATAAGTTGCGTGGTGAGAAATAGGTTGCGCTCCAGATTGCCCGCATCGACTATGTTCAGCACCACATCGGGTTGCTGTTTGGTGATGAAATCGCGCACATAGAGTTCTTCGGGCGTGTATTCGGTGAGCGAGTAGGTGCCAGGCAGATCTACCAGATTGATGGTGTAGCCGCGGTGTTGGAAAATACCCACTTTGGCGTCGACCGTGACGCCGCTGTAGTTGCCCACTTTCTCGCGCATGCCCGTGGCGTGGTTGAAAAACGAGGTCTTGCCGCAGTTGGGATTGCCCACCAGAGCCACGGTTATCTGTTTGCTCAGTTCTTCGGCCTCGTGCGCCACATGTTCTTCGAGTGTGCCGTGGTAGATGTTGTCGGGGTGCGCACCCTCTTCGAGCGACACCACTTCTATTTCATTGGCTTCGGCGCGGCGCAGCGACACATGACTACCCATTATTTGGTATTCGATAGGGTCGAGTAGCGGCGCGTTTTTCAGCACCGTCACCGTTTCGCCTTTCACAAATCCGAGTTCCAAAATGCGGTGACGGAAGCCACCGTGTCCGTGAACTTTTGCAATTACGCACCGTGTGTGCGTTGGCATATCGGCCAAAGTCGTTTTTGCGTTCATCGGTTTTTACATTTTCTGACGTTGCAAAATTACAACTATTTT
>CAZGVF010000076.1:4924-6518 GCA_964528925.1 uncultured Paludibacteraceae bacterium | reverse complement strand
CTAGAAATAGCCCCGCTATTATTCATTATTCATTTTTTATTTTTTATTCTCTTTGGGAACCAGCCTTTCTCGACGCGTTTGCGCTGCTCGAAAAGTTCGCCAATACCCCAAAATGATGAGAACGAAAAGACGCCAAGCAACACCGAGGCGATGGAGTTGGTGCAAAACAGCGAGCCGACTGCGCCAGCCACGCCCACAAGCGCAAACAGCGGCCAGCAGCGCACGCCAAGGTAATATTCGGCCTTAATAACAATGGGGTGAAACAACCCAATGGTGAGAAATGTGGCAGCACCAACAATTAGTCCTTCGAAAGAAACCATATACAATTAGGAATTAGGAGTTAGGAATTAGGAGTTTTTTTTAATTGATAATTGACAATTGATAATTTTTGCATCAAAGTTGGACAGCAGGCAATCTTCAAATTTTCAAATTTTCAAATGAAGAAATTTGTACTCTGCAGAAAGTCGTGGAATGCGAAACTTTATGAACTTGATAAACTTTATAACTTGATGAACTTCTCATCAACTTGTCAACTCATCAACTCATCAACTTTTTCGGAGTGCAAAGGTAGCCATAAAAAGTGGTGTGGACAAAGGTTTTGGCGCGAGAGGGCGCGAAATCATTATTTTTGGGTAGAACGGGGCAGACGAAAATACCACATTTTTGGGATTGTGGAGATTTTGGGGGCGGTGTAATTTTGCACCGAACAAATTGCACCGATTATGCACAAATCGAAAATTACACTTTTTGCCCTATTGGCAGTCGCTTCGAGCGTTTTTGCACAGGACGAAATTACCCTGTCGAAGGCACAATACGAAGATCTTTTGCGCCGCATCGAGCGTTTGGAGGCAGCCGAAAAAGTTGACGCTACCACAGGCGCATCGCCACAAAAGCCCGATACCGCATCGACCGAAAAATCGAAGAAAGAGCGCAAACATTTGTCGCGCGAGGCTGGCGGATTCACCATTGGCGGCTACGGCGAGGCGGTGCTTACACGCAATTTCTACAGTGACAACATCAATCGCTACAGCAAAGCCGCGCAGTACAAAGATGCCGTGAGCAATGGTCAGGTCGATCTGCCGCATGTGGTGCTGATGCTGGGCTACGACTTCGGTCGCGGCTGGTCGTTTGGCAGCGAAATAGAGTTCGAACATGGCGGAACGGAATCGGCCGTAGAGATGGAGGACGAAGAGTTTGGCGAATGGGAAAAAGAGATTGAGCGCGGCGGCGAGGTGGCTCTGGAACAATTCTGGATTCAGAAGTCGTTTGGCGACGCCATCAACATTCGCCTTGGTCACGATGTGGTGCCTGTGGGCTACACCAACGCGCATCACCTGCCAACCGAGTTTTTTACCGTCTATCGTCCCGAAGGCGAAAATCAGATTTTGCCCTGCACTTGGCATCAGACGGGCATCAGCATTTGGGGACGCACCAAACACATGCGCTACCAGATTATGGGTCTGCCAGGACTCAATTCGCACTATTTCTCGAAAGATTCGTGGATTAAATACGGTTCGGCTTCGTCGTTCGAATTTACGCCAGCCAACAAATATGCCGCTGCCGCGCGTTTCGATTTCTACCCAGTCGATGGCTT
>CAZGVF010000076.1:1484-4824 GCA_964528925.1 uncultured Paludibacteraceae bacterium | reverse complement strand
GCTGGTCTCGATGTCTTCTCGTTTTCCGATAAATTGTTCGAGCGCAATCAGCGACTCTTCGTCTTTGCCGCCTACGAATACTACGACGCCTACAATCCCGCAGGCTCGAACAGCGATTATAAATGGACTGAACGCCATCGTTTGGCAGTGGGCGTGAACTATTATCCGCTGAAAGATGTGGTGATAAAAGCTGAATTCTCGGAGCGTTTTCTGCACGAACAGTACAACAACGAACCTTCAATCTCGCTAGGCGTTTGCTATGCAGGTTTTTTTAATTTGGACAGAAAGGCTAAACGAAATAACTAATGCTTGTGTTGTAGTGTGCGGATTTGATGCTGTTGCGCAAAATAAATAATGAATAATGAAAAATGAATAATAAAATAAAACAAATAATAAAAATGAGAGTTTTGAAAAATTCGGCTTATGTGTTGGCTGTAGCTGCACTAGGTCTGTCGCTGGCATCGTGCGACAAGGAGAAAAACGATGTGGTTTTGTCGGCTAACGACGAGGAATACGCTGCCATTGCCAATCAGGCTTTGGAGGCGACCATTCTCCCAACTTACAAAAATTTGGCAGTCGAGACTTCGGCTTTGGTCGAGAATTTGAAAGCTTTTCAAGCTGATTCTACATCGCAAGATAAGTTGGATAAAGCTTGTGCCTCTTTTCTCGAAGCGCGCGCTTGGTGGGAAAAGAGCGAGGCGTTCCTTTATGGCGCTGCTAGCGATTTCGGTATCGATCCGCACATCGACTCGTGGCCGCTCGACCTCGATGGCTTGAAAGGCTATCTGCAATCGGACACTTATGTGCAAAACATGAGTGCTGAAGATGGCGACCAATGGGCTGGCAACAAACTTGGCGCCGAGCTGCTTGGTTTCCACGGCATTGAGTACATTTTGTTCAAAGATGGTGAAAACCGCAAATGCAACGATGTAGCGAAAGACCATTTGATCTACGCCATTGCGGTGGCTGGCGACTTGCGCAATAGCTGCTGGCAACTCTACATTTCGTGGGCTGGCGAAGAGGCTGCTTCGAAAGTTGATGCTGAAATGACGAAATATGTGGTCGAGGAACTTGAGAAAAATGTAACCGTTGCTGGTGGCGACTATTCGTATGCCGAAAATATGCGCAACGCTGGCAAAGCTGGCTCGCTCTACACAAGTCAAATCACTGCAGTTCAGGCTATTATTGATGGCTGCAAAACCATTGCTGATGAAGTTGGAACATCGAAAATTGGTAAAGCGCACAATGGCGAAGATGTGAACTATATCGAATCGCCATATAGCCACAAATCCATCATCGACTTCTACGACAACATGGTGAGCATCGAAAATATCTACTACGGCGGAATTGATGCCGATAATCGCGCGGAGCATTCGTTCCACAATCTGCTGAAAAGCACCAACGAAGAGCTTGATGCTCGCGTGGTTGAGGTCATCGAGGCTGCCAAAAATAACATCAATAGCATGAAAGCACCTTTCGTAGAGAACTACACCGATGCTTCGTGCGACAATGCCATCAACGCTTGCAAGGCGCTCGACGATATTCTGTCGGAAGTTAAAGCAGAATTGGCAAAATAAATCTGAAAATACATTAAAATTATGAAAACGAATAAATTTGCAATTTTTGCATCGTGTGCTGCTGCGCTGTTGTTTACGGCTTGCGAAAAAGAGGAGCCGACCAAGACAGACGAGCAGAAGCAATCGACCGAACTCAGCGACGAGTGGTACGCTGGCGGTAAACTTGGCACCACATTCAATGCATCGGCTTCGGCCTATCAGGATCCAACGCCTGCCGTAGAAAATGCAGGCATGGAAGATGCTTTCAAGTATGGCGAATACTTCTTCGAGCGTCCGTTCAACCACAACAACAAGCCTTTCAACGGACTTGGTCCTGTGTATGTACGCAACTCGTGCATGTCGTGCCACCCCGGCTACGGTCACGGTCGCCGCATGGACAGCTATCACGCCAACGATTGGGGTAATGGTTATCTGCTGGTGGTTTACAACAAAAACACCAACGGCTACGAGACTTCGGTGGCTGGCATGCCGCAAACAGTGGCTTCGGCGCCTTTCAAACCCGCTATCGATGAGGATAAAATCACCATCGATTGGCGCACCTACACCGACGAATGGGGCAACAAATTTGCCGATGGCGAATCGTACGACCTCATCTATCCCGAAGTAAATATTCCCGAAGATGCTTTTTACGCTCCGTTGAACAACAACTACAGCGATTTGGCATTCCGCTTGGAATCGACCATTGGCGTGTATGGCGTTGGTTTGGTTGATGCCATTCCAGACGACTCGCTCACGGCCGAATGGGCACGCCAAGAGGCTGCAGGCGTTTCGCTGAACCCAAGCATGTACAAAGGCGGCTGGGTGAGCATGTATAGCAATTCGAAACAGGGCGATGGCACCAAATATGTGCGTAAATTTACCTACGCTCTGAGCCGCGGTCCTCTGCAAGATGCCGCTGGCGCAAATGCCATTTGGAACATCACCAATGTAACCCGCAGCGATCGTCGCTATCACTACTTGTCGCTCGATGGAAAATCGTATGCCACCACCGCTTCGAAAGATGCCGATGTGCAGAAAGATTTTTACACCTATTTCCCAGAATGGAACAAGACGGGCGATCCCGAAACTGACATCTACAACTACCTGACTTGCGATACGTTGCCAGTGGAGATGACCGACGAGGACTATGTGAACTTTATGATTTGGCACCGCGGTTTGGCTGTTCCTGCCGCTCGTAACCTCGACGATGCCACTGTTCAACTTGGCAAAGAGAAATTCTACGAATGCGGTTGTGCCACTTGCCACCGTCCATCGTGGACCACGGGCGATGACGAGGTGGTCGATCCGAACAATTTCGTATGCAGCAATGGCAAAACGCTTGCTAGCCAGATGCCACGCTATCCACATCAGAAAATTTGGCCTTATTCCGACTTTGTTCAACACCGCCTGTTCATGCAGAACGACATTCGCACGGGTTGGTGCCGCACCACACCGCTGTGGGGTCGTGGATTGTCGGGCATTTGCGCTGGACATAGCGATCGTCTGCACGACTGCCGTGCTCGCACCGTCATCGAAGCCATCATGTGGCACGGCTCGCCCGACAGCGACGCTCGCTGGAGCATCGAAAAATTCCGTCAGTTGAACAAAGAGGAGCGCGATGCTGTTGTCAAGTTCATCGATGCCATCTAAGAGCATAGAACAAAATTTATAAAACTCACTAGGGACGCGGTTCGCCACGCCCCTGTGAGTTTTTAATTATCGAATCATTGAGTCATTGAATTATTGAATGAATTAATGAAGAAGACGAGAATTGTTCCATTTGC
>CAZGVF010000076.1:0-1384 GCA_964528925.1 uncultured Paludibacteraceae bacterium | reverse complement strand
TATCCTTCGGAATGGGTCGATCAGCCCATCGTGAAACTGAAACGCGGCAACATTCGCACCATGCTTGGCGTCGATGGCAAATATGCGTCGATCTCCGATTTGATGTGCCACGAGCGCGAGTTGAACGACGCCATGCAGCAAATCTACAGCACTGGTTCGCACCCCGACAAAAAAGCCATTGTGGCGGCCTACGACAAACTGAACCTTGTGCGCATGCTCTATTCGGGGCAAATGCTCAAAATTTTCCCTTATGCCGACAGCACTGGCGTGGTTTGGTATTCGCAAGCCGACAATCTGCCAATGGCGATGGACAACAACCAGTGGATGTTCATCAAAAAATCGATTTCGTACATGGGCGAACTGCTCATGACGCACCAATACGAGCAACTCGGTGTGGTTTTCGGCAAGATTAAAACCTATCAGCAAAAAACGGCTGGCGCGGCTTTGCCTTCCGAGGCGCGACTCGATGCCGAAAAACTCTATAACGCACTGAATAGTCCGCTGCTGCCCGCCATCGTAATGCTCGTCATCGGTTTGGTGGCGGTGGTGTTCTACATTCGCTGCTTTGCCGACGAAAAAGCTGTGCCGCGCGCGCTCCACATTCCGCTCATCGCCATTTTGTGTGTGGCGTTGGCTTATCTGCTGCTGATTTTTGTGCTGCGCTGGATTGTAGGCGGACATATTCCCGTGGCGAATGGCTACGAAACCATGCAGTTCATGGCACTTTGCGCCATTGTGCTGACGCTCTGCGTGCAACATAGGTTCGCGCCCATTGTGCCGTTTGGCTATGTGCTGACGGGCTTGATTTTGATGGTCTCGATGATGGGGCAGAGCAATCCGCAAATCACCCCGCTGATGCCTGTGCTGTCGTCGCCGCTGCTTAGCGTGCATGTGGCAGTCATCATGTTTGCCTATGTGCTGCTGGCGTTTACTATGCTCAATGGCTTGACAGTGAGCGTGTTACGCTTGTCGCATCACCGCCGTGCCGATGTGGTGGCGGCGCGCCTCTACGAGGTGAGCCGTGCCGAACTCTATCCTGCGCTGTTTGCTTTGGCGTGTGGCATTTTCATTGGTGCCGTGTGGGCCAATGTGTCGTGGGGAACTTACTGGAGTTGGGATCCGAAAGAGACTTGGGCACTCATCACCATGCTCATCTATGCCGTGCCGCTACACCGTGGCTCGCTGCGCCTTTTCGGCCGTCCCATGGTGTTCCACATCTACATGGTGCTGGCATTCCTAGCCGTGCTGATGACCTATTTTGGCGTCAATTTTGTGCTCGGTGGTCTGCACAGCTACGCATGATAATCATCGAATCATTGAGTGATTGAATGAAAGAATGATCCCGCCCTTCAAACTTGGTTTGAGGGGCGGGAGTTGTGTGTGT
>CAZGVF010000075.1:0-6611 GCA_964528925.1 uncultured Paludibacteraceae bacterium | reverse complement strand
GCGGTAAACATTGGCGAGAGTGGCGAAGTGAGCGTTACCTTCACGCCTAGCGTAACGAGCGGCAGCACCAGTGGCACATGGACCTTCGCCACCACGGGCGGAGAGCTCAGCACCACCACGGGCAGCGCGCCATTCACCTGCAAATTTACCCAAGCTGGCACCTACACCATCACCGCCAACTACAACGATGGCACCAGCTGCCCACCCGCCGCCGTAAGCCAAACCGTAACGGTTCTGGCACCGGTATACCTTAATATAATTCAATCGCCGGCATTAACCGATTTTGAAACCAATTGCGGCACACAGTCTGCCACGCAGCAGGTTACGGTATATGGCTACAACCTAAAAGCCGATGTGTCGGCATCGCTTGCCACAGGTAGCACATTCCAAGTCTCGACCGATGGCTCTACTTGGGCAACATCAGCCACAATATCAAAAGGCAGCGATGGTAAAATAAATAATATCCCGCTCTACATTCGTTTGAATGGCGATGGCGCTACCGATGGCAGCAAGAGTGGCACTATCACATTTACAACTACAAATTATGCCGATCAGAAAGTGAGCGTTAGCGGCAAGGTGAAAAATCCTGCTGTTAGCGTGAAACTAAACGACCAAGGCACTGTAACAACCATTACGGGGCAGAAACTTTGCACTGCTCTGGAAGAGAGCACGCTTCTTGCAGCGCTTGCCTCGCAAACGCCATGCGATGGCGCCACGTTCTCGCATTTCACCACCGACCAAAACAACCTCGACGCAAAAGTGTCGTTCCCATACTCCTTCACCAGCACCGACCAAGTAACATTCTATGCGGTGTATAGTAAAGAAGATGGAACGGGCGTTTCTAACGATACTTTCAAAAAAGGAACTTTGTCGGATTTGACTACTGGCAAAAAGGTGCTTATTGTGGAGTACACCGATAAAAAAGCCATTAGTAGCACGGTAACCTCTTCTACCTATTCAACTGCAGTGAGTGTAACTCCTACAAATGAAAAAATAACCGTTTCTGATAATACAATTATTTGGACTGTTACCAAGACCTCTGATGGCAAGTACAATTTTGCGGCTTCAGATGGTACTTATTTGGGTTCACGAGCAGCTGGGCAGTACTATTTGCTTACTGGAGCCGCCGCCGATGATTTTACTATTTCTGAACAGGGTGATGGTTATACCATATTGAGTGGCTCTAATAGTGGTTATTACGTGGAGTATTATAATTCGAAGTTCCAAGTTTATAAATCTAGTTCGCCAACAGACAATTATTATTTGATGCAGTTCTATGTGCCAGATGTGGCTACTACCTACGAACTCGCTCCGTGCGGTCCAGCCATTAGTGGTACCGATGGCATAGTGGCTACATCGGCCAAAGATATTTGGGTTCAAGCACTCGATACGCTGAATGTTGATGCCGTTCGCCTCGATGGCAGCGTTACTATTTCGGCTACGGTTATCGAAAATAGTGCTTTCAAACTCAAACAAGTTGGCACAAATGGCGAAGGCACAACAACAGTTACATTGGCTACGGGTGTAACCAACGAAAACTATTCTGATAAACTGTTGGTGGTCTACAAACCAACCTCGGCAGGTGTTACCGACGAGGGCAAAATACTTTTGCGTGCCTATCGCACTGGCGGCACTACTGATCTCGCCACTTGCACACTCACAGTGAGCGGTCGCTCGCTGCCCGCCGAGTTTGTTATTGCTGCCAACACAGGCAGTGGCTGGGTGGCTCTGCCTAACACGCTCGCTAGCACGCAGGACGCAGCTCACAACGATGCCTTCGCAATAACAGTTGACAACGAATCGGATCCAACAAAAGCAACCATCGCACCAACATCTACCATCTATGGCGCTGCGGCTCGCTCGGCTGCCAACACATCGCCATCGGGCTTGCGCTTCACAGCCAATAGCGGCTATCTGCAGGGTAGCACAGGCACTGGCTCCGACATGGCAAAACTCTGGCTCTCGCCAACCAACGGCGACCAAACGCAACCATGGATTTTGAAATCGAGCAACTTTGCCGACTATCATCTCTATCTCGAGGCTGCCGAAGAGGGTCGTTTCATCGGCTACGACGGAACGCAAACAGCTATTGGTCACTACAAAGCCGATGCCACCATGCGCATTCTGCCAGTTGAAACAAAATGCACGCGCTTTGAAGCACCGGTGGTGAAAGCTAAAACAAAATCGACCGAGGTGACGCTCACTTGGACTGCAGTAGAAGGCGCAACACTCTATGAATACAAAAATGGCACAGACGGCAGTTGGACGCAACTGAACGCCTCAACTAGCGGCACCACAGTTACGGCTACGGTTTCTGGTCTCACCACCTCCACCGACTATACATATATTATAAGGTGTAAGGTTGCCTCGGGCGAAAACTGCTCCGAAGAGTGCACCGTAACATTCAAAACTACCGCTTGCGATACCGAACCGACTATTAATGGCAACATACTTTCTATCACTCAAAATTGTGGTGAACTTACTATCTCGGGACTTTCGCTAACGGCCAGCTCAGGTTGCGATATTAAATCAAAAGGTATTGCTTACAGCACCGATGCTACGCATACCACGGGTGTGCAGTTTGCTCCACTCACCGACGAGCAGATAGCGGCAGGTGGCGGCACTGGGCTTATCACCATTTCCGAACCTGGTAAGTATTATTTCTTCCTCTATGCTACTAACGACATAGGCACTGCCTATACGGCAAAGGTTGGGGATCTTACAACAACCTCTCTCGCCGGCCTGAAGCTGATGTTCGAGAACGATAACAATGTGGCACCACTCGTGGCGGGCAAGGCTAGCAAACGCGTGGTCTACTACAGCGAAAGCCCCGCTGAGGTTACTTGGAATGTGAAATTCCAAGACGGTACGACTGGCACGGGCAAAATTGACGACCAAGGCAACTTCACTGCCACCGCCATGGGCGTGTATACCATTACCGCTACGCAGCCTTCTAACGACGATTACTGCGCTGGCTCTGCCACCACCACCATAGAGGTGCGCAACGCACGCTACCACTCGCTCATTACCAACTGCGCCAAACTGAAAAACGGCAACATAGAGGTAGTGAACCAAGACTCCGCCTTTATGGACATAGTGGTGGACAACGCCGAAACCGTGAAAGTAACCATTGTGCGCGACAACTCCGGCCAAAACACCGGCACCGGCTCGGGAAATGTGGCAACGGATCTTTTCTTTAGTAAGTATTATGAGGCGACAGGAAATGTGAAACTGATAGCGGTTTATAATGGTACGAAAGATACAATGTCGTTGGCAAACATCTCAATCGAATACGGAATTGACAGTTGGGATTACACTATTGACTTGTCATCTTTTGGTCATAAGAAAAAAGGGTATATAGCACCTGGTGAGGAAATAATTATGTGGTGTAAAGGTTTTGAAACTGGAAATAATTGTGAGAAGGATACAACTATTGTGTCTTGCGTGGATAAAAAATTGGGCGAAGAAACAATTTCTTCTTTTTACAGTTTATCCCCATCAGGAAATGTTGGCGCATTATCTTTTTCTGGAAGACAATCTTTTGCATTAAAAAGAGGAACAGAAAATATAGATATCCTGGGAGCTATAGATACTGATGACAATCCGAAAGAGGGTGATTGTGAACCAGAATGGGGCGATATTACAGAAGGTGGATCTAGCAGGAGAACATGGTGTGGTACTGGTTTGTCTATTGAAGATGAGAAAACAATAATAGATATTTCAATGAATCGTTGCTTATTGGTTCGTAGCAATAAAGTTACCTCTGGTGCAAATGCAGTTGCTAAAAATGTGGGCGCATTTACTACATTAACACCTGATGAGTGGCTTGGTAGGCAAGTATCAAAAATTAATCCAGAAACGGGAAAGGATGATAAAGGTGTTCAATCTTCTTGCGATGGTTTCTCGTTTGTCGCTGATTTTGACTATGCTAAATACTTCAACCGCTATGAAGAGATAGGTGGTGGTGAAGTGGGTAATGATGAGGCATTTGCCAAGCTGCAAGAAGATGGTACCTACCGCATCTATGCCGATAGCCTTAAACTAGGAGAGGGAGGTTGGCGTAATCTCTCGTGCAGTAACATCAAGATACAGGGCCTTGGCAAAGACCAAGATGGTAACGACATCACCATCAGCGAACTAGACTATAGGGTGCCTATCATCGTAAAACACAGTGCTAACACCAACGACGAGGAGTTGTTTGGCTTCTCTGGCAAAGGTCGCGCCACTTGCCCCACCTGCGATGTGGTAATACGCGACAATGCCGAACTCACCGTAGTGCCAAAAGGTTACAACGAGCTGCGCGATGTGTATGTATACCACACGGGTCGCCTGCGCATACCCGAGGGCAAGACCTACAGCGTGCGACACGTGTACATCACTAGCCGCAACAACGAGGTAGGCTACGCGCTGGTCGGAGGCACACTCTCTGCCACGCAGGGTGTTGGCCACTACAAGAGCATCGATGCCATGGCATGGTACGACTTCTCGCTGCCATACAATTGCAAATGGAAAGACATCACCCGAAGCAATGGCTTAAAGATTTTGGGTGAATACACCAAAGATTGGTGGATAAAACGCTACGATGGTCAGAAACGCGCCATCAGCGGCACGCCAAACGGTGCAACGCCTACCAACTGGGAACTTGTCGATAGCACAGAGACGCTTCAGGCTGGTGTGGGCTACATCATCGGCATTGGCGGCAAACACGAGGAGAGTCCGCGCAAAGCGCAATATCTGGTGCGCATCACCCTGCCGAACGTGTCGGGACAATACTACACCGAGACTGGCGTGAGCGACCAAGTGCGCAACGTGTATGGCTACACAGGTGCGAAAGCCGAAGAGTTGCCATGCCACCGCGGTTGGAACTACATTGGTAATCCGTTCATCTCGATGTTCGATGGTAACAAGCAAAACCCAGAGTGGAATACGCAGTTGTTGCTTTCGGGCTACTATAAGGATATGACCGATGGCGAAACTTACACGCTTCAAGACAACATCTATGTGTCGGTCGACCAAGGCACTAATGGTGCAACTAACTGGGTACAAACCACAGCCACCGAGGCCGATCTGTTGCCATTCCGCGCATTCTTTGTTCAGGCCGTGAGCGATGGTCAGGTTGGTTTCGTAAAACAAGCACGCGCCCTGCCCGATATAGTTAGTGGTAACGCTCCTGCGCTGCCCAACCCGAACGACCCGAGCCAGTTCTCGCTGTTCATCTCTAGCGCATCGAATGGTTCGAGCAAAACCACGGTAACAATTGGCGAATACACGCCACAATACGAGGTGGGCTACGACATGTTGCGCATGATTAACAAGTCGCAATACTATCCGCAACTCTACACAGTCGATTCGGTTGGCTACTACATGATTTATCAGGCCATCGACCGCACCACACCTGTGGAGCAGAGCATAGCGTTGGGCTACTACACTCGCAGCAAAGGCACGTTCACCATCAGCCTTGGTAGCATGCAGAACATGGACCGCTACGATGCCGTGCTGCTCATCGACAACGAGGAGCATACCACCACCGATCTGTTGTTGGGTAACTACACCTTCACCTCGGCGGCTGGCGACGTGGCAAACCGCTTCAGCATTCGTCTGCGCAAGAGCAATGTCTCTACCGACATCGAGGCGCAAGAGGGTCGCGAACCTGTCATCTACCGCATGGGCGAAAGCATTGTCATCGATCAGTTGCCTGCGGACGCTACCGTGCGTGTGATCGACGCTGTTGGTCGCGTGCTGCATCAGCAACAAGCCACGGGCGAAGTGCTGCAGTTCAGCGCGCCAGTGCGCGGTGCCTACATCATTCAGGTGATGAGCGAAAGTCAGAGTTATAGTATCAAAACGATTTTATAATCTTTTGTAGATCAATTATTTATCAAAAAAGAAGAAAAACAAGGAGGAAGATTATGAAACGCTTTAATAGTGAGATACTTGGAAATATAGCATTGACCGTTGGTTTAGTGGCTGTGGCTTGCTTTGGATTGGTGGCTACGCAGTGGGTCGATTTGCGCCTCGACGACGACAATCGTGCCCCCTCGCACAAGACAACGCAAGCCGTCGTCAGCCGTGGCGCAACGCGTGGCGGCATGGGCAGCAGTTGGGTTGTTCCCAGCATTGCCCGCCCCGAATATCGTGGCGTGAGTCACACCAGTGGCGTGCGCCCATCGCAGTCGGTAGGGCAGGGCAGTAGCGTGTCGCTCATTGCCAGCAGCACAAACCATCGCCATTCGCCTGTTGTTAGTAGCGTGGGCGTGAGTGGCGGCAGCAGCGTGGGCGGTGTGCACCGTTCGAGCGGTAGCAGCAGCGTGGCGAGCAGCAGTTCGTTTGGCTCCATTCCCGTCGCCAGCATGACACGCCGTTCTGCCACCATGACCATGACAGCACCTTTTGCCACCGAGGATATGCCTTCGGGCACCATTCACACCAAAGTGAGCGGCGAAGGCGGTAAAGACGAACCCGCCCCAGAAATCCCCGTTCCCGTAGGTGATGCCGTTTGGCCGCTGTTGCTGTGTGGTGTGGCGTATGCTTTTTTCTTGATTTTCAAGAAAAAAGCAATAAAGAATGAAAAATGAATAATGAATAATACCGCGGTTCGACAGGCTCACCGC
>CAZGVF010000074.1:0-6734 GCA_964528925.1 uncultured Paludibacteraceae bacterium | reverse complement strand
TCAATTTTTGGTCAGATTTTGTTCAATTTTTGGTTGATTTTCTTTCCACCTTAAAAACAATTGCTTCAACTCTGTACAGAGATTGAAGCAATTTGTTGACTTTCAAGGAGTTACCTTTCTTTTGCGGTGCGGACGGGACTCGAACCCGCGACCCCCGGCGTGACAGGCCGATATTCTAACCAGCTGAACTACCGCACCAACTTGTGGAGTTGCCTCTCAAAAGCGGTGCAAAGGTACGACTTTTTTTCGACGCACAAAACTTTTTCGCACTTTTTTTTCAAAAAAATCGCAATTGCCTGAAAATCAGAAGGTATATTTGGCGGCAACAGTGGGGCAACACTTAAATCCTTTCACCGAACTGTAGTTTACACTCATCTCAATCTCCGAACCAATGGCTATGCACGGACGAATATTCCACCAAATTTGCGGCTCGGTGATGAAAACCAGTTTTGAATTGGTCGGTTCGTCGAGCGGTTTGTTGTGCGCATCATATATATTGGTGTTGTGCTCGTACCAAAAATCGGCAAAACCTGCGAACGTGAACCTATTTTTCCACCAACTGATGCTCCAAACCGCCGTGAGCTGGAACGATGCAGGCTCTTTGCCCATGATGTATTTGTAGAGCGCTTTCAGATTGTAAGTGCGCGTGTAGTCCTCGCTGTGCAGAAAATAGTCGAAGCCCGCAAGGAACGCATTGTTTATCGCTACGCCCGATGTGCCATTGTCGACCGCAAAAAAACCGCCGTTGTACTCAATTTGCACGCTTATTGGCACTTTTTTCGAAATGTTGAAACAGCGCGCCACCTCCATGTAGGCAAGTCCTGGGTTGCTATAAGTGCCGTTCGTAACCTTGGTTTTCGACTTAAAATTGAAATCGAAATCGACAAATATATAGGTGTTGCCAATCTTGTCGGGCTTGAACATTTCGAAGGTGGTTGTAACATAGTTTCGACCCTTTCCGAAGTCGTAGTGTACCTGAAAATTCTGCGCTTCGAGAAAAAAAGGAGCGAACGCGAAAATCAGAAAAAGTGCTTTTTTGCCGAAATTTGAGTTTTTCATGTGATTGATTTTTGAGGCTTTGGCAGTGGAATTTTGCCAAAATTACAATTTGTAAGTTTGTTAAGTTATTGTTTTTCAGAAAATTACTGACTAATAATTTTTCAAGCAATCGCTCAAAAGGCGAAATGGTTTCAATTTCAAAAAAGTATGTTGTAAAGCATATCTTTTTATTTGGTATCAGAAAACAAAAGGTCGTACCTTTGCAGTGTAAGAAGATACAAGACCAATCTTTTTTACCTTAAAACCTAATACTGAAAAATTATTGTGGAAAAGTCTCTTTGTGAAAAGGGGCTTTTTTTTACGCCGCAAAAATAGGATTTTTAGACCATTTGACCAAATAAATTTGGTGGGGTCGGAAATAATGCGTATATTTGCAGACTTTTATCACGAAAAACACATAAGAAAATGCGTAAGAAAAAAATTGAAATTGATGTCGAAGTGCTTCAGTATGAAGAACTTAACGATGCCGATCGCGAGATGATTGATGCCGCCAAAGAGGCGACGAAAAGTTCGTATTCGCCCTATTCTAAGTTCCAAGTTGGCGCTGCTTTGCGCATGGCCAATGGCGAAATTGTGCGCGGTGCGAACCAAGAAAATTCGGCATTCCCGTCGGGCTTGTGCGCCGAACGCGTTACAATGTTCTATGCCAACGCCCATTTCCCCGGTGTCGCTCCACGCACGCTGGCTATTGCAACCTTTGCTGGTGGCGAATTTCTGCCCGATCCAATCACGCCTTGCGGAGCCTGCCGCCAAGTGCTGGTCGATGTCGAGGCGCGCTTTGGACAAGACATCAGCGTGCTGCTCTATGGCACAAAATACATCTATAAACTAAAGTGTGTGCGCGACCTGATGCCACTTGCTTTCGATGACGATAGTCTGGTAAAAGAAGAGGAGGCGTGATGGAAAAGTACACCATTGAGTATGTTTTTAGCAAAGTTTCGCTCGCCATTTTGTGGAAATGTGTCTCGACCACCGATGGCTTGAGCAGTTGGTTTGCCGACCGCGTTGACCGCGATGGCAAGGATTTTACCTTTTGTTGGGACGGTCACGAGCAGCAAGCGCGCCTGTTACGCCGCAGCGACGAGGAATTGATTCGCTTTCATTGGGTTGATGAACCAGCCGACACCTATTTTGAGTTTGCTATTCATCACGAGGCACTCACGCGCGATGTTACGCTCACCATTACCGATTTTGCCGAAGAGGGCGAAACCGAAGATGCCATCAGGCTTTGGAACTCGCAAATAGACACGCTGCGCCGTTGTGCTGGAATGTGATAAAAAAAGAAGAGAGCAGATGTCTCTCTTTTTTCTTAGAATTCTGAAAAAACGATTGATTATGGAGACTCGAATTTATAACGGACAAGAGCGACCGATGTTCACGCCAGGGTTTATTACGGAGTTGAAATTGGACGAAATTTTTGTGTTTGGCAGCAATCTTGCTGGACATCATGGTGGTGGCGCTGCGCGTTTGGCCGAAGAAAAATTTGGTGCCATTTGGGGGGAAGGTGTCGGTCTGCAAGGGCAGAGTTACGCCATTCCAACCATGCAGGGCGGAGTAGAGACTATCAAACCCTATGTCGATGATTTTGTGGAATTTGCACGTCAGCACAAGGAGTTGTTTTTCTATGTAACGCGCATTGGCTGCGGCATTGCAGGCTTTCGCGATGAGGAAATAGCACCACTTTTTGCCGAGGCACAGTCGCTCGAAAATGTCTGCCTGCCACAGAGTTTTGTGAAAGCATTGAATGCGTAAAATAAATCAGAAATCACTATGAAACGACTTCTTTTTCTTCCGTTCATCTGCCTGCTGTTAGTGGGCTGCGAGGGCGAGCAAGGTCCGAAAGGCGACAAAGGCGACGATGGCACTGCCAACTGGAAAATTATTGACCTCGAGGCGAGCAGCTGGTCGTATTCCAATGATGCCAACAACAACTATTTTTATGCCGATTTCGATGTGCCTGAAATAACGCAGTATGTCTACGATTACGGCATGGTGCATTGCTATGTGGAGTACAACTACGGCACTACCACGGCTACGCAGCAGTTGTTGCCCTATTCGCGCCACAAAGAGGTGGAAGTTACGCAAGACGATGGCACAAAGCAGTGGGTTTTCTACACCGAAACGGTCGATTACGATTTTGGCGTTGGTTCGTTGCGTATCTACTACACCCAGAGCGATTTCGACTATGAACTCGACACTTCGTTTGCGCCTTCGGCCATGCATTTCCGTTTGGCTGTGATTTGGTGATTTTTTGTAATTTTGCACCCGGAATTAGGTTAGAGTTTATAGGTTATAGGTGAGAGGGAGACAGAGGCTAGTCTTTATTCCTTAATCTTTTCTCTTTATTCTTTTTGCAGTGAGTGAGTTTTGCGACTCGCTTCTTGTCTTTTGCGGTTAAAATGGACTATTTCAAGCACGAATCAGCGTATGTCGACGAGGGTTGCACCATCGGCAGCGGCACTAAAATTTGGCATTTTTCGCACATCATGAACGATTGCGTTATTGGCGAAAATTGCAATATCGGACAAAATGTGGTGGTGTCGCCACAGGTGCGCCTCGGACGCAATGTGAAAATTCAAAATAATGTGTCGGTCTACACAGGCGTGATCTGCGAGGACGATGTGTTTCTCGGGCCGTCGATGGTCTTCACGAATGTGCTGAATCCGCGCAGTGCCGTGTCGCGCAAAAACGAATATCGCCCAACGATTATTCATCGCGGAGCGAGCATTGGCGCGAATGCCACGGTGGTTTGCGGTCACGAGATTGGCGAATATGCGCTTGTTGGTGCGGGTTCGGTGGTCACCAAAGATGTGAAGCCCTACGCACTTGTGGTTGGCAATCCCGCCCGTCAGATTGGCTGGATCAGTGCCCACGGCGAACGCCTCGAATTCGATGAAAACGGCATTGCCACATGCCCAGCGACGGGGGAGAAGTATGTTTTGCGCGAGGGAGCGGTGACGCTCCTTTAATTACCCAATTATCTAATTTCCAATTATCCAATTATTGGAGAGAAAGATAGTGATAGCGTTTCTCATGTAAAAAATGATTGAATGAATCCAGAATCATCACGCAAACCGAATATTTTGTTGGATAAATCGCTTCAATTTTCGCTAGATATAATTGTTTACACCGAAAAACTTGAAAGTCTGCGAAAGTTTGCCATTGCCAATCAGTTGTTACGTTCTGGAACATCGATCGGAGCTAATATTCGTGAAGCGCAACATGGTGAAAGTCCTATTGATTTTGTGCATAAAATGAAGATTGCCGCAAAGGAAGCAGAAGAGACCGCTTATTGGTTGTTACTTTGCTCGCTCTCGGCAAGTTATCCCGCTTGTGACGAATTGATTTCAGATGTGAATGAATTGCAGCGTCTGCTGACAAAAATAATTTATTCGTCGAAAAAAACGATTGAAAATCAAAAAAATCAACAACAGAAAAATAATTAAGTAATTGGAAATTAAATAATTAGATAATTAATTTAATGAAAAATTTTGCACTTATTGGCGCTGCGGGCTACATCGCTCCACGCCATTTGAGGGCCATCAAGGACACGGGCAACCGTCTGGTGGCAGCCTACGACAAATTCGACAGCGTGGGCATTATGGACAGCTATTTCCCAACGGCCGATTTCTTTACAGAATTTGAGATTTTCGATCGTCACTGCTCGAAAATTCGCAACACCGACAAAAAACTGGATTATGTGTCGATTTGCACGCCAAACTACCTGCACGATGCTCACATGCGCTACAGTCTGCGCCTCGGTGCCGATGTGATCTGCGAAAAACCGCTCGTGCTGAACCCGTGGAATGTGGATCAGCTCATTCAGGTGGAAAAAGAGACGGGACACCGCATCAACACCATTCTTCAACTGCGCTTGCACCCATCGATTGTGGCGCTGAAAAAGAAGGTCGACGAGGCTCCGAAGGATAAAATTTTCGATGTCGATCTTACCTACATCACCTCGCGCGGCAATTGGTACTACACTAGCTGGAAGGGCGATATCCACAAGAGTGGCGGCATCGCAACAAACATCGGCGTGCATTTCTACGACATGCTGCAATGGATTTTTGGCAAAGTGTCGAAAAATGTGGTGCATGTGATGTCGCACGACCGCTGCGCTGGTTTTCTGCAGTTGGAGCGCGCTCGTGTGCGCTATTTCCTTAGCATCAATGCCGATAATCTGCCAGAAAATGCCGTGCAAGGCGAAAAACGCACCTATCGCACCATCAATATCGATGGCAACGAGTTCGAATTTAGCCAAGGTTTCACCGAGCTGCACACCGAAAGTTATCGTCGCATATTGGCTGGCGAGGGCTTTGGCGTGGAAGATGCGCGCGAGTCGATAAACATCGTTCACGACATTCGCAACGCCAAACCAATTGGACTTGTTGGCGATTATCACCCACTGGCGCGACTGCCGCTCAGTCCACATCCATTCGGCTGGTAATCGGTTCATTATCAGGAGATTATGTCAGTTAGAAAAGTCAATTTTACGCTGCGCGAGGGCGAAACATTCATTCCGCTGATTGCGCTGCTCAAGGCTGTGAATGCGGTTGAGAGTGGCAGCATGGCGCAGCAGGTGGTGACCGATGGGCTTGTGCGTCGCAATGGCGAGGTGGAACTTCGCAAACGCGCCAAAATAGTGGCAGGCGATGTCATTCGCTTTCAGAATGTTGAAATTGTAGTCAGTTAGGAGTTAGGAATGTCGGCCCTGTCTATGTTCTGTGCTCTATCTTCTATGTTCTAAAAAGCGCTTGCCACTTGATTGCGACTAAAAAAATAGAGCTTCTTTCGCCAGCCAAAAATGCTGAAGTTGGCATTGCGGCAATAAATCACGGTGCCGACGCGGTCTACATTGGTGCACCGCGTTTTGGTGCGCGTCAGGCTGCTGGTAACACGCTGGCCGATATTGAGCGGCTGGTCGACTACGCACATAAATTCTATGCTCGGGTTTATGTGGCGCTCAATACTATTCTCACCGATGATGAACTGGTTGAGGCTCAGCGCATTGCGACTGATTTATACAACATCGGTGCCGATGCGCTGATTGTGCAAGACATGGGACTTTTGGAGTGCGATTTGCCGCCAATTCCGCTGCATGCCAGCACGCAGTGCGACAATCGCACGGTCGAAAAGGTTGCTTTTCTCGAAAAATGTGGTTTTGAGCAGGTCGTCTTGGCGCGCGAACTCTCGTTGGAGCAGATTCGACAAATTGCCGAGCAGACCAATGTGGCGCTCGAATGCTTTGTGCATGGCGCTTTGTGCGTTTCGTACAGCGGGCAATGCTACCTGAGTCAGGCCCTTCGGCAGCGCAGTGCCAACCGCGGCGCTTGTGCGCAGATGTGCCGCTTGCCTTACACGCTGACTGACGCCGACGGGCGCATTTTGGCAAGAGATAAGCATCTGCTTTCGCTCAAGGATTTCGATGCATCGGCGCATTTGCAAGCTATGATTGAGGCGGGCGTGTCGTCGTTCAAGATCGAAGGGCGGCTGAAAGATGCCGATTATGTGAAAAATCTGACTGCCTACTATCGGCAAAAAATCGATGCCGTTCTCGAAGGAAAACCGCTGCAGCGCGCTTCGTCGGGCAGGACGACATTCTTTTTCACACCAAATCCGCAAAAAACTTTCTACCGCGGCGCAACCGACTATTTTCTCTGTGGAAGAAAAAGTGA
>CAZGVF010000073.1:2299-6762 GCA_964528925.1 uncultured Paludibacteraceae bacterium | reverse complement strand
TGCCGTACTGTCGAGCAGGTTTGCACCAAAACCGCGCCAATAGTAGTTTTCTGCGCCAATCAAATGCAGAATAGTTGGATAGGCGTCCATTTGGTAGGTCTCTTCTGAAATGGTGTGTTGCTCGGTCAAGTCTGGCGAATATGCCACAATGGCTGTATATGCCTCGCTAGGCTTAAAATCTAACCCTTTTGCATCGCAGTATTCCTGAAATTCAGCGCGCATCATAGGATCGAAAATGGTATGATCGCCCATGAAACAAACCACTGTGTTGGCTAATGCTGTGTCAGTATCGAAGCGGCTAAGAAAATTGCCCCAGCAGGAATCGGTATAATTCAGACACCGCAGATAATTGCGCATATTTTCTGGCATATCGGTAGGCAACGAAAGTGATGAATAATCTGCAAAGCCACGAAATGGCGAGTGTGAAGCCATCGTTATTGCCATAATGTAGTCGTGCTCGCCCACGATGCTATCCAAAATCTGGAAAGTGGTTTGATCCATTTCGTATTTATTTTCATACGCTTTATCGATGTGGTAGGCGATATTCATAAAACCTTGATTCCAAACTGCAAGCAACCCAGGTTGTATCATAGCACTATTGGTGTAACAATCAGAAATTGAAGGGAATGCGTTTTGATAGAATTTATCGACGACAACATCTTTACTTATTGGCAAAAGTCCGGTGTTAAAAATAAATTGTCCGTCGCCCGAGTTGCCTACAAGCGTCTGTTTTTTCACTCTTTGCGCCCAAATGGTATTGTGATTTTCGATAAAATGATAGAGATTGGGCATTGTCTGTGGCGTAATTGCCCAATTTTCAAGACTTTCGACAATTATAAGCACTACTTTTTTGTTTGGTTGTACTTCTGAGTGATCTTTTTGTAAGAAAAATTGTGCTGCTGCAATTTCCTCATCGGTCATTTTGTAAGGTTTTTCAAATGGAATGGTTATAAATTCTCCCGCACTAGTAACAAAGGAGTGTAGAATAGATGTATCGCGAGTGTAATTGGCGCGTGAAAATCTATATAAATTTTGAAAATTAGTCGAGAATGAAGACTGGTAGAATTCTTCTTCTTCCAAAGATGTTTTGGCAAAGGCATTTGTCCAACAAACATCCATGACAATTGACAAAATGAGTGGGACTATTGCCAAATGCCATTCGCGGCGGCGATTATCAAATAGAATAATTGCTGCTATAGTAAGAACGGGAGGAATTAGCAGAAGGAGTAAATCGGCAGTAAGATACATGCCAATGCTACTCTCGAAACCGTGTAAGAATTTGATAAGAAAAATAGTATGCCCATCGAGAGTGCCTATCGAACGAAAGCAGATAACGTATGCAAGAATCCAAATGTCAAACAAAATTGAAAAGTAAATAGCCCAGTATTTGCGCTTGAATAGAAAAATGCCGCTGGCAAAAAGTAGTGCGATGGCTATTTTCGGAATGTAAAATAACCAAAAATGTGAGGGCTCACGCCATATATCCTTTATGGGGAGGTTGTGAAACGTAAGCCACACGCAAAATACACACTGTAGGAAGATGGAAAATGCGAAAGTGGCAAAAATTAGCAGATTGGCGCACTTGGCATTGCTGCATTTGCTACGAAAAGCAGAAAAAGATTGCATTTGATTGATAGTTTTTGTGCATCATCTATCAATCGCGAGGCGAAAAAAAAGTGTGAATTTTTTATCGCGTACCAAGGCAACCGACCAAGGAGACCTTCGCTCTGCTAAAAAACTCACACAAGCGCGTGAGCATTCTAAAATTGCAGAGCAAAGTCCCTCTACGGAAAGACTTTACAATTATTATTTGCGAGTTATCTCCAGAAAAAATGGTCGGTTTTTCGGCTGACACGAAATAATAGTAATGCTATGAAAAATATGTGTTTAACAGTCGCCGTTGCGCTGTTTTTATTGTTATTGAAGCGATTCTTCTAAAACGACACACTAATACCTGCCATCACGTGCGTGCCAATGTTGTCGTAGCCGTACCAGTTTTGATAGCGCAGTTTCTCCGAAATGGCGAGCAGATTGTTGGCTTGAACAAATATGCTGATGTTTTTCGGGAATGTGTAACTGAGCGACAGGTTCAGGTCGTAAATCGGCGCGAGCGTCTTCACGTCGTAGCCGTTGCCATCGACATTTACGAGCGGTGCTTTGCGCTCCGAAGCGTAGTAGAAACGCACATTTCCTGCAAAATTTTTGGTAAACAGCGCCTCGATGCTAGCGTCGGCCTCCCAAGTGGGCTTGTTCCACGCTTCCATATTTTCATCCTTCACATTCCAACCATTGTAGCGTCCGCTGGCGTGGAAAGTATAGCGCTCCTTCAGGTTATAGTCGATGTGCGCCTCGGCCTGCAGCAGGTTCGCACTGGCATAGACTAGGTTGAAAGTGTTGCCGTAGACATAATCCAAATCGTTCTTCGGATAGACGTTCGGCGTTTCGGTGCAAGCAAATTCTGTGTTTACAAAAAAGTGCGTGTTCTGAATCATCTTGTAGCTTACCGATGCGCCAATTTGCAGTCCGCTGACTGGCGTAATGTCGAATCCCGCGTGGAAATCGGCGGGCGTGTAGTCGTTCAGCGTGGGCATGCTGTCGAGGTTCATGTAGCGGTTTTCATCGAGCATATTGCTGATTGATGTCACAGCATAGTCGCCGCCAATGCCGCCATAAACGCTGAAAAGTTGGCGGAAAGTGTAGCGCACTTCCACATCGGGTGCAGCCGAAACCACTTTGCCTTTGTTCACCGAGAACCACAATTTTGCACCAGCACGCAGACTGAGCGAGTTCCACTGCTTTTCGTAGC
Organism: uncultured Paludibacteraceae bacterium; assembly: GCA_964528925.1. GTDB lineage: Bacteria > Bacteroidota > Bacteroidia > Bacteroidales > Paludibacteraceae > W0P28-013. The sequence goes on along the minus strand of CAZGVF010000073.1, from coordinate 3,956 downwards.
GCGGATTGAAGGTGATGAGAAATTGCGGCTTGTTGTCGGCGTTGGTGAATGTGGTGTCGCGCAAGGTGTGATCGACTTGGCTTCCTGCGATGCTGTCGGCAATCAGATAGAGCGTGCGAGCGGGATTGTTGTGCAGATAGGCTTCCACGCCAAGATCGGCATTGATGTGATGTCCATCGATGTTGTAGCCGCCCATCAGGTTCAGCGCAATACGATGCTCGCGCTGAGCTGCTTGTTTCAGTTTTATGCCGTCGCGCGTTACGGTCGGACTCGAGGTCATAATGTCGTAGCGCAGATTGCCATCGTAAGTCCAGTTTTTGCGCTCTTTTTCAGAACCAAAACCGAGCAGAACGTGCGCTGCCGTGGTGGTGCGCATCTCTGGTTGCAAACCAAGTCCCGAAAAGTCTCTCCCTTTTTCTTCATCGAAATAGGTGCTTTCGCTGAATACCGTGTCTTCGCCGTAGTAACTGTAGTAGTCGTTGTTGAACCCGATTTTGGAGTAGAGCATTCCCGTGTTGAAGTGGTGCTTGTAGTCGAGTTCAAAATCGGTATCAATCAGTTTTTTGTTGCCATTCCAAAAACCATTGTGGTTCAATGTCATGCCCAGAAAATCGGTCTTGTTGTTTACAACAGGCGTCCACACATCGGCCATCCAAACCAGCGGGAAGCCAATTGCCACGCGAGCATAGCCCGGTTTGTAGTTCGGGCGACCAGTGTTTTTGGCGTCGGCGGCGGGCAGTGGGTAAAATTGCGATTCAACCACTATTGGTGCAGTCTCGCTGCTGTATTTCACCTCGCTTTTCTCCACTTTGGGCTCGGTGGCTGGCAACTCAATGTCGGCACGCTTCACCTTCACAACTTCGGGTGTGTACTCTTTTTCGATGTTCACCGATTGCGTCATCACCGAGTCGGTGGTTTGCGCTGTGGCAGCGGTGCAAAGGGCAGTGGCTATGATGAATAATGAAATCTTTTTCATGATTGTATGCTAGCGTTTTTTTTATTCGTCAATTTCGTTTTCTTCGCGTTCGGCAATGCCTCGCATGCGTGTCTCTATCATGGTGGCTATGTCGTCGTCGGCTTGGTAGTTGGCTTGCAGACTAAGCAGATATTGCTTGGCTTGGAAGTCGTCGCCCGCCTGAATGTAGATGTCGGCCAACAGCACAAATGCGCGCGCCAACCAGTATTGATGAGGCGTGTTCTTGCTGATGAAGTCCATAATCTCGCTCTCGGCGCTGTTGTACTGACCGCCGTCGTACATCAACTGCGCACGCAGATATTTGGCCTCGGCGCCCATCTCGTGGCGCAGGTCTTGACTCAATTCTAGCAAATCGTCGGTGGCAAGCAGCGCCTCGTCGGTGGCGATATACGATTTTGCACGACAGTAGCGCGCCTCACGCACAATGGCTTCGTTGGTGCTGGCATCTTCCAACAGATCGTTGGCTGCCAGAATGGTCTTGTTGTAGAGTTTCAGCGAATAACTGCAACGCAACGCTCCAATGCGCGCCATGTTTTTGGCCTCTTTGCTGCCCGCGACCTCCTGCAACTGCTCGAAATACGAGAGCGATTGTTCAAAGTCTTTTTTGTCGTAACTTATTTCGGCACAGCGCGTTAGGGCTTCTTCCTGATACTGATTGCCGACAAAATGCGTCAGCGTCTC
>CAZGVF010000073.1:0-2199 GCA_964528925.1 uncultured Paludibacteraceae bacterium | reverse complement strand
GCTTGCATGCTCTCTATCGCCACTTTGGCCTCTTCGCTGCTGGGGTAGTTGCTCACCACCTCTTTGTAAGCCTCTATGGCTTTGGCGTCATCGCCATTGTTGGCGTAAATCATGCCAATTTCGAGCGATGCCTTGCGTGCCACAGCGGTGCGCGGATATTGCGCTATCACACGGTTGTATGCCACAATGGCTTCGTCGCGCTCTTCGAGCAACACATGCGCACGACCAATTTCGTACATGGCTTCGTCGGCATAGTCGGAGCGCGGATAGTCGGTCAGCAACTTGTCGAGCGCTGCAATTTTGTTTTTGTACTGTTTCTGAATTCCCAAAATCGATGCGTTCTGAAATGCGCCATAGTCGCCGTAGCGTGGCGATTCGGCTGCTACTGTCTGATAGTAGGTTTTCGCCTGCTCGTAGTTGCGCTGATACAAGTAGCAATCGCCCGTGCGGTTCATGGCGTCGCAGTAGAGGCGACCGTCGTGGCGTTTTTGCGTGTCGGCATATTTCTTGAACCACTCAATGGCATCGGCAAAATTCTCCTCTTCGTAGTAGCAATAGGCCAGCGTGTAGTAGGTTTTTTGCAATTGCTCAGGCGTTTTTTTCTGATTTTTCGCAAGAAATGCCTGCAAGTCGCGGCGCGCATTGGCATAGTCGCCAAGTTGATAGTAGGTCTCGCCACGCCACATGAACGCCTGCGCCGAATACGATTGCGCGGTATACTCTTTTATCGATTTGTCGAAATAATCCAGCGCCTCTTTGTAGTTCTTGGCGGCAAATGCTTCGGTACCAAGTTGGAAAAGCACGTTTTCGCGCGCGGCACGAATTTTTGCACTGTTCGATTTTACCTTTTTTAGCGATTCGTAGGCGGTGTGGTAGTCTTTTTCGGTCATGTAGATGTCCGCCAAATAGCCGTAGATGTCGTCAGCGTGCTTGGTCTTCGGATAATTTTCCATGAAACTCTCGAACGCCTTGATCGACTCGCCAAATGGCGCGGCATCTTCGTAAACGGCCAACACATAGTTGTAGTCGGCCTCCTCTTTTATCGCATTGTCGAAATTGTGTTCGGCGGCATTACGGAAAGCCATGCGCGCCTTGGCTTTGTCGCCATATTTGGCATAACTCAAACCGATGTGCAAGTAGGCATTTTGCGCCAAACTGTCCTGCGTGGCGGTAACTTTCGACAGTGCCGCAACGGCTTCGCGATAATTTTCCTGCTTATATTGCGCCATGCCGAGCATGTACATATCGGCGCGCTGCACTTTTTTGCTGTTGCGCTCGTATTTTTTCAGATAATCGACTGCCTCGCTGTAGTTTTCGTTGGCGTAGGCCGATTCGCCCAGAATGCGATAGGCTTCGGAGTTGTATTTGCTGTTTGGCCAGCGCGAAATCAGCGTTTTGCCATATTCGCAAGCCTTTTCGGTGTCGCCCACGCGGTCGTATATCTGCAGCGCATGGTAGGCGGCAGGCTCGGCGTAGGGCGAATTGAGCGACAACTCCAAAAATCCATCGATGGCTTTGTCGTAGTTTTCCAGACAAAATTCGGTGTACGAATAGTAGTAGAGCGCATCTTTTTCGTAGATTGTTTTTTTGCCGTTGAGCGTGGCAAACAAGATGCGCGCGGGCTCATATTTTTCGAGTTTCAAGTAAGCCACGCCTTTGGTGTAGAGATATGCCATGTTTTCCGCGCCATCGAGGTGCTTGTTCTGCACTTGGTCGTACCATTTCAGCGTCTCTTCGTATTTTTTACTCTCGAATGCTAGCCGACCAATCATGTACGCCACGCGTTCGCGCATTGGAGCGTCGGGATAGTCGGTTAGGTACTGCTTGAGTAGCGTGGCGGCCTCTTTGCGTTTCAGCTCGTAGGCCGAGCAGGCAATGTAGTATTGTGCCTCGGCGTAGCGCGGACTGTTGTGGTCTGCTTGTTCGCAAAAATCGGCAAAACGCTCTGCAGCGCCGCCAAATTTGCGCTGTTCGTACAGTGTGCGTCCCTCGTCGAAAAGGTGATTGCTGTGGTGCCATGCTTCCGTCTCTTGTGCGGTTGCTGCAAGGCACGAAACCGCGGCCAATAGGCAAATCGTCAGTTTTTTGATGGTCATCTCGTGGTCAGTTTTGTGGCGCAATTTGGCACTTTTTCGGCTGCCAATTTTCGCACCAATACATTTGCGCAAAGTTACGAATTTAATTTGAAAAACTCAACTG
>CAZGVF010000072.1:0-6793 GCA_964528925.1 uncultured Paludibacteraceae bacterium | reverse complement strand
ATGACTCCCGACCAAATTCCTGATATTGTTGCGGCACAAAAGGCCTATTTTCGCACGGGGGCGACACTGCCCATTGCGGAGCGAAAGCGGGCATTGAAGCGTCTGCGCACATCGCTCAAAAAGCACGAATCGGCACTTGCCGAGGCGCTTTGGACCGATCTTCACAAATCGTACGAAGAGGCTTATCTTACCGAGATTGGCTTGGTTTATGCCGAAATTGACATGCACCTGCGCCATGTGCGCCGCTGGGCCAGAACGCGTTGCGTGTTGCCGTCGTTGGGCGTGATGCCGTCGCGCTGCCGTGTGATGACCGAACCGCTCGGTACGGCACTCATCATTGCGCCGTGGAACTACCCCGTGCAACTGCTGCTCAATCCGCTGGTTGGTGCGCTATCGGCTGGCTGCACGGCGGTGCTTAAGCCATCGCCCTATGTGCCGCATGTTTCGGCAATTTTGGAACAGATTGTAACCGATGTTTTTCAGCCAGAATATGTAGCGATTTTTCAAGGCAATCGCGATGTGAACACTGCCCTGCTCGCACAGCGCTACGACCTGATTTTCTTCACCGGAAGTCCTGTGCTTGGCAAAGTGGTGATGGCGGCTGCAGCAAAAAATCTCACGCCTGTGGTTCTCGAATTGGGCGGGAAAAGTCCGTGCATTATCGATGCCGATGCCGACATAGAACTCGCTGCCAAGCGCGTGGCGTGGGGCAAAGCGCTAAATGCTGGCCAGACTTGCATTGCGCCCGACTATCTGCTGATTCACGAGAGCGTGAAAGAGCCTTTTGTTGAGGCATTGAAGCGCAATTTTGCCGCTCTGCTGGGCAATGATCCGAAGCAATCGAAACACTTTGCGCGCATCGTCAGCGACAAGGCTTTCGAACGTCTGCGCGGCTATCTTGCCGATGGCGAAATCATTTTCGGAGGCGAAACTGATGCTGCAGAACGCTATTTTTCGCCCACCATATTAGATAGTGTGTCGCCCACCGCGCCGGTGATGACCGAAGAGATTTTCGGTCCGATTTTCCCCATTCAAACTTTTTCTGAAATTGATGAGGCGGTAGCGTTTGTGGTCGACCGTGAAAAGCCGTTGGCACTCTACTATTTCGGCAAAAATGGCGATTATGTACTGCGTCACACCTCGTCGGGCGGAGCGTGTGTGAACGACACCATCATGCACATCACCAACCAGCGCATGCCGTTTGGCGGCGTGGGCAATTCGGGCATGTCGGCCTACCACGGCGAAGAGAGTTTCCGTGCATTCTCGCACCGCCGCTCGGTAGTGATCTCGCCCACCTGCATCGATGTGCCATTCCGCTATATGCCCTACAAAATGTTTAAGTTCGTCAAGAAACTACTATGAAACGAGTCTATCCAGAAAAACTTTCGGCAGATTTGATTCGTCGCGCCTTGTGCGCAGGCGAAGGCGGTGAAGCCATGGCAGCGCATTTTCGCGAAAGCGAGGCGATTGAGGCATGGAAAAAAGTTTTGGGTCCGCTGGCCAACTACAGCACAGGCTTGGAACTGCGCGAAGGCATGTTGCGGGTGCGCATCACATCGCCCATGCTACGCAGCGACCTTTTTATGCAACGCGCCGCACTCGTCGAGAAACTGAACAACGCCATCGGCCGCAAGTTGGTGAAAGGCATCACTTTTTATTAAGCGACGAACCATTGTATCAGCATAAATTTTTAATTTTGCAAGATTAAATTTCAATTGCCCAATTATCCAATTAACTAATCAACGGATAAACTTATCAACCCAACTTTATAAACTTTCAAACTTTACAACTTTATAAACTCAATATCATGTTGAACATTCAGAAAAAGATGAGCAATGCATTTATGGCGTTGCTTAGTTTGCCCGCCACAGCAATGGGGTTCGGGCTTTCGGTGCAGATTGCTGCACTCAGTTGGATTCTTTCGACGCGCTACGGACTCGACATCAGCCAAATAGGCATTGTGTGGGCAGCTGGTCCAATTGCGGGCATTGTGGCGCAACCCATCGTTGGTCTCATTAGCGACAAACTTTGGTTCATGGGCGGGCGCCGTCGTCCGTGGATTGTGATAGGCGGCATTCTCACCGGTTTGATGCTGCTAGCGTTGCCAAATCTCGGCATCATTCAAGAGGTTTGTGGCGCGCATGGTCCTGAAGGTCTGCTGGTGATAGCCGTCACGGTGGCACTCACGCTCGATCTTTCGATCAACGTAAGTTTCAACCCCACGCGCTCGCTCATTGCCGACTGCACGCCTGCTAGCGACCGTTCGCGCGGCTACACTTGGATGCAAACCGTGTCGGGAACATGCGGCGTGTTGGCCTATCTCATCAGTGTGATTTGGGGCAACATTGTGCTGATTTATGTGGGTGTTGGTGTGGCATTGCTGTTCACGCTGGTGCCGATTTTCTTCATCGAAGAGCCGCGCACGCTCGACAATCAGAAAGCGATAGAAGATGGCAAAACCGAGCCGCAAGCGAAATCGAAATCGTCGCTTGGCGATGTGCTTAGCGCACTGTTTCCGCTAGCAGGTTTCCTGATCTACGGCATCTACGTGATAGTAGCAAAACTGTTCGGATTTACCGATAATTCGCAGATTTCAATCTTCGGCTGGTTCACACTCAACACCGTGGAACTAATCTGCGTGCTGGTCGAGATTGTAGCAATAGTGATGGTTCTGACAAATGTTTTGCGCGAAACGAGCAACAACAACGAATTTCAGAAGATTCTTCTAGCACATTCGTTCACTTGGTGGGGCGTGCAGACCATGAACATCTATATGTTCTTCTATGTCTCCACAAAAATTGCTGGTCTCGATGAAAACTCGATGCAAACCGTGAACTCAATGGCATTCCTTGTGCGCGATTTGGTTGGCGCATTGCTGCCCGTGCTGGTGCTAAATGTGATAGCCAAACGCCGCGGCATGACTATGACGCACACCTGCTCTATTCTGCTGATGGCCATTGGTTACGCGCTGATTTGGCTCTACGGAAGCAACATTATAGTTTTCTTTGCTGCGCTATGCGTGGTCGGCATTGGTTGGGCATCGCTGGTGTCGCTGCCATTTGCCATTATGAGCGAAAAGGTTGATCAAACCAAGATGGGCTTGTACATGGGCATTTTCAACCTGTCGGTAGTGCTGCCGCAACTGGTTGCCTCGTTCAAAATGGGCGAAGTGGTGAATGCCGCCGCCGATAAATCCATCATCTTTGCCATCTGCGCTGTCTGCTTGGCCACTTCGGGCCTGCTGTGGTCGTTTGTGAAAAATGACAAGTAGAGTAAGGAGTAAAGACAAAAGAATAAGGACTAGGCAGTGCGGATTCAGAAGAGCAGAAGATAGAACATAGATCGCGGGCTGCGATTGCACATAAGATCCTGAATTCTAGTCATTTAACCATAGCATCGTAATAAAAAGTCTGCAAGAAAAACGAAATAAACAACTTATAAGTTGATTTTTGAATAAAAAAATCATATCTTTGCAGCGAAAATAAATGTGCGTTATGACTTTCGACGAAATAACAGAAAATAGACTTTGGGCAGTGCATTACGACGACGAGAAATACAATGCACTAGAAACAGTTTTCAATCAGTGGAACGATGCAGAATATCTAGTTTCGTTTTTCAGCGAAAATTTCGACGACCTTGTAACGCATTTTAAAATCACGCACTTGGAGGACGCAATTTTCGATACAATGGACGATAGCGACCGACTAGAATGTTTAATTTTAGACATCTCGCCCGACACAAATTTAGACGAACTTTTTCGTCCGCTGCAAAACAGCAGAACATCGGAAATGTTGCTCGGGAAAGAAAAGGCTCGACTACAAAACCGTCCAAACCATGCAAGTTGGCTGCGCATATACGCTATAAAACTCAATCCTGGCATCTACATCATTACAGGCGGGGCGATTAAACTCACGCGCACAATGCAAGAACGAGCGCATACGTTAAAGGAATTAGAAAAAATGGAGCAAACAAGGCAATATCTTGTAGCAAACAATGTTATCGACAACGATAGTTTTATCGACTTTATAAGGGAGGGCTAGATATGAAAACGGCACAAGACCAAATCGCTTTTCTACGCAAGCACAAATCCGACACGCCATCGCAGTGGCGCGAGAAGGCAGAGTGGCGCAGAGCAAATCAAGATTGGTTACAATACGCCCGAACTATTGCCATTCAAGTGGCTTTGGCCATGAAAGAGCAAAAGCTTTCGCAACGACAGTTAGCTGAACGCCTTAACTGCTCGCCGCAATATGTTTCACGCCTATTAAAAGGCGAAGAAAACATGTCGCTCGAAACCATTTGCAAATTAGAAAAGGCACTAGATGTATCGATTATGCAGGAGATAATGGTGTAGCTTCAACGAATCACAAAATAGACGTCGACTTTCAAACTAGTTTTGAGAGTCGACGTTGTTTTTGTCCGAAAACAAAAAACTCTTCCCGAGATACGGAAAGAGTTTTCCAACTATAAAAACTAAAAGCTACACCTTATGCCAACTTGTTGACATGCAGCGTAAGTTTCGATTTCAAATTACCTGCTTTGTTGCGGTGAATGATGTGGCGTTTTGCCAATTTGTCGAGCATCGAAGCAACTTTTGGCAACATTTCGGTACCAACGGCTTTGTCGGTAGTAGCGCGCAAAGCACGAACAGCGTTACGAGCGGTGCGAGCAGCGTATCTGTTGGTCAAACGGCGTTTCTCAGTCTGACGAATTCTCTTAATTGAAGATTTGTGATTTGCCATTATAACAAATTTTATGCGTTAAATTAGTAGCCCATAGCAGAATCGAACTGCTCTTTCAAGAATGAAAATCTTACGTCCTAACCGATAGACGAATGGGCCAAATGACACAATTTTCGTGTCCGTTTTTGCGAGTGCAAAGTTAGAGCATTTTTTTGGATCTCACAAATTATACACAAAAAAAATATCGCAAAACTTGCAATCTATTGATTATCAACGAATTATTTTACAAAAAACGAGCAAATTTTCTCGTCTAAAAGTCGAAATTCTCATTTTTTCACCAAAAAATCAGCGTAAATTTGCGCCATTTCGGCGGCGACGCACGGCAAAACTGATACCCGCCGCAGCCAAAAGTGCCAACACGGGCAACACCATATTAACCATCTGCCAAAGATGACGACTGTTTGTGGCAGAAACGCGGTTCAAAAGCCGCAGCGTGACTTGCCTATTTCGCAGCGAGAGCCAATCGGCATCATCGGTGAGGTAGAGCAACGAGTTGAGCAGAAAATCGCGATTGCCATAGGTTTGGTGCGTCACGCGATCGTAGCCGAGCGGCAGCACACGCCAACCCTGCTGCGTCTGCTCCAGATCGTTGCGAATGAGGTCGCCATCGGCCACCACAAGCTGGCGCGTAGGCTCGCTCACATCGCGATGCGGCAAGGCATTTTCAATCTCTGATGGCACTGCCCTACTCCGCGAAGGGAAAATCGAAGTAAACTGCCCCTCGAGCAACGCCGCCACAGGCTGATAGCGCGTGAACCAATAGTCATCGGTGGCGCCATCGGTGAGCATTTGCTGCAGACTGACCACACACGGCGTTTGCGCCACATGCGTAGCATTCGAAGTGATGAGCAAAATCTGCTTATCTACCTGATTATCAGCATTATTTGTAAATTCCAGAGTTGACGCAAAATTGGATCGAACTTGCAGCAGATTGCGTGTGATGGGCGATTGCGGTGAGGTGAGCAGCAGCGGCTCGTAGAACCACGGCACAGGTTCGAAATAGGGCTGTTCCGACGGCGCGGCAATGTTCACAGGCTGATAGGCGCACTGCGCATCTTGCACCACATCGTTGGCAATGCGCACGCCATAGCGGAAAAGTTGGTCCTGCAGGTTCACATCGAGCGGAATTAGCGTGGCATCGCTGCCACTGGTGAGCGCGCCGTCCTGCATCTGCGTGCCATCGACGAACCACATCACGCGGCCGCCGTTCATTATGTACTGATCGATAATGTATTTGTCGGTTTCGGAGAATGGTTGCGTAGGTTTTGCGATGATTATCGCCTTGTAATCGGCCAAAACGCTGGCGTCGATTCCGAGCGTGCCGCGATCGATCTGAAAATAGCGGCTAAACGCTTCCGAGGCGGAATAGACCTCCTCTTCGGATAGTTCGCCATGCCCTTCGATGAAGGCGATTTTGTCGACATTTTTCTTGGTGAGAATGCGAATGGCATCGGTGAATTCGTACTCCAGATTTTCGATGGCACGGTTGATTCCCTCTTCGCCGCTGCGGCGCGCATCGGGCTGAAGCAGGCACACGGGCATGGTGTCGCCAAGGCACGAAACCTCGGCCCACGGGAAGACGATGCTCTGCGTCAGTCGGCCATCGGCATCGCGCGACGCCACCGACATGCCACGCAGCCCGCGCTGCTCGAGCGAATAGTAGCGCCGTTGACGCTCGTTATCGTCATTCGCATCCGAAGGATTTTCGAAACGATAGCGAATGCGCGTGCGGGCAAAGGCATTCAACTCGTCGATGAGTTCACGCGCGGCATTGTTCAGTCGCGCGAAATTGGCATCGACATTTCCGCCCGAATAGAAAGTGATTTCGATGGGTTCGGATTGTTGGCGCATCAACGTTTTGGTCTGCTCCGCAATGCTGAAACGGTGTTCGGCAGTGAGATCGAGACGAACGAACGGTAGCAGCGGCAAAAGCGCCACTAGCACTACCAAAACCGCGAGCGACGCAATAGCGAGACGAGTATTTTTGAGATGAAGGTTCACTGAAAAGTCTATAAAGTTAAAAGTTTATAAAGTTCATAAAGTGCTGGGGC
>CAZGVF010000071.1:2018-6801 GCA_964528925.1 uncultured Paludibacteraceae bacterium | reverse complement strand
CTCTTTACTCCATATTCCAAAAAATTTGTATCTTTGCAATGTCATGAAACGGTTCGTTCATACCGCATTTTTCCCGTTGTTGATTGGCTTGTTGGTGGCTCTGTGCGGCTGCTGGCAGGTCGAAACGGCTGATGCTGCGGTCTCTTCTGCCGAATCGTATAGCGACGATTGCTTCGAACAAGGCGGTTTGGAGGCAGCATGCGATGCCGAGATTTTCTCGACCACAGCGCAATTTGCCTCGCGTGCCAACAAGGCGTTCGATGGTCGCAGTCGCCGTTTCAACACCAATTATCACTCCATCAATCTGAAAGCGGGCAGCCTGCCACAGTGCAGAGTTGCAACAGTGCCGTGCGCGCTGTTTGGTTCGTCGCAAGTCGCCAATTTGCGCAGCAGCCAAAGCCTTATCCGCTTGGGCAAACTCATTATTTAGGGTGAAGATTTTTGAGCGAAAAATCGCTCCAGAATCTCTTTTTGCTATGCGTATTCCCCGTTTTTGTGGAAATTATGCACGGCTAAATATTCATCTTAAATAATTGATTTCTAATGGTTTACGTTATTTTTATAATTTCGTTGGTTGGCATTGTTTGGGGTGCCGACCGTTTGGTCGATGGCTCAGTAGCAGTGGCGCGTCGCTATGGCATTTCCGACTTTGTGATAGGCGCTGTGATTGTGGGCATTGGCACCTCTATGCCCGAGTTGGCCGTGAGCTCGTATGGCGCATGGCAAGGCAATGTAGATGTTGCCATCGGTAATGTGATCGGCTCCAATTCGTTCAATGTGCTGGCCATTTTGGGCTTGACTGCAGCGCTTTGGCCTGTGGCTGTGACGCGCGAAAATATGCGTTTCGAAATGCCTGCGTGCGTGTTCGTTTCGGTGCTGGTTCTGGCGCTGGCGTTCAATTTCTTCGATGGCACAGCGGTCTCTATCGGTCGCATCGATGGCATTGTGCTACTGGTTTGCTTTGTGGCATTCATGTGGATTTCGTTTTGGCGCGACAAACATTCGGCCGAGCATGCCGAAAAAATGGCCGATGTGGAGCAAGCGAAGAAAGAGAGCAAACTCTGGCTGGCAGTGCTTTACATTGTGCTCGGCCTGACCGCCTTGGTCGTTGGTAGCCACTATTTTGTCGATTCGGCGGTGGAGATAGCCAAGGCGTGGGGCGTGAACGATGCGTTCATCTCCATCACACTGATAGCGTGCGGCACTTCGTTGCCCGAGTTGGCAGCGTCGTTGGCGGCAGCGTTCAAAAAGAATACACAGTTGGCACTGGGCAACATCATCGGCTCGAACATCTTCAACATCACATTCATTCTGGGCGTTAGTTCGCAAATTGCACCGCTCACGGGTGGCGGCATCACCATGGTCGACTATGCGGTGATGATTGCCGCAGCCATCATTCCAATGCTGTTTGGCATTCGCGGGCGCATTCCGCGCTGGGGCGGCGTGCTGATGGTGCTGTGCTATGTGGCATACACCGTTTATCTCGTGAAAATGCAAACGATCTAATCGCTTAATTACTTAATTTCCAATTACTTAATTATTGGTCGGTTCGACATGCTCACCGCCCAATCTGAAATTGTGGAACGCGAAACTTTATAAACTTTCTAACTTTATAAACTTGACGAACTTCTCATCAACTTATCAACCCATCAACTAATCAACTTTTATTATGGAATTGACTTTGCAACTACTGACATTGCTTGGCGCGCTAGGCATGTTTTTGTACGGCATGAATATGATGAGCTCGGGCTTGCAAAAGGCAGCGGGCGAACGATTGCGCCATATTTTGGCTGCCATGACATCGAACCGCGTAAAGAGCGTCGGCACAGGCTTGGCCATAACTTCTATCATTCAGTCGTCGAGCGCCACCACGGTGATGGTGGTGGGCTTTGTGAACGCAGGTTTGCTGGCTCTCGATCAGGCCATTGGTGTGATAATGGGCGCGAACATCGGCACTACGGTTACGGCGTGGCTCATCTCGCTGTTGGGCTTCAAAATGGACATTTCGGTGCTGGCAGTGCCGCTCATGGCCGTTGGTTTTGTGATGAGCATATCGAAACACGAGCGTTACAAAAATATCAGCGAGTTTATCATTGGTTTTTCGCTCCTGTTTTTGGGACTTTCGCTGATGAAAAATTCAGTGCCCGATCTCGAAAAAACACCCGAAGTGCTGGCGTTCATCAGTCGCTGGACGGGCTACGGCTTTTGGTCGGTGCTGCTGTTCTTGGCTTTTGGCACGGTGCTGACACTGGTTTTGCAGTCGTCGAGCGCCACCATGGCACTCACGCTCATCATGCTCAGTCTGGGTTGGCTGCCGTTCGATATGGCCGCTGCCATGGTGCTTGGCGAAAATATCGGCACAACTATCACAGCCAACATTGCCGCCGCCATGGCCAATGTGAACGCCAAACGCGCTGCCTTGGCACACACCCTATTTAATGTGTTTGGCGTGATTTGGGCATTGGCGCTGTTCCGCCCGTTTGTGAGCTTTATTGGGCTGACAATCACTTGGATGGGCTATCCCAATCCCGCCGAACTGCCAAGCGGCATGCTCGATCCAACCTCGCCCGAAGCCACAGCGGCACTCTACGGACTTTCGATGTTGCACACGCTGTTCAACACCATCAACACCTGCATTTTGATTTGGTTTGTACCACAAATTGCCAAAATCGTAACTGCACTCATCAAGAGCAAAGTGAACCCCGAAGACGAGATTTTCAAGGTGAAATTTATCAGTGCTGGACCAATGGCAACGCCCGAACTCTCGGTAGTGCAAGCGTGGAAAGAGGTGGTTCATTTCGGACAGATTTTGCAAAAAGGGTTTGGCTATGTGAAACAGGCCATTCATGCCCCAAATGCCGATGAATTCGAGAAATATCGCCAAAAATTGGTAAAATACGAGGAGATTTCGGACCGCATTGAGTACGAAATTGCCACTTTTGCCAACGACATTCCGCAAGGCAGCATCAGCGAACACACGCGCGAGGGCCTGACCGCCGTCTATCGCATAATCGACGAGCTGGAGAGCCTTGGCGACTCGGGCGAAGCCATCAGTCGTCTGCTAGCGCGGCGCAACGAGCATGGACAACGTTTCAGCGAAACCGAGATGGCAGCTATCGACGAGATGGCTGGGCTGGTCGACGATGCCTACCGCGTGATGATTGCCAATTTGCAGAGCAACGAAGGCGAAAAAATCGACCTGCAGGCGGCTGTCGATTGCGAAGTGCGCATCAACGAGCGGCGCGACGCACTGCGCGAAGAGGCCATTCGCGACCTCGACCGCAAAGGCTCGTACCAAGAACGCGTCTATTTCATGGATCTGATAGCCGAATTCGAGCGCATGGGCGACTTCATCATCAACATTTCGCAAGCCGTTGAAAAGGTGAGGAAATAAAATCCCAGAAATCATCTAAAAACATTGAATTGTAGCGGGCGCAATTGGTGTGTCCGCTACTTTTTTTGCGCAAAGCATAACGGCGGGAAAGTTTTAATTTCGCACTTTTATCTATAAAAAAGTATAAAATTGGCAGATTTTTGCTCACTTCAAAGAAAAACTGTAATTTTGCGGCGTTAACAATAATTTTTCACACCTAAATTTTATCAAACAATGAAAAAGGTAATTTATTCGCTTGCAGCCGTGGCTCTCGTAGCAGGTATCGCCACCTCGTGCAACAAACAAGACGACGAAGTGGCAAATGAGCCCTTCAAATTCGATGTCGTAGAACTGACCGATGGTTCTGCTACCGTTGCCGTTACGCCCGATTCGCTCGGCAAAACGTACTTCACCCTCTATGGGACAAAGGATGAGTACAACGCAATTATTGACTCGCTGGGCGAGGCTGGTTTCATCGAGTATCAGTATGAGTATGTAATCAGCTACATTGCATACCTTGCGAAGCTTGGTTACAACCGTGACTTTTCTTACTTTGCCACTGTAGGCAAGGACACTTTGGCTCTCGGTCCTGGTCTGGATCCACAAACCGAGTATGTTGCAGCCGCCTTCTATCTCGATTCGCTGGGCAACAACGATGGCAAAATCTACATCCACAACTTCACGACCCAAGCTGTTGAGCAGAGCAACGTAGAACTGAAAATCGCTTCCGATGGCGACACACTGTTCCATATCACTTTGAGCGACGAAAATCAGTTGTATATCTACTATGCCGAACTCGCCGACACCATCGCTGTATATGGTGCAGAAACCTATCTGCAAAATTATGTTGATATGATTGTGGAAAATCGTCCATCAAACTATCAGTTCATCGTTCACTCTGGCAATGAAGATGTCTCGATCGATGAATTGGCTGCATGGAATGCTGGCAAATATCAACTGATCGCAGCTCCATTCACCGAAGGCGCACACATTTGCGGCAAAGCCGTTAGCTATGATTTCGAATACGCTGGCGCATCGTATAGCCCTGCATTGGCACCAGCCGAAAAAGTTTTGAACCATGACAAAATTCACCGCATCAGAAAATAAAGCGGTAATCGTCTAATAATGAGCGGCTTGGAGAGCAATCTTCAAGCTGTTTTTCTCTTAATTAAAAAATTGGAGAATTAGATAATTGGGTAATTAACCTGCCGTTTGTCGGAGAAAATTGCATTTCTGACGAAAAAAAATTGTACAAAAGCATGCCGTTTTCGAAAAATTTTGTACCTTTGCAGTCGAATTTGTATCGAATTATAACCAAAACATTCAAAACAATGAAAAAATTATTCTATTGCCTCACTGCTGTGGCACTTGTTGCAGGTCTCGCATCGTGCGACAAAAAAGACAAAGAAG
>CAZGVF010000071.1:0-1918 GCA_964528925.1 uncultured Paludibacteraceae bacterium | reverse complement strand
ACTGCTGTGGCACTTGTTGCAGGTCTCGCATCGTGCGACAAAAAAGACAAAGAAGTTAGTGATGATACTAACAAAGTAACGGGAAACTTCTTCAAAATTGAAGTTTCAGATGAAACATCTGATGGCGCGTATGTAGTTACAACACCACAAGACACAACCACCAGTTACTATTGCGACGTAATTACTAAAGCAGATTTTGATCTCTATGAATCTGATGCTGCTTATGTAGAAGATATCATTGCTTATTACAATGAAAGGATTGAGTATTATGCCGCATTGGGCTATGATATTACATTGGCCGAGATGTTGGAAGGAAGTCTTTACACTGGAGTTGATGAGTATGAATATACTTTTCTTGAATCGTCGACTGACTATTATGCAGTTGCTGTTCGTATTGCAGAGGACGGTTCGATGGTAGGCTCTGTAGAGAAACAACTTTTCCACACTGGCGATGTTACCCCATCTGAAATTAAATTTGAATTTTCTATTGACACCGTTACCGTTGATAGCATCAATTTAATCATTACTCCATCGAACAATGACCAATATTTGACTTATCTATTTTCGGAGTCAGAGTTGTCAGATTACGACAGTGAGGAAGATGCATTAAGAGATTACGAATCATACTACGAAAGTTGGGGTTACACGCTGTTGGGAACAGGCGAAACCTATTTTACGCTTAACAATTGGGTAGAAGAATCGGGTAAACAAATTCTGTTGGTTGCAGGATATGACGGTGGCTTCACAACTGCAGTAACGCGCTACGAGTTTAACTTTGATGTTGCTGATGAAGACGATGACGACGACGACGCATCGTATGTTGCGCCAAAGAGCATTCGCAAAGCCGCTGTAAATCACAAAAAAGCAGCATTGCGCATTAAGAAATAAGGCAAAAAGTTTTTCTTCATAATTTGGGAACGGCCCGGGGTGCATACAACCTCGGGCTGTTTTTTTGCACAAAAACGCCCCGCGTCCTTACTCTTTTGTCCTTATTCTTTACTCCAAAAATTTCGCTATCTTTGCACTATGATTTCGGGCGAATGATTATTCGCCCCTACAATTTTTTCACCAATGGAAAATCTTATTGCCGATAGCGGTTCTACCAAGACCACATGGTGCCTTGGCAGCGAAACATTCCAAACCGCAGGTCTCAACCCATACCACCAGAGTGCGGAGAGCATTGCCGCCACGCTACGCACTCTGCCCGAAAAAATGCGCATGGCCGAAAACGTTTTTTTCTACGGTTCGGGTTGCACACCCGAACGCAGCGGCGTGCTGGAGGCGGCACTGCGTCAGGTTATGCCACAAGCCGCAGTCAGCGTAGCGTCCGATTTGCTAGGTGCTGCGCGCGCACTGTTGCAACATCAGCGCGGCATTGCTTGCATACTTGGCACAGGCTCCAATTCGTGCCTCTACGATGGTGAAAAAATTGTGGAAAACATCTCGCCGCTGGGCTACATTCTTGGCGACGAAGGCAGCGGAGCGGTCATTGGGCGGCATTTTGTGGGCGATTGCCTGAAAAATCAAGTGCCAGCCGAGTTACGCACGCTTTTTCTAGAGACCTACCACACCACGCCCGCCGAAATTGTGGAGCATGTCTATCGTGGCGAGCAGCCCAACCGCTATTTGGCCAGTTTCATGCCATTTTTGTCTGAAAATATCGAAAAGTTCGATTATATCAATTCGCTGATAATCAATTGTTTTGGCGAATTTTTCCAAAGAAATGTGCTGCAGTATGCCGACGCGCGACGTTTGCCTGTGTCGTTTGTTGGCTCGGTGGCGTATCATTTTCAAAAGCCATTGCGCGAGGCGGCTGCGCAATTCGGTCTGCAGGTTGGCAAAATAGAAAAGTCGCCAATCGAGGGATTGACGACCTTTCATCTTTCTAGTTCCAACTGAACTTATTTTGCTGCGGTTT
>CAZGVF010000070.1:0-6843 GCA_964528925.1 uncultured Paludibacteraceae bacterium | reverse complement strand
TTGGAAAAACGAGAAACTGAAATATACGCTGAGAATACCATTTTGGTGGGATTGGTAACACCGCAGCAGAACGATGAGCGTTCGCGCGAGTACCTCGACGAGTTGGCTTTTTTGGCCGAGACGGCAGGTGCTTTGCCCGTGAAACGCTTTGTTCAGCGGCTCGATTACCCCAATCCGCGCACTTTTGTGGGTCAGGGCAAGTTGGACGAAATCCGCCAATTCATCGTAGAGCACGAGGAGGTTGGCATGGTCATTTTCGACGATGAGCTATCGCCGCTGCAGTTGCGCAACATCGAAAAAGAGTTGAAGGTGAAGGTGCTCGACCGCACGAGCCTCATTCTCGACATTTTTGCCAAGCGTGCGCAGACGTCTCACGCCAAGACGCAGGTGGAATTGGCTCAATGTCAGTACATGCTGCCGCGCCTCACGCGCCTGTGGACGCACCTCGAGCGTCAGCGAGGCGGCATTGGCATGCGTGGTCCTGGCGAGACGCAGATAGAGACCGACCGCCGCATCATTTTGAACAAAATTTCGCTGCTGAAACAGCAGTTGGCCGCCATCGACAGGCAAAAGGCCGTGCAACGCAAAAATCGCGGCAAAATGGTGCGTGTGGCGCTGGTTGGTTACACCAATGTGGGCAAATCCACACTGATGAACCTGCTGAGCAAGAGCGATGTGTTTGCCGAAAACAAACTCTTCGCCACGCTCGACACCACCGTGCGCAAGGTGATTGTTGACAATCTGCCATTTCTGCTGACCGACACCGTTGGGTTCATTCGCAAACTGCCCACGAACCTTATTGAATCGTTCAAATCGACCCTCGACGAGGTGCGCGAAGCCGATCTGCTGGTGCATATTGTCGACATTTCGCACCCAAATTTCGAGGAACAATACGAAGTGGTAAACACCACTTTGGCGGAGATTAACAACAAAGAGCAGAAACCTACCATTCTGGTTTTCAACAAAATAGATGCTTTCACACACACGCCGCAAGATGCCGACGACCTTGGCGAAAAACGCCGCGAAAACTACAGTCTCGAAGAGTTGGAACGCATGTGGATGGCGCGTTTGGGCAAAGATTGCATCTTCATTTCCGCTCGCGAAAAAGAGAATATCGACGCACTGAAACAGTTGCTCTACGAGCGTGTGAAGCAGATTCACGTAACGCGTTTCCCGTACAACGATTTTCTTTTCGAAAAATACGACGACACAACTGACACGGAAGAATGATGATGCGTTGGCTTCTGACAACTGCACTTTGGCTGACTGCCTGCGTTGCCATTGCACAGCCTGCCGCCCTGCTCGACAGCCTTTCGGATGCCGCCCTCGAAGCATGGCTCGAACAACATGCCGATGGCGAAACAGCGTCGAACGATTCCATTAAACTTACTAAAAATCAGCAAGATACAGTCGAACTGATCATTGCTGACACATTACCAAGCATTCCGCTGATTTCGGCCGAAGAGATGGATTCCATTCATCGCCGGGCGACAGAGAAAGCCCAGAGCAATCCGCTTTTCATCGACGAATGGGTGGCTGGGCATCGCTCGGAGCCGACCAGCGAAATTGACCGTCTGCGCAGCCAAGCGCGCAACGCGGTTTTTCGCGAAAATCCTGATGTATATGCCTATCACGAATCGCAGTTGCCCAACATCGACGAGATAAAACGCCGTCGCGACAAGGTGGAGAAAGACCGTGTGAAGGTGGTGGAAGTGCCAACTGTGAAAATCGACAAATTGGCAAAAATAAAGCCCGAAACCTCGCCGTGGAGTTACAGCGGCGATGTGCAGATGCAATTTTCGCAAAACTACTACTCGAGCAACTGGTACACCGGCGGCGAAAGCAGCATGGCAGCCTATTTCTTCTTCAAATTCAAGGGGGGCTACACATCGGAGATGATTCAGTGGGACAATCTGGTGGATGTGAAGATGAGTTTCAACACCGCCGCCAGCGACACA
The DNA here is from genome assembly GCA_964528925.1 of uncultured Paludibacteraceae bacterium. Lineage (GTDB taxonomy): Bacteria > Bacteroidota > Bacteroidia > Bacteroidales > Paludibacteraceae > W0P28-013. The sequence goes on along the minus strand of CAZGVF010000070.1, from coordinate 4,885 downwards.
CTGCGCAAGTTCCGCGTGAACGACGATTTGGTGAAAATAACCTCGAAACTTGGTGTGAAGGCCTTCAAGAGCGAAAAGTGGTTCTACTCGGCCGATTTTGAGTTTTCGACGCCACTGTTCAACACCTATGTAAAAAATTCGTACGAGCGCGTCACTGGACCATTTTCGCCTATGCGAGTCGATTTTTCGGTCGGTCTCGACTTCAAATACAACAAAGAGCTCTCCATCCAGTTGCTGCCGCTGTCGTACAAAATGCTGCATGTGGCCGACACCACCGTACGTGCTGGCGTGAGCAAGAGCATTGCCGACAAGCAGGGCATTCCCGAAGGGAAAAAGACAAAAAACGACCTCGGCAGTCGCATAAAACTGAAGTGGGAGCACGCCTTCATTCGCGAGGTGAAGGTGGAGACCAACCTTTCGTTTTACACCAATTATAAAGGTATAGAATTCGATTGGGAGATTGTGGGGAACTTCATCATCAACCGTTTTTTGTCGGCGCGCGTGTCGCTCAATCCGCGCTACGACTCCACCATCACGCTCTCCGACGGCTCAGATCCGCGCATGCAGTTCAAAGAGTTGGTAAGCGTGGGATTTAGGTACAAATTCTAAAATAGTTAGGAATTAGGAGTGAGGAGTGAGGATTTTTTAGTGAGAAGTGAGCAGTTAGCAGTGAGAAGTGATCGCACTGATAATGGACAATGCACAAACAAACTTGCCGCCACAATCTTCAAATTTTCAAACCTTCAAATAAACAATTTGAAACAGCGCGAAGCGCGAGAAACTTAGAAACTTAGAAACAGAAAAATTACCTCACAAACTCTTACTAGAGCGTTAAACTCATCAACTTTTCAACTCATCAACTCGTCAACTTAGGAAATGGAACATACAAACTTAAAATCGTGGGCTGACGATGACCGTCCGCGCGAAAGGCTGCTGCAACACGGTCCTGCCGCCCTGAGCGATGTGGAACTGCTTGCCATCTTGCTACGCACTGGCACGCGCGAGCAGACGGTGGTAGAATTGGCGCGCGAAATGTTGGCATCGGTGCAGAACAACCTCGACGAACTTGGGAAAATTGGTGTGAGCGACCTCTGCAAACGGTTCAAAGGCATCGGGCAGACCAAAGCCGCCACGCTGTTGGCCGCATTGGAACTTGGCAGACGCCGCAAAGCCGCAGAATCGCTGCAACGCCCGCAGATGTGCAGCAGCATCGACATAAACAACTTTTTTCAGCCCAAAATAGCCGACCTGCCGCACGAGGAGTTTTGGCTGATGACCATGAATCGCAATCGTCGCGTGATAGGCACAAAATGCCTGAGCAAAGGCGGCGTAAGCACCACCGCAGTTGATGTGAAAATGGTGCTGAAAACTGCCATCGACCAGTTAGCATCGTGCATTGCCATTTGCCACAATCACCCCAGCGGCAACATCAATCCAAGCGAGCAAGATGTATCGCTGACGCAAAAAATCGACACCGCCTGCCGCCAACTCGACATCAAACTGCTCGACCACATCATCATTGGCGGAAAACAGTACTACAGTTTTGCGGATAATGGGCTGGTTTAATTATCTAATTGTCTAATTTCCAATTATTTAATTAGACGATGACTATTGACTATGACGATGACTTTGACCATCGGCAACTACAGCCAACTGCAACGACGAAACACGGACGCACGCGGTGCGTCCCTACAAAACAAGAAATTAGAAATCTCACAATCTTCCCCCTTTGGGGGATTGAGGGGGTCTTTTGCTACTAATCTGAAAAAATCGTACCTTTGCAAGTTTGAAGTGGACATTTTTGATTTATGAAGATTGATTTTTCGAAAAAGGCATTGCGAACGGCGTTGCGCTGCGTGCTGTTTGTGGTGTCGGTAGCGTTGGTTTATCTGTGCATTCCGCATCAGTCGCTGCGTTTCGAGCGCAGTTTCATGCTCGGCAAGCCGTGGCCATACGAGTTGCTCACTGCCGAATTCGATTTCCCGATTTACAAAGACGAGAGCGAGCTGAAGCGCGAGCAGGACAGCATAATGCGCTATTTTGTGCCATATTTTGCCATCGATCAGCAGGCGGGGCGCGAGCAGATTACCAAATTCAAAAATGCTGATACAAATCTGTCGCACGCTGACCAAAAGCGCATCGAAAAAGCACTCGAAGAGATCTATGCAGCGGGCATTATGCCGACAAAAGATTGGCGCGAATTTGATAGTTACAAAGTGCAGCAAGTGTCGCTCATCGACAGCAGTTTGGTAGCGAGCAAAGTGGATTTTGCAACCATTTTCACCACGCGATCGGCCTACGATTCGCTGTGCAATGTGCGCGGACTGAGCGAAAAAGCCGTGCGCGACGCCAATCTGAACCGTTTCATAGTATCGAACCTGACTTACGACCGCAACAAATCGAGCCAAGCAAAAGATGAACTGCTGGCCACCATTTCGCCAACGGCAGGCATGGTGCAGGCTGGCGAGCGCATTATCGACCGCGGCGAGATTGTGGATTATCAGACCTACAAAATTCTGAATTCGCTGAAGATTGTAACTGCCGAAATGACTGAATCGAACCACGACGCTGGCTGGATAGTGGCTGGCAAAGTGCTGCTGATTGTGGGGCTGTTGCTGCTTTTCTTCCTCTATCTGCGACTTTTCCGTCCGCGCATTTTCAATTCGAACCGCGAAATCCTCTTCATCATGTGCATGGTGGTGGGCATGATTGCGCTGGCATCGATATTAGTGCGTTTCACAAAATTGAGCATCTACATTGTGCCATTTGCGCTGCTGCCAATCATTATTCGCACATTTTTCGACTCGCGCACTGCCCTATTTGCGCACATCATCACGGTGCTGATAACATCGTTTTTGGCATCGCAACCATTCCAATTTTTGCTATTGCAGATAACCGCTGGCATGACCGTGGTTTCGAGTCTGAAAGAGATGACGCAGCGGTCGCAATATGTGCAGACGGCGCTATTGGTTTTCTTGTCGTATTCCGTTGTATTTCTGTCGTTTGCGCTCATCAGCGATGGGTCGCTCAGCAAGATTGATTGGTGGACATTCGCCATTTTTGCGGTCAATTCGCTGCTGCAACTGTTGGCGTACGCACTCATTTTCATCTTCGAAAAATTGTTCGGATTCCTGTCGAACATGACTTTGGTGGAACTATCGAATACCAACACCAAGCTACTGATGGAGTTTTCGAGCAAAGCACCTGGCACTTTTCAGCACGCATTGCAAGTGTCGAACCTCGCTGCCGAAGCCGCCGCACGCATCAACGCCAACACGCTGCTGGCGCGGACTGGCGCACTCTATCACGACATCGGCAAGATGGTGAATCCGCTCTGTTTCACCGAAAATCAGATTTCGGGCATCAATCCGCTGGAACAGATGACACCCGAAGATGCGGCGCAGACTATCATTGCCCACGTGGCAAATGGTGTGAAGATAGCCGACAAATACAAACTGCCGCAGCGCATCAAAGCGTTCATCTTGACGCACCACGCCGAGAGCAAAACAGGCTATTTCTACAACATGGTGAAAAATGCCAATCCCGATGGCGAAATCGACGAGGCAAAATTCACCTACCCTGGTCCAAAACCCGGCAGCAAAGAGACCACCATTGTGATGATGGCCGATGCCGTGGAGGCCGCATCGCGCAGTCTGAAAAACTACGACGAAGCCAGCATCGACGAGCTTGTGGAGCGCATTATCGACGGACAAATTGCCAATGGTTCGTTCAAAAATTCGCCCATCACCTTCCGCGATGTGGAGCAGATTAAAGCGGTATTTAAGGAGCGATTAAAGAGCATTTATCACTCGAGAATTAGTTATCCAGCGTTGAAGAAAGGGTAAAGGTGAGAGGTGAGAGGAATTAGGAGTGGAAAGTCTATAAAGTCAGAAAGTGAAAAGTAAAAAGCAATTCCACAAACAATCCATATTCTTTACTCTATCTTCTATGTTCTAAAAATCAAAAAAATGAGCAAGCAATCGACCATTTGGGGATATACAGCGGGCGTGATAACGGGCGTTACCTACGGACTGAATCCGCTGTTTGCCGTGCCACTCATCAAGTGCGGCATTTCGGTCGATGCCGTGCTGTTTTTCAGATATTTGCTGGCTGCCGTGTTACTCGGAACATTGTTGGCATGCCACCGCACCACGCTGCGTGTGAGTCGCGTGCAACTACGCTGGTTGCTACTATTGGGTTTGCTATTTTCGTCGAGCAGCCTGTTTCTGTTCGAGGCTTACCGCTACATTCCATCGGGCATTGCCACCACCATCATCTTTCTCTACCCTATTTTGGTGGCGCTCATCATGGTTTTCTTGAAAGTCTATCCCACCTGGCAAGTGTGGTTGTCGATAGTGGTTACGTTCGTTGGCGTGCTGTTTCTTTGCCATAGCGATGGCGCGCAGCCGTGGCCTTGGCAGGGATTGGTGCTGACATTTTGCGCTGCGCTGGTCTATGCCATTTTCATCGTCATCATCAACAGGAGCAAAGCCGTGGCGCGCGTGAGCGATTCGGTGCTGACTTTTTACGTCTTGGCCGTGGGAACGCTCGTCTTTTCGGCGCACATGCTCATGCAAGGCACTTCGCTGGCGGTGGAGACGGGCAAATTTGTGGCAAACCCCGTTACTTGGCTGAATATAGTTGGTTTGGCGGTGTTCCCAACCATCATTTCGACCGCCACTTTGGCTGCTGCAACCAAGCGCATTGGCCCAACCAGAGCCTCGGTGATGGGTGTTTTCGAGCCAATAACGGCCGTAGTAGTTGGCGCGCTGGCCTTTGGCGAACCCATAACGCCGTACGTCGTCATCGGCATTGTGCTGACCATCGCCGCCATTGTGTTTATGATTGTGAGCGAAAAGCAAAAGTAATTTCAGATTGCAAATTT
>CAZGVF010000069.1:2400-6894 GCA_964528925.1 uncultured Paludibacteraceae bacterium | reverse complement strand
CCCTGAATGCCGAAAAACGCCAAAACGAAGAGCAGCGTCAGACTTAAGTTTCTGAAAGTGAGGCGATAACAGCAAAATCCGCAGGCAAAAATTGCCAAATAGAGCAGCAGCAGTTGCCAACCATCGATCCAGACGATGGAGAGTGAATGCGGCAGATTTTCGATGCAAGTGATGAGAAAATACATTGCTTTCAGCACCCAATTGAGCAGCCACGCTACCGCGGTGCCCACATACGGAATCCACGAAGTGGCGAACAGAGCCACTGCGCCATAGAGAATGATCGACGCCGCTGGAATGACCACGAAGTTGCTGAGTAAGAAGTAGTTAGGAAATTGATGGAAATAGAAAATGGAGAATGGCGCAGTGCCAATTTGCGCAGCCAGCGACACGGCTGTCAGTTCCCACGCCCAGCGCAAAAAACGATTTTTCACCGTGAGTAGCGCTACAATTTTCGGTTGAAAGTAGACAATGGCAATCACTGCGCTGTAGCTCAGTTCGAAGCCGACATCGAAAAGAAGCGTTGGCTTGTAGAGCAGCAGCAGAAACGCCGACATAAATATGGTGTTGAAAGTCTGCGATTTGCGTCCGATGATGCCAGCCAGCGCCATGCACGAAAACATGATGGTGGCGCGCAGAACCGATGGCGAAAGTCCCGTTACGAAGGCGTAGAACCACAAAAAAATGATGATGAGTGCTGATTTTATGCGTTCGTTGCGGCGGGTGTGGCGCAGAAAAAGCGAAAGAATCCAACCAAAAACGGCATAGATGATGCCCACATGCAGACCGCTCACCGCCAGCACATGCATGGCGCCCGTGGTGCTGAAACTCTCGCGTAGTTCTGGCGTGAGCGCATCTTTGTAGCCTAGCGTGAGTGCCGCCAGCATGCCAAATTCGTCGCCCGTAAGTCCCATGCGGCGGTAGATGTCGAGCAGATATTCGCGGCAATCGTCGGCAAAATCGATGAGTGAGAAGCCTGTTTTTTTGCCGATGGTATGCCAATCGCCAGCAGCCACATAGCCGCTTCCGCCAATGCCTTGGTGGCGCAGGTAGAGACCATAGTCGAACTCTTCGGGATTGCCAACCAGTCGTGGCGGTGCAATGCTGCTCGAAACTAACAATTTTTCGCCGCGTTGCAGTGCTAGCGATGCCGAATCTTTGGCAATGTAGAGGATAATCTCTTTTTCGGTTGGGTGCGTGCCGAGGCTGTCGATGCGCGCAATGGTCTGTGCGTGGCACATCACGCTGCGTTCCTTTTCAATTGGGCGCGTGGTCAGTTGCAGTTGGTAGATGGCGGCGCTGTCGTCGAAATCGAGGCAGGTTTTGGTTTCGAATCGGTGCTGAAGCAGCAAACCAAAGCCGAAGAGCGTGAGGAATAATCCGAATCCAAACAGACTGCGCAGGCGATAACTTGTGTTGGCATCTTTTATGGCGAAATTAACAGCGATGGCTGCAATTCCCACGACGCACAACGCAATGGCAGCCCACAGGTTGTAGCCGCCCACTTCGCCCACCACAATCCCGATTGCCAGAAATGCGAATAGACGCAGAAAGGGTGTCTTTTCGAGGAATTTCATCCGCTAAAAGTCGCAAGTAGCAAGAAACAAGTAGCAAGAATAAAGAGTGTTGGCTAAAAAATGCAGTTTAGCCTCTTAATTCTTAATTCAAAATTCTTAATTCTCCTTTTCGGGTGTTGGGATTTCTTCGCCTTTGCGCAGGTAGTACACAATGCCGCAGTCGGTGCAGTGTTTCCAGCGGTTGTAGGCCGATTGTGGAGCGTAGAATTTCTCTATCGAATCCCAGATCTCGCGGATGAGGTCGTCCACTTTTTTGCGCATTTCAACCACATTTTCCAGATTGCGAGCCGTGCTGCTTTGGTACACTTTTTGGCTGTTTTTGCACTCTTTGAAAACGTCGTAATGCACTTTCACTTTAGCTATCGACGGGTATTGCAGTGGCGCGCCGCCGTTGCGTTGGCGTTCGTTTTCGCCATCGATGATGTTGCGCCCCCAGTCGATTATGGCCTGTTCGTTGCTCAGGTCGGGCACGGTGAAGTTGTCGGGATCGAGTTTGTAGAAACGCTTGTGTTCGCGCTTAATCTCGTTGCGTTGCACGGCAAGGTTCAGCACCTGAATGAAGTGCGAAATGTAGAGCCTTGCATTGCGCAGCGTGGGCTGATAGCGTTTGTTGGCCTCCACTTGGCTCTCGAATGTTTGGTTATAGAGTTGCACCAAATTCAAGAAAAGTGGGTAGTTCACGCGCGCCTCGTTCAGCAAACGGTACGAAATTGGCAGTTCGCCTTGCACGTAGGTGTCGATGTCGGTGATGCGTTCCAGAGCGCGTAGTCGCGCCTGATCGGTGTTGGGTAATCGTCTGTATGGCATAGGCTTTAAGGTTAAGATCAATTGACAATTGACAATTGACAATTATGTGTTTATTATGGTTTCTAATTTCTAGATTTCTGATTTCTAGTTGATTGAACTTCTTATCAACTTCTCAACTCGTCAACTTATCAACTTATAATTTTCTGTCCACCAATTTTTCTGCAAGCTTTTCGAGTGGTTGCAGGCTGTTTTTTGCGTCCGAAATTTGGTGTAAAATTGCTACTGCCTGTTGATAACGCGCTTCGATGGTCTCTTCGCAGAGTTTTGGTATGTCGAGTTGTTGATAAATATCGGTGATTTTGGCAATTTTTTCTGCTTCTGGTAGATTTTTGTCGGCTAGTGTTTGACGAATTTCGGTGCGTTGTGCGTCGTTGGCGCGGTCGAGTGCGTTGATTAGCAGAAAAGTTTTTTTGCCGCAAAGAATGTCGCCGCCAATGCGTTTTCCGAAGGTCTTTTCGTCGCCAAAGGTGTCCAGATAGTCGTCTTTCAGCTGGAATGCGATGCCAACTTCAATGCCATAATTATAGAGCAAATCGGCATCTTTTTCGCTTGCGTCGCCAACTATTGCGCCAATTTTTAGAGCGGCGGCTAGCAGCACGGCCGTTTTCAGGCGAATCATCTCGTAATACTCTGTAAGTGATACCTCTTCGCAGCGTTCGAAATTGATGTCAAACTGCTGACCTTCACACACTTGCAGTGCCGTTTGGGTGAAAATTGGCAGCACTTGGCAGAGCGTTTTTTCGGGCAGACGTTGCAGCTGTTCGTAGGCTTTTATCATCATGGCATCGCCACTGAGGATGGCGGTGTTGGTGTCCCATTTTCGGTGTACTGTGGGGCGCCCGCGACGCACATCAGCGCAGTCCATCACATCGTCGTGCAGCAGTGTGAAGTTGTGGAAAATCTCGATGGCTAGGGCAGCGGGAAGTGCCTCGGTACGAGAGCCGCCAAACAGTTCGCACGCCATGAGCACCAGCGTTGGGCGCAGACGTTTGCCGCCGCTCTCGAGTGCGTAGCCAATGGGTTGGTAGAGTTCGCGTGGCGCGATGTTCCAATCGATGTTTTGCAGTTGTTGTTCGATGTAGTTTTGCACGATATTCTGAATTTCAACAGGTTAACGCTGCGAATGTAGGTGTTTTTTTTCAAAGTTAGTCCATTCGCGGCAAAATTTATTGTTGTTTAACGCTGATTTAACGTAAATTGTAAGAATAAAGAGTAAGGAGTAAAGAATAAAGATGGTGGGCAGCGTTTTTTTCGGAACATAGAGCACAGACGGTGGGCTGCGGTTGAATGATGTTGTAGGGGCGAATGATTATTCGCCCGAAATTTTCCCATTTTTCTCGCTTTTTCTTTTTTGAGAAAAAAGTGCTATCTTTGCGGTTTAGAACTTTTTTTAGTTACAAACTTCATAAAAACTTTTTGAACTTATGATTTATTCGAAGGAAGTGGAACACATGTGTTGTGTTGCCAAAGGCCCAAATCACGGGCCAGCGCCCATTCCTGAAGAGGGAAAATGGGTGAAAGCCAAGGAGATTAAAGACATCTCTGGTTTGACGCATGGTATCGGTTGGTGCGCTCCGCAACAGGGTGCTTGCAAACTGACGCTGAATGTGAAAGAGGGTGTGATTGAGGAGGCTTTGGTTGAGACCATCGGCTGCTCGGGCATGACTCACTCGGCTGCCATGGCTAGCGAAATTCTGCCAGGCAAAACCATTCTCGAAGCTCTGAACACCGACTTGGTTTGCGATGCCATTAACACGGCTATGCGCGAATTGTTCCTGCAAATTGTCTACGGTCGCACGCAATCGGCCTTCAGTGAAGGTGGCTTGATGATTGGTGCTGGTCTCGAGGACTTGGGCAAAGGTCTGATTTCGCAAACTGGCACGCTCTATGGCACCAAAAAGAAAGGTACGCGCTATCTGCAACTGACCGAGGGTTACATCACTCGCATGTTCCTCGACAAGGACGACCAAGTGTGCGGCTACGAATTCGTACACATGGGCAAATTTATGGATGCTGTGAAAAAAGGCATTCCTGCTGATGAGGCTTTGAAATCGGTAACAGGCACCTATGGTCGCACCAAACCCGAACAGGGCGCAGTTAAATCTATCGACCC
>CAZGVF010000069.1:0-2300 GCA_964528925.1 uncultured Paludibacteraceae bacterium | reverse complement strand
GAGATGATTAGAGAAGTAAAATTTGAAAGTCAAGATCGCCGCATGAAGCAAATTTTGGCGGCGTTGAATGCGAATGGCATCTCGTCTATCGAAGAGGCCAACGAAATCTGCGAAAAAGCAGGTCTCGACCCATACAAAACCTGCGAAGAGACGCAGATGATTTGTTTTGAAAACGCCAAATGGGCATACGTTGTTGGTTCGGCCATCGCACTGAAAAAAGGCTGCAAAAATGCCGCCGACGCTGCCGAGGCTATCGGCATTGGTCTGCAGAGTTTCTGCATTCCTGGTTCTGTGGCCGATGATCGTAAGGTAGGTCTTGGACATGGTAACCTTGCCGCTCGTCTGCTTCGCGAAGAGACACAATGTTTCGCTTTCCTTGCTGGTCACGAGTCGTTCGCTGCCGCCGAGGGCGCTATCAAAATTGCCGAAATGGCCAACAAAGTGCGCAAAAATCCATTGCGTTGCATTTTGAATGGTCTGGGCAAAGACGCAGCCATGATTATCAGCCGTATCAACGGTTTCACATACGTGCAGACCGAGTTCGACTACTACACTGGCGAACTGAAAGTGGTGAAAGAGACTGCCTACAGCGATGGTCCGCGCGCCAAAGTGAAATGCTATGGTGCCGACGATGTGCGCGAAGGCGTTGCCATTCTGTGGAAAGAGAATGTCGATGTTTCGATAACGGGTAACTCAACCAACCCAACGCGTTTCCAACACCCAGTGGCTGGCACTTACAAGAAAGAACGCATTTTGGCTGGTAAACCCTATTTCAGCGTAGCATCGGGTGGCGGCACAGGTCGCACTTTGCACCCCGACAATATGGCTGCAGGTCCTGCTTCGTATGGCATGACCGACACCATGGGCCGCATGCACAGCGATGCACAATTCGCTGGTTCGTCGTCGGTTCCGGCACACGTCGAGATGATGGGCTTCCTTGGCATCGGCAACAACCCGATGGTAGGTTGCACCGTGGCTTGCGCTGTGAATGTAGCACTTGCATTGAGCAAATAATCAGACAAAAACGACAGGAAGTGCCTTTTGTGGGTGCTTTCTGTCTTTTTTTAGTTGACATTAGAGTTGATAGTTTAGAGGGGCGGTCTGCAAAAAACAAGTCTTTATTCTTTCCTCCTTACTCTTTATTCAGAAAAAATGAACCTTCCGCTTTACATCGCGCGCCATTTTCAGTTCGATGAGAGTGATGGGCATCGCATGTCGCGACCTGCCGTGCGCATTGCCACTGCTGGCATTGCCGTTGGCTTGGCTGTGATGTTGGTGGCGGTGGCGGTAGTTGTGGGTTTCAAACAGGAGGTGAGCAATCAGATTGTGGGCTTTGGGTCGCACATTCAGGTGGCGAATTACGCCGTGAGCGATGGCATCGACGCAGTGCCTATTGCGCCAAGCGATTCGCTGATGAAGGTTCTCGCTGCCTTGCCGCACATCGAACGGGTGCAGCGCATTGCCGAAAAGCCGGGCATTGTGAAGACTGACGACGATTTCGAAGGAATAGTGTTGAAAGGCATCGATGGTTCGCTCGATTGGAACTTTTTCCGCACTCATCTGGTGGCGGGCGATACGCTGACGCTCAGCGACAGCACGCTATCGAACCAAGCCATGATTTCGCGCCACACGGCCGATTTGTTGCGCTTGCATGTGGGCGATAAATTCAACGCCTATTTTGTTGGAAATCCTGTGCGGGCGCGGCGTTTCACGGTCTGCGGCATCTACGAAACCGCTTTTGCCGATTTCGACAAGCTCTATGTGCTTGCCGATCTGCGTCAAGTGCAGAAACTGAACGGCTGGAACTCACAGCAAATCAGCAAGTTAGAACTTCTTGTTGATGACTTCAGCGCGCTTTCTGAGGCCGAAAGTAGCGTGTTTTTTGCCACCATCACTTCGCCAGAAGGCAGCACTATGCAGACGCGCAGCATCAAAAAAATTGTGCCGCGCATGTTCGAGTGGCTCGATATGCTCGATGTGAATGCGTGGGTTATTCTTGCGCTGATGCTGGCTGTGGCGGGATTCAACATGATTTCTGGTCTGCTCATCATCATTCTCGAGCGCACTAATGCCATTGGCATGCTCAAAGCCATGGGCGCGCGCAACTGGACCATTCGCAAGGTGTTTATTTGTCAATCGGCATTTCTTATTGGCAAAGGCATGCTTTGGGGTAATGTGGTGGGCTGTGCTTTGGTGTTGATTGAGTCGCTGACGCACGCCATTCCGCTCGATCCAGCCATGTACTATGTGAGCTATGTGCCAGTGTCGCTCAGTGTGGAGCATTGGCTGCTGATAAATGT
>CAZGVF010000068.1:4063-6978 GCA_964528925.1 uncultured Paludibacteraceae bacterium | reverse complement strand
AACTGCGATGACACAAGAGGACGCACGCGGTGCGTCCCTACTTTATGAACTTTCCAAACTTTATGAACTTTCCAACTCTTACAGACTTTCAAACTAAATTCGTACCTTTGCAGCGAAAAAAAATCAGCGGAAAAAATATGAAAAAACGATTTCTTGCGTTCAGTTTGATGGCTTTGGCAGCATTGCCTGCTGCGGCGGTCGACTGGTACATGGGTTTCGAGGGCGGCTACAACTACAACGACTTCAGCATCGACCAAAACTACGCTTACGACATGCGCTACAAAGGCGCGGGCGGCATCACCGTGGGCATTCCTATTCGCATGGAGGCGGTGAATTGGTTCGCGCTGCAAGTTGATTTGGAATACACGCAGAAAAACCACAAAATGTATCGCACGCAAAAATACGAAGAGCTCTATACCAACACCACAAACCACTATTTGCAACTGCCCGTGCTGCTAAATTTTTCGTTTGGTGGCGAAAAAATACGCGGCTACATTGGCGTAGGCGGCTATGTGGGTTGCTGGCTGGCGAGCCACCGCGAAGGCAATACGATGGCGGTTAGCAATGTGGTAACCAACAAACTCGGCGGCTACTACTACGCTTTCGACGAATATCGCAAGCTCGACAACAGCCACGACCAACGCTGCGATGCTGGTTTGGCCGCAAATCTTGGCATTCGCATAAAAATTGACGATCGCATGTATTTTCATGCCGAAACCGATTTTCTGTACGGACTTGTAAGCACCGAAAAGACCAAAGGTCAAGTGTCGCCAACACCGCGCTACAACAGCACCTACGCCGTGCAGATTGGCCTCACATTCTCGCTCGACAAAAAGACCTACGCCAAATATAAATCAGCAAAAATCGAAAAATGATGAAACGCTACACACTCTTTATATTTGCTGCATTGATGCTGGCTGCCACGGCTTGTCGCGACCACAGTTTGGACCTTACGAACCCCAACGACGTCACCTACACCAAACCTTCGGAACAGTTCAAATCCATTTGGAACGGGATAAACAACAGTTATGCTTTTTGGGACATCGACCCGACCGATTGGGACGCTATTTACGACGAATATCTGCCGCTTTTCTACGCTCTCGACGACCTTGCCACCTCGGGCGACACCATTCCGACGGAAAAATTGGAAAGTTATTACACCGAAATCTGCCGAAATTTCGTCGATCACCACATGGCCATTTGGCTGAAAAATCAATGGCGTGGCGCCAACGATGAACAAAAAATCAAAATTTCGCCCAGCACCATGGAGGCAAAAATGCGCAACTACTATCACGAAAGATATGGCGATTCGCTGGTGATAAATTGCGTTGCAAACCTTGCTAACACGGAATATGTTTACGCTTGCGACAAAGAGAAAAACAGCATTCTTGTGGCCAATATCGATGGCGTGGCCTACATGAAATTGTCGGGCTACATGCTCACCGAAATGGATTACAAAAGCGATTCGCTGTCGGTTGCAATAATGGACGCATACGAAAAATTCTACGAAATGCTTCAAGGTGACGATCTGAAAGGCGTCATTCTCGACAATCGTGGCAATGGCGGTGGCTATGTAGCCGACCTGAATTATGTGATTACCCCATTCATCGATGGCGACCTGAAAATTGGCGATACGCGCCGCAAAGAAGGCCTCGGGCGCTACGACTATTCGCCGTGGATTCCGTTCATCGTGCGCGACAACGATTCGCTGTCGGTTACTGATGTTACAATTGTGGCACTGGCCGACCTCAATTCGGTGAGCATGGGCGAAATAACCACCTACGCCATTTCGTTGCTGCCAAACGGCTGCGTGGTAGGCGAACGCACTTGGGGCGGCAATGGTCCGCTGCTGGGCGATTTTGATATTAACTACGGCGGCACCTTTGGCGATCGTACGTTCGAAAAAGTCTCGCACTTCGTCTACACCTCGACCGATGTGCTGCGCCTAGCCGACGGCGAAATTCACGAAGGCAAAGGCATTACGCCCAACATCAAAGTGCTTTACGATGCCGATCAAATGCAGGCTGGCACCGATGTGCAACTGAATGCCGCACTAGATTATATTCTGCGTTGAAAAGTTGAAGAGTTGAAAAGTTTAACGCAAGAGTCAGAGCCAGTGAGGTAATTTCTCATTTTTTCATTTGAAGATTTGAAAATTTGAAGATTGCGATGCGGTGAGCCTGTCGAACCGCACTAACGCTAATACTCTAATTATCAATTATCAATTGTCAATTATCAATTGAAAAATTATTTCCTAATTTTATGATTCATCATTTCCTTCCCACAATTATTGTCATCGCTGCCCTACTCACGGCTTGTGGTGCGCAAAAACGAGACGTTGCACCTATCGAACCAAGTGCGGCAGCCGACAGTCTGCAGGCCATCTACAACGATGTTTTGGCGGCTTACAATGGCGAAAAAACTGCGACGCAAGCCGAGATTGACGCACGCTACCTCACTGCCGACTACAATGCACTAATTCAGCAAGTAGTGGCCGCCGACGAAGCCATCGAGGCTGAAGGCATGATTGGCTTTTTCGACTACGATCATTGGCTTTTTGCGCAAGATTATGGCGAACTTTCAGTCACTGTCGACCGCTGCGAATATGTTGGCGATAGCGTCTATCTGGCCGAAATCAGTCTGAAAAATTTTGGAACAGAGCAAAAAATCGAGGTTTCGCTGACGCTCGAAAATGGTCGCTGCCTCATCGACGACATGCGTCCACTGCGCAACGAAAAATCAGAAAAACAGCGCATGCAGGAGTACTTAAAAAGTTGAGAAGTTGATAGGTTGATGAGTTGATGAGTTTAACGCATGACAAATGGTCTGTGATGAAAAACCTATTTTCCATTTGAAGATTTGAAGATTTGAAGATTGCGGTGCGGTGAGCCTGTCGAACCGCACTAACGCTAACC
>CAZGVF010000068.1:0-3963 GCA_964528925.1 uncultured Paludibacteraceae bacterium | reverse complement strand
TCAATTTAAGGACTCCTAATTTTCTTGCGACTTGCTACTAATTTGAAATTTGAAATCTGAAATCTGAAATCCAAAAGGTATGAAACTCGCACTTTACTACATCATCGCCGTGAACATTGTGGCATTTGTCATGTTTGGCGTCGATAAACATCGCGCACGATACGGACAGCGGCGCATTCCTGAAGTTACGCTACTGCTGACGGCGGCTCTGGGCGGCAGTTTTGGCGCGTGGCTCGGCATGATTGTTTGGCATCACAAAACGCAGCACAACAAATTCCGCTACGGCATTCCTGCGCTCATTTTGCTGCAATTTGTACTCATCATCTGTCTGCTGGCGCGCTTTTCGCAAGTGCCGATGCCAATTTGAGTTGATTAGTTGATAAGTTGACGAGTTGAAAAGTTTAACGCTTTAGTCAGAGTCAGAAGCGTTTAATCCCCAATAAAAAAGGAGCACCAATTTGGCACTCCTTATTTTTTTTGCGTTCGGCAAACTTATTTTGCGCGCTCAATGTACGAGCCGTCGCGTGTGTCGATGCGCACCATTTCGCCTGTGTTGATGAACAGCGGAACGCGCACCTGAGCACCAGTTTCAAGTGTGGCAGGTTTCAGAGTGTTGGTAGCCGTGTTGCCAGCCATGCCAGGTTCGGTGTATGTTACCTCCAAATCGACCTTCACGGGCAGTTCGGCGTAGAGAATGGTGTCGGTCGACGAGTCGTAAACCACGTCAACAATCATACCATCTTTCAAGAAATCGACGCCCTGAATTTGGTCGTGAGCAATGGTGGCCTGCTCGTAAGTCTCCTGATCCATGAAAACATAGTCGGCACCCTCTTTGTAGAGATATTGATACTGACGGCGTTCGACGCGCACATCTTCGAGGCGTTCGCCAATGTTGAAACGACGCTCGAGTACGTTGCCCGAAACAACATCTTTCAGCGTGGTGCGCATGATGGTGTTGCCCTTGCCCGGCTTCACATGCAGAAAGTCGATGCAGAAATAGAGTTTGCCATCCATGCGGATGCAAGTTCCTTTTTTGATGTCTTGTGAGAGAATCATAAATTTTCGATGTTTTTTTGTATAAAATCGGTGTTGAATTTTCAGCCTGCAAAGGTAGAATTTTTTTTTGATTTGCAGAATAATTTTGCCCTAAAATCGAAAAAAATACGATTCCCGACTCAATCTTTCAACGCCTCAACAATTCATTTTTTCGACTTTTCAGTTTTCTCTTTCTTCTCCTTTTTGACGAGTTTTGCTTCGAGCGAGGCAATCTCTTTTTCTTGGTTCGAAATGGTCTTGAGAAGTGCGTTAAGTTCCTCATTTTCAATGGAACTTGGGTACTGCGCATTCACGCGATCGATAAAATCGCTCAGCACATTCATGTAGTTCATGAAGGCTTCGTAGGGCGATTCGTACGAGATCGGCTCAGCCATTATCATGCCATTCGAATAGTGTTTCGTGGTCATGAAGAAGAAGTGCGATGTGTCCTGCAGCCGCTGCCAATCGATTTTTATCAGCAGATCGTTGCACAGATGCACGCGCTGCGCAATGCCGTAGAGTTTGTTCAGGGCCTCGTTTTGCAGTTCGTTGCCGCACCATGCGCTCAGGTCTTTCTCCTCGTCGGCCCACGACATTGGGTGCGTTACCGAGATGGAATCAACCGCCTTGGCTTTTGGTGCAATGTCGGCTGGAGTAGAGAACGCTACGCCGTTGGCCATGGCGTGATATGGCAATGCTTTGAAGAACTCGAAAATGCCGCTGCTGCGCTGATTCAACACACCAAGTGCCTCGTAACCAAGGAAGATGTTAAAAATCTCCTCTTCGGCAGGCGACGCGTTGATCCAACCGATGAATTTCTCGGCTGTGAGCGGATATTCGTTCCAGTTCCACTGCGAAAAACGATAGTTGATGTCGTCGCTCAGTTTGTTGTCGCGCACCAGCAGTTTCACTTTGCTATTGTAGGCGTGGCTGTAGACGTAGTGCGGACTTTTCCAACCCATGATGTGTTTTGCGCCCTCGATCATGATGGTTTTGTAGCCCATTTTTGCGATGGCGTCGCCAATTTCGTCGCTGTAGATGAGCGCGGTGTTGGCAAATGTGGTGGGCGTTTTGCCAAAAAGTTGTTTTATCTTGTTGGTCTGCAGTTTGGTCTGCATCACAAACTCGTCGTTGTCGTAGATCGATGCCAGCGAATGGGCGTTTGGCGTAGCAAGAAACTCCACGCAGCCCGTTTTTGCCAACTCTTGAAACGAATCGATGACCTCAGGCGCATAACGCTCGAACTGCTCTAGAGCCAAGCCCGAGATGGCGAACGACACGCGGAATTTGCCGTTCGAACTTTTAATCATCTCCAACAGCGTACGATTGGCCTCCAAATAGCACTGATCGGTGGTTTGGCGCACCGCCGTCTCGTCGGCATAGTCGTCGTAGTAATAGTGGTCGTTGCCAATGTCGAAAAAGCGGTAGCGTTTCAAATTCGACCGCTGATGCACACGAAAAATAAAATTGATTGTTTTCATATCGGTAAGATTTCTAAATTTCTAGATTTCTAATTATCCATTTGAAAATTTGAAGATTTGAAGATTGCGGTGCGGTGAGCATGTCGAACCGCGCGTTGTCTCAATTTAGCGCGAAATTTATCAATTGTCAATTGTCAATTATCAATTGAAAAACTCCTAACTCCTCACTCCTAATTCCTAACTTCTGTTGCAGACCTTGTCGTAGATTTGGCGCACTTTTTGCCCTGCGTATTCCCATTTAATGTTGTTCACCTCTTCCAAACCATTGCGGTGAAGGGCTTCGTACATGGCGGGATATTTCACTATGGCATGAATGTAGTCGGCCATGGCATCGATGTCCCAATAGTCAGTCTTGATGGCGTGATCGAGAATTTCGGCACAGCCCGACTGTTTGGAGATGATGCTCGGTGTGCCACACTGCATGGCTTCGAGCGGCGATATGCCAAACGGCTCCGACACCGACGGCATCATGTAGACATCGCTTTCGGCCAACATTTCGTACACGGCGCGACCTTTCAAAAATCCAGTAAAATGGAATTTATCGGCAATGCCACGCTGCGCTACCAAGCGAATCATCTGGTTCATCATGTCGCCACTGCCAGCCATCACAAAACGCACACCATCGGTGCGACTCAGCACGCGCGCAGCCACCTCGACGAAGTACTCTGGCCCTTTCTGCATGGTGATGCGCCCGAGGAAGGTCACTACCCTATCCTTGCGTGGACTTTTGTGCAGTTCGTCGACAAATGCCAACGGCTCCACAGCGTTGTGAACCGTGGTTACTTTATCAGGATTTTGATGATATTTCTCGATGACGGTGTTGCGCGTTAGGTTCGACACAGTGATGATGTGGTCAGCAGCGTCCATGCCCTCTTTTTCGATGCGATAGACATCGGGGTTCACATTGCCGCGACTGCGATCGTAGTCCGTAGCGTGAACGTGGATCACCATCGGTTTGCCGCTGATCTGTTTAGCAAAACGCCCTGCAGGATAGGTAAGCCAGTCGTGCGCATGAATCACATCGAACTCACGACTGTGGGCAATCACGCTCGCCACGGCTTCGTAGTTCGATATCTCTTCCATCAGATTGTCGGGATAGCGCCCCGAAAAATCGACGCAGCCAATATCGTTCGTGCCAATGCGGCGAAAATCGTATTTGATGCCGTTGCGCAACTGGAAATACTCGTCGGGGTGCATGCGACCGCCAAGACGCTCGTTCACTTGGTTCCAGTTCACATCTTTCCAGACTATTGGCACATTGCACGCCCCGATGATGTGCAGAAAACTCTGATCCTCGTCGCCCCACGGCTTTGGAATCACAAAAGTGATATCCATGTCGGGCTGCATGGCCATGCCTTTGGTCAAGCCGTAACTTGCGGTGCCTAGTCCGCCTAGAATATGCGGTGGAAACTCCCACCCAAACATCAATGCTCTCATATTTTTTTAT
>CAZGVF010000067.1:5478-7055 GCA_964528925.1 uncultured Paludibacteraceae bacterium | reverse complement strand
AAAATCACCTGCGTGAAAAAGTACGACGAACAGACCGTGCTGATAGACAACGGCGGCGTTTATGCGCCAACCACCATCACCGTGAAAGCCAACCGCAAAGGCGTGGCCGATGCCATCTACACCATCAAACCAACCATTGCGCAGCCGCAAGCACAGCTCACTTCGATAAGCGTGAACGACGTTGAAATAGCCGATTTCGATCCAGCGAAACATCAGTATGTGGTGAGTGTCGACAACGATGAATCGTCGAACGCCACCATCGCCTACACTTTCGACAACGCCACCGCCACCATCGAGGACGAAGAGGTGAACACCAAGCGCGCGAAAATCACCGTTTATGGCAAGGACGACAACAGCAGCGCGGTCTACACCATCTATTTCTTCTACGAAAAAGATGTGATTCCGAACGCCGATTTCAGCAGTTGGGAAGCCGCAGCCATCACCACTTCGGCAAATAAACCTACAGGCTGGACCGTCTTGGCCGATGCCACCGCAGCCACCGAGGTGAAGAGCAGCGCCACCATCTTCGGATTGCCCGTTGGCAGCCTGATAACCAAAGGCACCTACACGCCAGGCAGCGAAGTGACGCAAGATGGCGACTATGCCAAACTCACCACCGCCTACAATAAAGTGATCGATGGCTCCATTCCAGGTTTGATGACCCTTGGCGAGATGAGCGCCACACTCAACGACGGCTCGTCGACCACATCGACCTTTGGCGGCATCAGCTTCCGCAACACGCCCGACCAACTTTCGATGCGCTACAACGCCGTTTCGCAATCGAGCGTGAACAACATCAGCCTGAAATTCTCGCTAAACAACGGTCAGTATACCAAAGAATTTACCGACAACAACTTCAGCAACACATGGAAAACCGCAGTGATGTCGTTCACCGACAATACGCTCGAAAATCCAGCGACCATGAGCATCGTCATCAACAGTTGCGAGAGCGACAATGCCAGTGCGCTGAAGAGCAAAGCCGCATCCGAAATGCTTGTCGATTGGGTGAAATTCGCCTACAACAGCAAAATCGCAAAGATTTTTGTGAATGGCACCGAGACCAGCGGTTTCAAAGGAAAATACGATGGCGATTGGATTCAAGCCGTGAAGATTGATGCCGAACTGCAAGGCGCGCCCGTTTTGACTTTCGAAGGCGAAGTGGCTGACCAAGAGTACACCTACACCTACGGCGACGAGCAGGCAAACTGCAGTGGCAACTACATGACTCGCGTGGTGAACATCACCGCCAAAGCCGAGGACGGCACGCTGAGCCACTACATTGTGGATCTGAACCGCCCATTCTCGAAAAATGCTGCATTGGCAGGCATCATCGTCGATGGCGACACGCTGAAAGATTTTTCGCCAACCACTACGGATTACACCATCGAGGTTGAAAATGGCACACGCTTCATGCCCGATGTCATGGCCATTCGCGGCAACATGCACCAGAGCGTTTTGTTCCACGGCGACACCATCACCGTAACTGCCGAAGATGGCGCAACCACGCGCGAATATCACTTGAAATTCGTTGAAAAACGCAGTGCCGACGCCACCTTGGCAAATCTGGCAGTCGAAGG
>CAZGVF010000067.1:0-5378 GCA_964528925.1 uncultured Paludibacteraceae bacterium | reverse complement strand
ACAATGTGTACGAATACACCATCGAGCGCACCGAGCCGCTGACCATCGAGGCCGTGCAAGGCGAGGCAGCGCAGACCATCAAGGCGACATTCACGCTGAATCAACAAACGGCAAGCAATGCGCCACAATTTGCGGCAAACACTCCGAGCGAAAACTATTTTGCCGAAGCCACATTTGAGGTTACCGCCGAAGATGGCACAACCAAGCAGACCACAGTGATTCGCCTGCGCCACACGCCATCGAGCGACGCCACGCTGGCCGCCATCGAACTGAATGGCGCACTGCTAACGACCAATGCCACGGATTACACGGCCAACAAAGCCTTCGACCCTGCCACCACCGACTACAACATTACGCTGGCGTGCGGCAATCCGAAAGTGGCTGAACCCATCATGCCAAACATCACCTTCCGCGCCAACCACGCTGGGCAGACCATCAAAATGGAGCAAAACGGACTTGGCGAGGCGACCGTCATCACCGTTACGGCCGAAGATGGCACAGAAAATATCTACACACTGAATTTCGTTGCCGAAAAATCGAGCAATGCCGACCTTACAAGTCTGGCGGTGAACTACATTGCCATTCCAGAATTCGACGCTAACACGCTGGAATACAACGTATTGCTTTCGTCGAACGAAGTGCCTGTGGTTAGTTACACGGCCGAAGATTTGTATCAGCAACAAGTGGAACTGACCGTGAACAGCAACAGTGCAACGCTTGTGGTTACTGCCGAAAATGGCGATACCAAGACCTACATCATCAACTTTACGAAACCTACTGGATCGAACAATGCCGATTTGGCTCAGATTGAAGTCGATGGTGTGCAGATTGAGGGCTTCAGTGCCGACAAAACCGACTACACGCTGATGTTGCCCGCTGGCACCGAGATTCGTCCCGACATTGTGGCAGTGCTTGGCAGCGAAGGTCAGAATGTGAGCATCAGCAACAACGGCACACGCGAAACCACAAACCTTGTAGTTACCGCCGCCGATGGCACAACCACCAAGACCTACAGCATCTATTTCGATGTTGAGCTGTCGGACAACGACCTGCTGAAGATGATCTACCTCGATGGCGACTCACTGAATACACATCAGACCGACTTTGTGGTCGATCAAGATTTTACAGCCGATGTGGAAACCTACAACGTTACGCTGCCCGTTGGCACGCGCCAATGGCCAACCATCGCACCATCGGAGAACGACAGCCGCGGCAAGGGCGACAAATGGCAAACCGTCGGCATCGCAACCAACGCGACTGACGCCTACAACGCCACATCGGTCATCACCGTGACGGCAGAAAAAGGCAACAGCCGCACCTACACCATCAATTTCAACATTGAAAAATCGGCAATCGACACTTTGGCTGATATCTTGCTGAATATCAATGGATTGGAAGAACATTTGCAACTCGAAGGCACGCACTACACTGCCGACCATGCCTTTGGTGGCAAAGTCAACGACTACCAACTGACTTGGGCAGTCGGTTCGCGCGACGAGGTGAGCGTTGAGTTCGTCCGTGGCGATGAATATCAGACAGTCGAAATCAGCCAGCAGATGAGCTCACTCAACAGCGATGCCATAATTGTGGTGACGGCCGAAAACGGAAATCAGCGCACCTACACGCTGCACAACACGCTGCTGCTCTCTGATGCCGACACGCTGCGCACCATCTTCTTCGACGAACTGCCATACATGCAATTCGATCCGCACCAGACGCAATACGACAGCGTGATGCCATACGGCACAACCACGCTTCCACAAATCACTTGGGAGGCTGGCGACGAATATCAAACCGTTGCGAAAGATTCCGTTTTCGAAGGGCTGAATGGTCACTACACACTCACCGTTACCGCCGAAAATGGCAGTCAGACGACGTACACCTTCAACTTTGCCGTTGCACTGTCCGACAACGCCACGCTCAACAACATTCTGATTGATGGCACGGCAATCAGCAATTTCGACAAAGACGCGACCGACCCAATTTCGGTGTCGCTGCCATACGGAACTGATATCGACAACATGGCGATAACCTACGAAGCAGGCGACGAAGGTCAGACCGTAAACATCACTCGCGGCGAAAACTCCGCCACCATCAGCGTAACGGCTGCCGACGGCGTTAGCACAAAAGAGTACACCATCGTGTTCGATGTTCGCCTAGCCGACAATGCCTCGCTCGCCAACATCTTCATCAACGCCGAAGCGCTCGACTCCGCCGCCACGGGCTTCACCACCAGCGAAACCTTCGCCAGCGACGACTTTGAGTACTACATCACTCTACCCTACGGCACAACGGAACTGCCCACCATCACATGGCAAACGCAGTTGAACGAAGATGCTTACAAATCGGTAACGCTCGCCACCGAAGCGCTTGTGAGCGACAGTCTTGGCACGCACGGCAATGCCATCATCAGCGTAGTTTCGCAGGACGAGATGCAGAGCAACGAATACACGCTGCACTTCACCGTGGCACTTTCGAGCAACAACACACTGAAAGATCTCTATTTCGTCGATGTCATCTATCCCGATTTCGATCCGCTGTTCCACCCCGACACCACCGCCTACGACCTGCTGTTCGACCTTGGAACAACCGCCGACGAATTCCCGAAGATTGACAATCTACGCTACGAAAAAGGAGACCAAGACCAGACCGTGACGGCAGCCTACGCCACCGAGACCATCACCTGCACCGACACCACGCTCACCCTCACCTACGATGGCACTTTGAGCGACGGCACAGTGATTGCCGCAGGTAGCACCATCACCGTTGAAGCAGGCGATACACTCACCACGCTAGTCGACAACACAAGCGTGATACTCGTAACCGTAACGGCACAAAATGGTTCGGTCAACATCTATGTTCTGACATTCGAGATTGAAAAATCGGACAACGCACTGCTGAAAGATATTTTGATCGATGCCAAATCGCTGAAAGATTTTGAACCGACCATCTTCGAATACAGTTACACCATTGCCAAAGGCGCAACCACGCTGCCAACCATCGAAGGCATTGCAAGCGATAGCGCACTGCAAACTGTGGAATATGGCGAAAGTGCCACCGATCGTTTTGTTCAGTACATCTACTGCACGGCCGAGGACGGCACCACGCAGACCTACACCATCAACTTTGTGGAATCGACCATCAATCCTGGCGATGCGCCCACAGCCGAAGATGTTTGCTGGACAATGGTTGGCGACGGACTGTTCAAAGCCAGCACGCGCCGCAACAATGTAGCGATTGCCATATTCGACACCGCCGGCCGACTGCTCACCAAACTCGATGTGCCGCTGGTCGATCCGAACGACGACATTTGCGATGCGGGCGCAGCAGGACGCATCATTCGCATGCAACGCACGGGCAAAACGCTCATCTACGTCTTCTACTACAACAAGAAGATAGTTTCGCGCGGCAAATTCATCTATTGATGAACAAGCAAACGAAGTTCAGAAAAGTCGGGGCGAAAGTCCCGATTTTTTTGTTGCCCACAAGAAATTGCAATTCCAAGAAAAATCACTAATTTAGCAAATTGAACATGATAGTTTTCGGAGCAGATTAAAATTCTAATTTTCAACTGATTAGAAACAAGCAGCAAGTAGCAAGTAGCAAGATTTCATCAGCCAACCATGGTCACAAATCTTAATTCTAAATTCATAATTCTTAATTTGCCACGTTGCCGCACTGCCCAATCGTAACACTTTTATTGTTCATTATTTATTGTTAATTCTTAATTTTCTTCAAGAAGTATGAACGCAAACAACTTCTGCATAATAATGGCCGGTGGCGTTGGAAGCCGCTTTTGGCCCTATAGTCGCACCGCCAAACCCAAACAATTCATCGATTTTCTGGGGACGGGACGCTCGTTGCTGCAAATGACTTTCGACCGTTTTCGCGGCATTGTGCCAACTGAAAACATCTACATCGTGTCGAACCGCACCTACCGCGACCTGATTCTGGAGCAACTGCCCGACCTAAAACCCGAACAAGTGCTGCTGGAGCCACTGCGGCGCAACACCGCCCCGTGCATTGCCTATGCCGTCTACAAAATCAAAGCGCAAACCCGCGATGCCAACATCATTGTAGTGCCAAGCGACCACCTGATAACGCGCGAAGACATCTTCCGCCAGATGTTGCCCGAATGCTTCACCTTCATCGCCAACAACGACGCGCTACTCACACTTGGCATGCGCCCCACGCGCCCCGAAACGGGCTACGGCTACATTCAAGTGGCAAAAGGCGGCGGACTGCTACGCAAAGTGAAGACTTTCACCGAAAAACCAAATCTCGAAATGGCAAAAATCTTCGTCGATAGTGGCGAATTTTATTGGAATTCGGGAATGTTCCTTTGGAATTTGGACACCATCGTACGCGCTTTCGAGATGCATCTGCCCGAGGTAGCAGCCATTTTCGAGGCGGGGCGCAACGACTACAACACCGAGCGCGAACAAGATTTCATAGAACAAGCCTACGCCACTTGCCCCAACATCAGCATCGACTACGGCATAATGGAAAAGGCGCAAAATGTGTACGTGCGCATGGCCGACTTCGGCTGGAGCGACCTCGGCACATGGAACTCGCTCTACGAACTGGCCGACAAAAACGAAGACGGCAACGCCACGCTTCACGGACAAACACTCGCCTACGACAGCCACAACAACCTGACCGTCGTGCCCGACAACAAACTGGTAGTGCTGCAAGACCTCGACGGCTACCTTGTGGCAGAAGAGGGCAATGTGCTGCTCATCTGCAAAAAAGACGACGAAGCCAAAATGCGCCAATTCGTGAACGACGCCAAAACCAAAGGCGAAGAGTTTGTATAAAATTAGGAATGAGGAATTAGGAGTTAGGAATTTTTAGTGAGCAGTTAGAAGTGAGTAATGAGTAGTGTTCGCGCCAAAAAAAGACAGCACACAATCTTCAAATCTTCAAATAACAATAGGAAAACCGCAGAACCACAACCAACTGCACCGCCGCGACTTTATAAACTTTATAGACTTTATAAACTTTCAGACTATTTTATGTTCAAATTCGTTTTTGTACGCACACCCAAGCCACGCCAATTTCACCACGTGCCAATCTACTGGAACGAGGAGGAAGAGGCGCGCAAAGAGCGCGACGAACGCGTCAAGCGCAGACTCGGACAGACCGACCCCAACGAGCCATTCAAAAGCAGCATCAAACGGGGATCGTTCCGCCGCAAGGACTATGATGCGCCAAGCGAAACCAGCGACATGCGCGCCGAACGCCGCCGCTCAAACATTCGCCTCGCCTGCATCGCCCTGCTGCTGCTCGCCCTCGCCTTTTGGATGATGATGACAATATAAAAATTAGGAATTAGGAGTGAGGAGTGAGGAATTTTTCAATTGATAATTGATAATTGA
>CAZGVF010000066.1:0-7133 GCA_964528925.1 uncultured Paludibacteraceae bacterium | reverse complement strand
TCGAGAACGGTTTTGGCCATCATCGGAGGACCGCACAGGTAGTATTCCACATCTTCTGGAGCCTCGTGCTGTTTCAGATAGGTGTCGCCCATCACAGGAGCAATGAAGCCTGGAGTGTATTTCACGCCCATCGCATCGGCCTTTGGATCGGGACGATCGAGTGCCAAATGGAAGTGGAAATTGGGAAATCCTTTCTCCAGTTCCAAGAAATCTTCCATGAAGAACACCTCGTCGATGGCACGAGCGCCGTAGAAGTAGTGCATTTCGCGGTCGCGCGTGTTCAAAGTTTTGAGCATGTGCATGATTTGTGCGCGCAGTGGAGCCATGCCAGCGCCGCCGCCGACCCAAATCATTTCGCGTTTGCTGTCGAACACTGGGTGGAATTCGCCGTAAGGACCCGACATCAGCACTTTGTCGCCCGGTTTCAGCGAGAAGATGTAGGTCGATGCAATGCCGCACGGCACATCTTGGAAGCCCACTTCGGGTTTCGGTTTGAAAGGAGGCGTGGCTATGCGCACCGTAAGGGTGATTATGTCGCCCTCGTCGGGATAGTTGGCCATGGAGTAAGCACGAATGGTCGGTTCGGTATTCTTTTGTTTCAAACCAAACAGACCGAATTTCTCCCAAGCTGGAATGTACAAATCGCCAATGAGCGAACGATCGAAATCGTTGTAGTCGATGTCGTAGGTTGGAATTTTGATTTGCGCATACGAACCAGGAATGAAGTCCATGTGTTCGCCTTTTGGCAGAGCCACTTTGAACTCTTTGATGAATGTAGCGACGTTTTTGTTAGAGATGACGGTGCATTCCCACTCTTTCACGCCGAGTACCGATTCTGGCACTTTTATTGCCAAATCGCTCTTCACTTTCACTTGGCAGCCGAGGCGCCAGTGGTCTTTCACCTGTTTGCGCGAGAAGTGAACCGTTTCGGTAGGCAGAATTTCGCCGCCACCTTCGAGCACTTGGCATTTGCACTGTCCGCACGAACCTTTACCGCCGCAAGCCGATGGCAAAAATACGCCAGCGCCAGCCAACGAACCGAGCAGCGAACCGCCAACAGGCACTTCCACGTCTTTGTCGCCGTTGAGGTTGACTTTAACCTTGCCCGACGCCACCAAATAGCGTTTGGCAATGAGCAGAATTACCACCAGCAAGATGATGACGCCCAGAAAGACGACGAGGCTGGCGATGATTGCCGTTGAATTTATTTCGAGTAACATAATCTATCTCTGTTTTTTAAGATTGACGATAATTAGATTTTCAAGCCGCTGAAGCAGAGGAATGCCATGGCCATCAGACCAACGGTGATGAACGTGATGCCCAATCCGCGCAGAGGCGTAGGCACGTCGTTGTATTCCATTTTTTCGCGAATGGCAGCCAAGCCAACGATTGAGAGCGTCCAGCCGAGACCCGAACCTACGGCGTAGGCCAGCACGTCCCACATGTTGGTGAGTGCTTTCGGATCGGTTGGTTCCATGCCTACGCGTTGTTGCATAAACAGGGCGCAACCCATGATGGCGCAGTTAACGGCAATCAGTGGCAGGAAAATGCCCAGCGAAGCATAGAGCGACGGCGAGAATTTCTCGACAACCATCTCGACCAACTGCGTGATGGCCGCAATCACGGCAATGAACAGAATGAAACTCAGATAGCTCAAATCGAGCGAAGCAAGGCTAGGACTGAGCCAAGCCAGCGCTCCTGCGCTCAGCACATAGCGTTCGAGCAGGTAGTTCACAGGCAGCGTGACGAGCAGCACAAAAGTTACTGCAACGCCCAATCCAAGCGAGGTCTTAACATTTTTCGACACTGCTAGGTACGAACACATACCTAGGAAGTAAGCGAAAATCATATTGTCCACAAAGATGGACCGAACAAATAGGCTTAATGCGTGTTCCATATCTCAAGTTCCTTATTTTTCTTGTAACTCTTTGTTGATAACGCGATGAACCCAGATGACGCAAGCCAACAGAATCAGTGCCATCGAAGGCATCATCATCAGGCCGCAGTTGGAGTAGCCAGCCTCGTACCACGATTGTGGAATGATTTGGAAGCCGAACAGCGTGCCAGAGCCGAGCAATTCGCGGAAGAATGCTACTACAATCAGAATCATGGCATAGCCTAAACCATTGCCAATGCCGTCGAGGAACGAATCCCATGGTTTATTGCTCATAGCAAAAGCCTCGAGTCGTCCCATCAATATGCAGTTGGTGATAATCAGTCCGATGTAGACCGAAAGTTGCACGCTCACATCATAAACGTATGCTTTCAGAAATTCGCTAACCACGGTAACGAGTGCTGCCACCACAACCAGTTGCACAATGATGCGCACGCTATTTGGAATGGTGTTGCGAATGAGCGAAATAACCACATTCGACAGTGCCACGATGATGGTTACCGACAGTCCCATGACTATGGCAGGCTTCAGCTCCACCGTAACGGCCAGAGCCGAGCAGATGCCCAAAACTTGCACGGCTATTGGGTTGTTTTTGTTCAACGGGCCGAGCAGAGTATTCATCAATTTTTCGTTTTTCATTGTTGTTCTCCTCCTTCTACATTGTTGGCCTCAGCGGCTTCGGTTTTGTTCAGGAATGCAGTGTAGGCGCCAATGCACGTTTTCAGCATGGTTTCTACGCCTTTCGAAGTAATGGTGCCACCCGAGAGTGCATCAACTTGCTCCTGACCTTCGGCTGTTTGACCTTTTTTCATCACGCCAATCGACACAAATTGTCCATCAGCATTTTTGATGTGTTTGCCTTGGAATTGATTTTGGAATTTAGGCGTTGCAATGTTTGCGCCCAAGCCCGGAGTTTCGCCAGCGTGCGAGAAATAGACACCATAGACGGTGTTTTTGTCGTCGTCCAAAGCGATGTAGCCCCAGATTGCGCCCCAAAGTCCTGCGCCATTCATCGGAATGATGTATTTCTTTGCGCCATCGATGTTTGCCACATAGAGTCGCAGTTGACCCTCTTCGGCTTTCACATCGAAATCGGCCACAGGATCCAACTCGCGCGCCACATTGCCTTCGGCATCGAGCAGGTCGTAAGCCACAATGGTGTTGGCATAAATCTCATTAGCATCGCCATTTTCGAGATCGATGGCGGGCAGCGAGCTCAGAATCTGCTTTTTTGTGTCGAGTTTCACATTCTCGTTTTGGCGACCTTTGAGTGCGCCCGAAGTGATAGACAGCAGCAGTGCCACTATGATGACGATAGCGCTCGTGTAAGTCAAAATATAGGCATTGCTATTGCGGTCGATGCCCTTTTTCTTTGGCTCCTGCGCTTCAGTTTCAGCATTTTTTGTTGCCATATTGTTTATCTCCTATTTTTTGATTGTTACGCGTTTCAAACGCTTTTTAATGTTGACTTGCACCACGCACCAGTCGATGAGGCAGCCAAATACGTTCATCAGCAAGATGGCGAGCATCATGCCTTCGGGGTAGCCTGGGTTCAGCACGCGAATGACCACAGCCATGAAACCAATCAGGAAGCCGTAGATCCATTTGCCCGTTTCGGTGCGAGCGGCTGTTACAGGATCAGTTGCCATGAACACTGCGCCAAAGGCAAATCCGCCCAGAACCAAATGTTCGTACCAAGGCAGGTTGGCAATGGCGGTGTCGGGCCCCCACAAGTTGAATGCCAACGCTGTGAGTGCGCCACCAGCAAAGACTGAGAGCATAATTTTCCAACTAGCCACGCCCGTGCAGATAAGAATGGCTGCGCCAATGAGAATAGCAAGTGTAGAAGTCTCGCCCACCGAACCAGGAATCCAGCCCATGAAAGCGTCCCAGAAACCTATCGGGTCGCCCATGATGTCGTGCAGAGCAGGTTCCGATGTAGCAGCAGTGCTGAGTTGTCCGAGCGGTGTTGCGCCCGAGAAACCATCGATTGGCTCGCCTGCGCCCCACCAGAAGGCGTCGCGTGTGCGAACCCAAACGCTATCGCCACTCATGGCCGTTGGGTAAGCAAAGAACAAGAATGCGCGAGTGATGAGTGCCACATTGAAAATGTTGTAGCCCGTGCCGCCAAACACCTCTTTTGCAAAGATTACGGCAAACGCAGTAGCGATGGCCACCATCCACAGCGGTGTGTCGATAGGCACGATAAGCGGAATGAGGAAGCCCGTAACGAAGAAACCTTCGGCTACCTCCTCTTTTTTGATTTGCGCCACAATCACTTCGATGCCCAAACCTACGATGTACGAAACCAGAATGGTGGGCAGCAGCGCCAGCAAACCGAACGCAAACTGTTGCCAAAATCCAGCCTCTACACCAATGGCAAGAAAGTGCTGATAACCTACATTCCACATGCCAAACAGCATGGCTGGCAGCAGTGCAATGACCACGGTGAACATGGTGCGTTTCGAGTCGATGGCGTCGTGAATTTGGACGCCCGATTTCGATGTCTCGTTGGGGACGCAGAAGAAGGTCTCCATGGCATCGAACAGCGAGTGAAACGCCGACAGTTTACCGCCCTCCGAGAAAGTCGGAGCCATTTTGTCGAGAGTTTTTTTGATGAAATTCATATCCTGTCAAAAAAATAAACGGTTTTACTCAAGTTCTTTTTGCATATAGTCCAAAGCCTCGCGAACGATGCGTTGAATCTCTATTTTCGATGTGCAGACAAATTCGCACAGTGCCAAATCTTCGGGCGCTATCTCGTAGGCGCCGAGTTGCTCCATCTTGTCGATGTTGCGAGCAATCATGGCTTTCACCAACTGCTCGGGCATGATGTCCATAGGCAGCACTTTCTCCATCTCGCCACTCACAATGAATGCACGGCGTCCGCCCAGCAAGCGCGCATCGAAATCGAAGGTCTTTTTCGGGCAGATTTTTTGCAAGAGTTTGGTGAGATAGAGTGCATTGTTGCTGAATTTCGAGAAACGCGGCATAATCCAGCCGAATGCCTCGTCGGCGTGATCGCCTTCGGCAATGGCCGAAACCACACCAGCAAACGGACTGAGCGTTGCGCCTTCGTCGGCTTTGGTGCCAGTGAGCAGGTTGCCGTTCACTACGCGCACTTTCACGCCATGGCTCAGGTTGCAGTTCACTATCGAGCTGATGGCAGTGCCGCTCACGGTGCGAACATACGCAGGTTCAATCACTTCGGGACCAGCCACCGCTATCAGGCGTTCGAGGTTGAGTTCGCCAGTCAGCGCAAAATGACCTAGCAGAGCCACATCTTGCACATTCATGGTCCAAACCACTTCGCCTTTGTTCACAGGGTTCAGATGATTTATCTGCACGCCAACGCAGCCAGCAGGGTGAGTTCCGACAAATTCGGTTACCACCACGCCTTTTGCAGCGCGCAAGTCGGGAGCAGTTGTGGGTGCTACCGAAAAATAGACATTTCCATCGGTGAGTTTTGCCAATGTCGAAAGACCAGCCTGCACTTCGGCGGTGCGACCTTTCAGAATGAAGTTGTAGTCGGGCGCAAGCGGAGCCGAGTCGAATGCCGACACGAAAATGGCTTTCGGAGCCACTTCGGGATTTGCCAGCACATCGTACGGGCGTTGACGAATGAGTGCGCCAAAACCTGCGCCAAGCACGGCAGCAAGCACCTGTTCGCGCGGAGCGTTCAGGTCGATTTTGGCAAGATCTTCGCAAGTCTGCTTACCATCGCGGCGTATGGCCACATAGAGCAGTTTGCGCCTTTCACCACGCGCCACTTCGGCCACCGAGCCGCTCACGGGCGCAACAATTTTGAGGTCGGGATGGCGCTTATCGAAAAGCAGCGTGGTGCCAACTTTCACAGAGTCGCCTTCCTTGACAACGACTTTGGGCGTGAAACCCGCATAGTCGTCGGGGACAACCTTCACTACGTCGGGCTGCGTCATCGACACAACGCGGCACTCAGCGCGCCCCGCAATGGCAATATCAAGCCCTTTTTTCAGTTTGATTGTTTCCATCTATGAGAGATTTTTTTAGATATTTTCCTTCGAAAATTGGGATTTTCTCCCTATAATTTTCAATCTGCAAAAGTAGTTTTTTTATTTCATTTGAACAATAGGTAGAAAATTTGTTTTTTTTCAGTACCTTTGCGGCTGAAAAAGGTGAGAGATTAAGGGTGATAGTTTAGAGAAAATCGACGACCGCATTCGCACCTTTTGTCCTTATTCTTTTGTCTTTTGTCTTTATTCCTTTGTCTTTACTCCTTACTCATTTTGAATATTTCCAACATAGAATTTCCCGCTCGACCGCTGTTTTTGGCGCCGATGGAAGATGTTACGGATCCAGCGTTCCGCATTCTGTGCAAACGCTACGGAGCCGACCTTGTCTATACTGAATTTGTGAGTGCCGACGCGCTCATTCGCAGCGTGCGTAGCACCGAGCGCAAACTCTCCGTGCTGCCCGAAGAGCGTCCCGTGGCAGTGCAAATCTACGGTCGCGATGTGGCAACCATGGTCGAGGCCGCAAAAATTGTGGAGCAATCGCAGCCCGACATTCTCGACCTGAATTTCGGTTGTCCCGTGAAAAAAGTGGCTGGCAAAGGCGCTGGCTCTGGGTTGCTACGCGATGTGCCGCTGCTGCTCGACATCACGCGCCATGTGGTGCAAGCCGTGAAAATTCCCGTTACGGTGAAGACGCGCCTCGGCTGGGACGACAACTCGAAAATAATCGTCGATCTTGCCGAAGCGTTGCAGGATTGCGGCATTCAGGCGTTGGCCATTCACGGGCGCACGCGCGCCCAGATGTACACGGGCGAGGCCGATTGGACGCTGATTGGCGCAGTGAAAAACAATCCACGCATGCACATTCCCATCATCGGAAATGGCGATGTAACCACACCACAGCGCGCTGCCGAATGTTTCGACCGCTATGGCGTTGATGCCGTGATGGTGGGGCGCGCTGCCATCGGTCACCCGTGGATTTTCGACGAGATGAAACACTACCTCGCCACGGGCGAACTGCTGCCGCCAAAAACCTACGCCGAACAGGCCGAGATAATGAAGGAGTACATCTGCCGCAGCATCGATTGGGTGGGCAACGAGCATAGCGGCATAGTGCATGCGCGCCGCCACTTGGCACTTGCGCCCATGTTCAAAGGCATCGACCATTTTCGCCCAATGCGCATCGCCCTACTCCGCGCCGAAACCAAAGACGAGCTGTTTTCGCTGATCGACGAAGTTCCAAAGCA
>CAZGVF010000065.1:0-7199 GCA_964528925.1 uncultured Paludibacteraceae bacterium | reverse complement strand
GTATGTGCTATCGGAGTACGACGACAAGTTCCGCGCCGTGGTCATTTGTGCCACCGCATAGCCGCCTATACCAAGCGTAAAGACAATGAGTAACAGTTTCTTTTTCATTATTTTCGTTGAAAAGAATATGTTAAATTTTTTGTTTCCTTTTTACACCACAAAATCCGAAGGACCAAAATTGGTCTTCGGGTCTTGTGCATGTTTATTGCCTAAAATCGTGCCATTAATAGTGCCACAAATCTTGTTCAGCATTCAAAATCTCGCTCTCTATGCGCTCTTGCTCTTGGCGTATTTTGTAGGGATCGGGATATTTGTTCGGGTCGTCGAGCAGTGTTCCGCGTACATCGTAGTCTTTTATGATGTAACTATCGAACTGGCGGCTTACGAAGAAGTTGTCGAAATCGGTGATTGGGTTCACGTTGCGTCCCGTGGTCTTCATGAATTCCATTTGCAGATAGGGACGAATGCGCTCGAACGGAATCCAGCACATGGTACCTTCGTCCACCTCGCCCGCTGGGTCGAATGTGGTGTTGTACTCACGATTGTAAACTGGCGCAATCGACAGAATTTTGCTGCCCATCGTCGAACTATGCTTATCGAAATACCAAGTCTCTTGAATGTAGTATTTCACAATACCTTGCGTGATGAACTCAATCTTCTTGTAGTCGTCCTGATAGTCTTCACTGTCGCCAAACAGACGCTCAACAAGGTCTTTTTGAATGTCGAACTCGTATTTTTGCGTGAATGGCGGAGGCGTCAACTTATCGGCTGGTTGCAGATAACCCTTCACATCGCCCTGAAGCAACGCTTTGAAAATGATGGCAAACAGGTTTTTCTGCGACAGCGAGTCGATGTTCTCGTAAGGGTAGTAGAGCGACCAGTTTTGGCGTTCGCGCAAATCGATGGCACGAATCACCGTTTTGCGCCACATCACATCGTCTATCAGCGGATTTACAGTGATGATTTTCGATTTCACATCTTCGATGTCGACCGACACGCGTGTGAACGAACCATCGGCATCGAACAGGTAGCTGGTGCTGTCAATCTCACCTGGCCACTGTGCGAAAAGGCTGCCTACCGAACTCAAAAGTACGGTCACTGCTGTTGCAAAAAAGTGCTTGTTCATGTTTCTAAAATTTTCAGTTTTGAAAATCTGCTTTTCTCGTTATTTAGCAGGGATTGCAATTGGTGGATACGACAGAATTGTGGTCTTATCACCAGTGCATCGAATGTTTTTGAAGAATATCTCCTGACCTGGTTTCAGTGCTTTAATCAGGTTCAACTGGTCGCTACTGAACTCGTTGTTGGGCGAACCTTTTGTGGTGTTACCACCGCGCACGGTTGCTACCATTTCGAAATCGGCAATCTTAAAGTTGGCTTTCAACAGTCCATCGGCATATTGCGCCACGAACTTAGATGCAAGCAGTTGCTTTTTGTTCGGCGCTTTTTTGTAGCCATCGATGTTCGGGTTGTAGAGCACAACGTTGTTGTTGTCGTCGGTGTATTGCAGGAATGGTGCTGGATCGGGCAGGGCTTTTACGCGGAAGCTGGTGCTACCCATCGACACAAATTTGCCATCGACATCGGCCGATACGTTGATTTTTACATCGGCATTGCTTGTCGGTTTGCAAATGTATATCGAACCGCTCTTGGTGAGTGTTGCGCCCGTAACATCGACGCGCACTTTCGAATCGCTCACGCCTGGAACTGAGATTCTCAAACGGTTGTTGAAACCTTTATAAACCACGTTCATGTCCTCGTTGGCGATGGTTGCCGAAGGCTCTCCTACGGTGTATTCGTCTTTGAAAGGATATTCGCGAGGCACGCCGTCGTTGCCTTTCAGCACAATTTTACCCGAGAATGGGAATGTGCCTACGCTGTTGCAACTTGCGGTGTAGGTGCCGCTCGAAAGTTTGTTGCTTCCGATGTAGTATTCAGGCACTTTGGTCGAGTCGACGGCCGAAAGCACAATCTGTGCCTTGTATTGTCCGCCTTGCATTACGTGTTTCGATGCTGGAATTACAAATGCCTCGATCTTGTTCACGCGGAAGTCGCCTGCGTCGGTTTGGCTCTTGAAATAGCTGAGCAACTCCTGTTCGGTAGTCTGAACATCGTTTTCGTATTTCGAAAGCTGCGTCGTTACGGCAATGATTGGCATCGACTCGAATTGTGCATTGAGCCAAGGCACTAATTCTGTTCCGTGCGAGTTCATGGCAGGCTCGGTAGAGAAACGCTGTTCGTAGATTTTGTGCGATGTGCTATCGTCGCCAAACATCTGCTCTACAAAGTGACGATACTCTTCGAGCATTCTTTTGAATTGCTGACCTTTTTCAGAACCATTCACTTCGTCGCCACCGATAAAGTAGTTGCTGGCGATGTCGGTATTGTCCTTAGTGGTCAGTTTGTGTCGGTTCACCGTGTCGGGAGCGATTTCCACTTTATCGGCGGTCATCATCAAGTCGGCTTTGGCTTGGTGAATGAAGGCGATGAGGCTGTCGCTCTTTTGCTTGGTGAGGTTAGCCTTTTCGAGCCATTCGCCCACTTTTGCGGGGTTCTGCTCGTACAGGTATTGCATGTCATCGTAGAGGGCATTTTTCTGCGTCAGACCAGTGTTGATGTTGTTTATCAAACTATTGTCGACCATCAAAAAGCCGTTCAAAATATCGGCCGATACATTCAGTGCCAACATGGCGGTCAGCACCAAATACATCATGCCTATCATCTTTTGTCTCGGGGTTTCCGGACAGTTAGTAGCACCACTCATTCGTTTTCGTTTTTAGGTGTGTTCTAATAAAAATGCTACTGCTTTTTAAGCGTTGATAGCGTTGAGCATATTGCCATAGATGGCGTTCAAATCAACAACTTTTTGTGCCAATTTGGCTGTCTCGTCTTGGTATTTTGCCATGTCGTTTGCGCTTGCTTGCATGGCTTTTTGTACTTTGTCGATATCGCCACCAACGGCTGCAATGGTTGCGGTTTGTTTTTCAACCACTTCGGCCTGACTTTGAACATTTTTCAGTTGCAGTTCGTAAACCGAGTTGATTGCGCCAAGGTTTTTGTTGATTGCGTCAGCTTTCTCCACATATTGTGTGGTGGCGGTTTGCACGGTGGTCATGTTTTGTGCAATGCCGTTGTACGAAGCCAACAGTGCTTGCGAAGCAGCATCGAGGTTCTGCTGTTTTGCTGCAAATTCAGCGGCAGCGTTACCGGCCAGTTCCATGTTTTGTGCAAATGTGTCGGTCAGGCTAGCGGCTTTTGCTATGCCAGCCATCTGTTTGGCAGCGTCGCTAATGCTTTTCAAGCCTTCTTGAACGGCTTTCACATCTTCGTCTTTCAGCGGATTGACTACACCAGCGTTGTTTGCGGGTTGTGCTGCAGTGGCATTGCCAGCAACTGCTGCGCCACCGCCTACGCCTGCTCCAAGGTGGTTGTAGAGTGGATCGGCATCTTCTTGTGTAAGTGCTGGGAAAATGTGATTCCAGTGCAAATCTGGGTGTGGATCGTCGAGAGTACCGATGGTGAACAACAATGCCTCGGTAAACATACCAATCATCAGCACGACACTAGCACCTGGCCAGTGCAAAATTTTGAACAATGCGCCGATAATAACGACCGCTGCACCGATGGAGTAAACACATCCAACTACTTTTTTTCCTTTCGGGCTAACATACCATTCCATGAAAGCCGAGCGTTTCTTTGCTGCCATAATTTTTTTTTGATTTTTTTGGTTATTGCCTATTTAATTTTTTTGTAAAATTCCCATTTATATAATATGGTGTATTATTCGCCGATGTAACTTCTTACGCAACGGAAACCGATGGCTGGACTGCGTTTGGTTTGATATTCGAAGTCGCGAGCGCCACACTGCAGGAATGCGCCTACATCTTTCCACGAACCACCGCGAATGACTTTGCGTTTCATAATTTTCGGGTCGTTCATTTTAGAATGATAGTTGTAAGCCGAGTTCATATCGTGTGTGAATGTGGCTGCGGTTGGGTCGTAGGTGTCGGCTGTCCATTCCGAAACATTGCCTGCCATGTCGAACAATCCGTAGTCGTTCGGGTCGAACGAGCCTACTTGGCAAGGAATCAGATAACCATCTTCGGTGTAGTTGCCGCGTGTTGGTTTGAAGTTGGCCATGAAGCAACCTTTTGCATCGCGAATGTATGGACCGCCCCAAGGATACATTGCCAAATGGCGTCCGCCGCGTGCTGCATATTCCCATTCAGCCTCGGTTGGCAGACGGAATTCGTGTGTTTTTGGAAGTCCAGGAACCGATTCGTAGAGTTTGTTGCGCCAATGGCAGAATGCCACGGCTTGATCCCATGATACGCCAACTACTGGATATTTACCGTTGCTCGGGTGCGAGAAGTAGTTGTGCATGGCTGGCTCGTTGAAACTGTAAGTGTATTCGCGCATCCAGCACATGGTGTCGGGATAGATGTTGATGATTTTGCTGCAAACGAGGTCGCTGCGGTGGCGCAGAGGTTTCACAATCACCGTGTCGACAATGGCGTTGCCACGCATGAATGCGCTGTCGATACGTACTTTGGCTTTCGGATTGTAACTGCCTGTGTAGGGGTTAAACTCGTTGCCTGGCAGGGCGGCTTGGTTGTAGTCGACCCATTTGTACGAGTAGTTCAGAATGTGTGTGTTGATTTGTGTTCCAATGGTTTTTTCTTCACCATAGAAATACATCTCTTGTATTGCGCTATATTTTGCTTCGTTCACTTCGTCGTCTTCTTTCCATTTCACATTCCATGGAATTTTGGCTTTCCAGTTGATGGCGGTGTCGGGATCTTCCTGCTTGTACACTTTGTGTGTGGTGTAGTATTTGGCAGCTTCGGTCTCGTCGTCCATAGCGCGCAGTCTTAGCAACGCCAGCGAGTCGATCACGTAGTTTACAAACTGGTGGTATTCGCCGTTGGTGATTTCGGTCTCGTCCATCCAGAAGGCGTCGATTGACTTCACAGCCTGTTTGGGTTGCATTCCCCAAGTGGCTGATTGGTCGTTTGGACCCATGGTAAACGAGCCGCGAGGAATGAACACCATGCCGTAGGGCGTGGTTTCTGGTTTCGATTTGCCGTAAACGCCTGCCAAGAAGCCTTTAGGGGCTTTGGAGCAGCCTGCCAATAGCGTGATTGCCGCTATGGCTACGATGACGAACGATTGTTTTCTCATAGTATGCTCAATTTTAGAGTATCCTTAAGCGTTTAGAGTATTCTTACGCTTTTATGTTTATTTCCTTTTTTATTCAGTCCGAGTCCGAATTCGTACGCCAAATAGATTTCGTGCGAACCGTGGCTTGCGGTGATTATCTTGTTTACTGGCAGGTCGTAGGCATAACCAACGACTAGTCCGTTCAGCACTTTTATTCCGAGGAGAAACGAGATGGCATCGAGCCGTCCGCCGAGACCTCCCCAATATTTCCCTTTATAGTCGAGCAGTGCTGTGATGCTCGGATTCCAACTCACAAAGTCGGTGATGACTGCTGCCGAGGTTTTGATGGTGTAGTCGGGATTTTTCAGTTTGAAATTGTAACTTCCCGATGCGGTGTAGAGCCGCGTCATGTAAAAACCATCGAGCGAGCCAAGTGCGATGTTCATTTCTGGCAGATGCAGTGCTGCAATGCCAACGTGCCAACGTTCGGTGGAGTAGGATATGCCCAATCCGCAGTCGAATGCTACGCCCGAGACTTCGCTCGTAGGCACTGCGTCGTCGTCTTTCACGTGGTAGTCGCTTTCGACCAGTTTCACGCTGTCGCCTTTCACTTTCACATTCGATACGCCGATGTTTGCACCGATGCTTAGAACGCCATCGCCCAACTTCAACTTGTATGCATATTGCAAGTTGATTTGCTGGTTGGAAAAGATGCCAAAAATGTCGTTTACAAACTGAACGCCAACGCCGTGCTTTGTTTTGCCAATTTTCACTGGCGAATGCACCGAGACGAATGTTGTTCGTGGCGCGTTGTCGATGCTAATCCACTGTAAACGTTGCAGAGCCGATATCTGCACCATCTGCTGTTCGCCAACAACAGCGGGATTTATTATTGTTCTGTTGTAGATGTACTGTGTGAGTTGCGCATCGAATTGTGCGTGTGCCACGGAACATGCTACTGTGCAGAAAATAATCGTTAGGTAGAGCCTTAGTCTGTATTTTTTTTGCGTTTTCACAAATAGTTTTGTCCCTGTTTTGCGTGGCGCAACGAGTTGCACCTCAAAATTATAACTGAAAACGTTGTGAAAAATTGCGTGCTCGGTCTACCTTTTTTGTTTTTTTTCGTCAAAAACTTGTTAGTACTCCTCTTCGTTGAAGAAAAAGTCTTCTTTGCTAGGGTAATCGGGCCAAATGTCCTCAATGCTCTCGTAAACATCGCCTTCGTCTTCAATTTCTTGCAGGTTTTCGATGACCTCCAACGGCGCACCCGAACGCATTGCATAGTCAATGAGCTCGTCTTTGGTGGCTGGCCAAGGCGCATCTTCAAGTTTCGACGCTAGTTCCAAAGTCCAATACATGGCGATAAACGATAAAAATTGTTGTTCCTTTACAAAACTGCCTAACTATCAGTTTTCAACTTGCAAAGATAGTGATTTTTTTATCATTATCAATTTTTTGCCCAAAATTTTTCGTTCGATGAATTTTCGGCTGCCAAAAGTCGTGCAAAGACGAAAAGAAAATCGGACAAACGGTTCATAAATTTTTTTACTTCGGTATCTATAACTTGCTGATTATCAACTTCTAAAATGCATCTTTCGGCGCGTCGTGCAATGGCGCGGCACACATGGCAGAGTGCCGAAATTTCGTCGTCGCCATAAATAATAAAGTTTGTTAATTTCGGCAATTTGGCGTTCATTTCGTCAATTTTTTGCTCGAGTTCCGTCGTTTTTTGCTCCGAAATTTTGGCAGATTCGTGCAGTGGTGTGCATGTGGTGTCGGTGGCAAGATTTGCTCCGATGGCAAGCAGTGTGTTCTGTATGTCGTGCAACATTGGGCGCTGTTCGGAGCGGATTTTTGCCTTCAAAAGTCCAAGAAACGAGTTTAGCTCGTCCACGGTGCCGTAGGCTTGTAGCCGCACGTTGGTTTTTGGCACGCGTTTGCCGCCAACGAGCGATGTGGTGCCGTTGTCGCCTGTTTTTGTGTAGATCATGCGAGTGGAAAGTTTAATAGAGTGGAAAGTGTGTAAAGTCTGTAAAGTG
>CAZGVF010000064.1:0-7281 GCA_964528925.1 uncultured Paludibacteraceae bacterium | reverse complement strand
TGCTGCCGCAAAATTGTGCCGCGCGCATGGCCGAAAACTACAACGACCTGATGTCGCCAATGAGCGTGGGCGTGCAAGATGTGGTGCTGCGCGATCCGTTCGGTTTGGGCGGAAAAACGCTGTCGAAACTCTCAAATTTCAACCAGTTCGATGGTTACGTTGTGTACGACGATCGCCTTTTTAGCGACGATTACAGGACGCTCTATGCCTTTATCGATTCGCAAGATGGCAGCAATGCATCGGCTTTGAACGAAGAGCTGACCACTGCCATCGAGGAGAGTCTTGAGGCAGCGAATAATCAGACCGAAAACATTGCCGCCGAATGTTATGGCGTGCCGATAATTGCCACCTACAATGCGCGTCAAATTCAGCGCGATTTGATGGTGACGGTGAACGTTGCGCTGTTGGTGATCGCAGTGCTTATCTTGCTGACTTTCAAGCGAAAACGCACCATTTTGTTGCTTATTCTGCCCGTTTTTTACGGCGCATTGTTCGCTGCGGCATGCGCTTTTCTCATTCAAGGACAAATTTCAGCCATCGCCATCGGCACGGGAGCGGTTATTTTGGGCGTGGCGTTGAGTTATTCGGTGCATGTGATTTCGCACGCTGAGCATAGCACCGACGCGCGCCAAGTGATCGCCGAACTGACCTATCCGCTCACCATTGGTAGCATCACCACCATTGGCGCATTTGTGGGTTTGCAGTTCACCAGTTCGCCACTGTTGCAAGATTTTGGACTGTTTGCCGCCTCGTGTTTGATTGGCACAACGCTCTTTTGCCTCATCTTTTTGCCGCATTTTCTCACCATCGAAGGTTGCCAAACCAAGCGGCGCGCCATGCAGATTATCGACAAGATAAATTCCTATTCATACGATCGCAATCGCTGGCTGATAGCGGCTTTGCTGATAGTTTTGGTGGTGGCGTTGTTCAAGTGCGACGATGTGAAGTTCGACTACGACATGATGAAAATCTACTATCGTCCGTCGCACCTCGAAAGCGTGGGGCAGCGCCTGCAAAGTCGTCCCGACGAAGATGTGTCTGTTTTGCTGGTGTCGCACGGCAACGATGCGCAAGCCTTGGACGATTACAGCGCCACAGCCGCCATTCTTCAGCAATCGCAAACCGAGCAGAAGGTGCAGAAATTTATGTCGGCGGCCGACTTTTTGCCAACCGACGCAGTTCAATCCGAACGCATTGCACGTTGGAATGACTATTTTTCAGAAGATAAAATTGCACAAATTTCTGAAAAAGTAAAGAAAACGGCACAAGAGGCTGGTTTTTCGGCCGATGCATTCGATGAATTTTTCGAGATAATCGGCAAAAAATACGCACCGCACGATCTTTTGGCAGAATGCGCCGAGCATCCCATGGCATTTTCGAGTCTGATAGAGCGGGGAAGCGACGAAACTTGCCTGTTGGCGCAGGTTTGGGTCGACGATGCGCAAAAAACTGACCTCTATGCGCAAGTGGCAGCCACAGCGGCCATCATCGACCAAAGTTATTTCATTGGGCAGGCGGCGCAATCTATCTCCGACGACTTCAACCTGATTCTCGCCATCTCGTCGCTGCTCATTTTTGGCGTGCTGCTAATCTCCTATGGTCGCATAGAATTGGCGCTGCTGGCGTTCCTGCCGATGTTTATCAGCTGGTTCATCATTCTTGGATTCATGGCCATTTTCGACATCGAATTCAATATTGTCAACATCATTCTTTCGACCTTCATTTTCGGCATTGGCGACGATTTCAGCATATTTGTGCTAGACGGCTTGCGCAGCGAATATCGCGAAGGGAAAGCCATGCTTCCAGCGCACAAAAACGCCATTTTCTTCTCGTCGCTGATGACCGTGATAGGCATGGGCGCACTGCTTTTTGCACGTCACCCTGCGGTGCATTCGTTGGCGTTGGTGTCGCTGTTGGGCATTTTGGTGGTGGTGTTTGTGTCGTACATTCTGCAGCCGCTGCTGTTCCGCTGGCTTGTCACTTGGCCCGTGTCGAAAGGCGGTTGGCCAATTGCCTTGGGCGATATGTTGCGTTCGGCGTATGTTCTCGTCGTGTTCCTTTTGCTGAGCCTGCTGACGCAAATTTTCATGCTCGTGGTCATTATCATTCCATCGACTTGGCGCTGGAAACGCCACGTCATGTGCCACGCTTCGCGGTTTGCGCTCTACTGCGTGCATCATTGCGTACCCGATGTGCATAACATTCGTCAGAAAAATGGCGAAACCTTCGAAAAACCTGCCATCATCATTGCCAATCATCAGTCGGTGATTGATTTGGCGGCCATCATTGGCATGGTGCCGAAATTGGTTGTCGTCACCAAAAAATATATTTGGAACTCGCCATTTTTCGGTTGGGCGGTGCGCATGGCGGGCTACATGCACTCCGAACTTGGC
The DNA here is from genome assembly GCA_964528925.1 of uncultured Paludibacteraceae bacterium. Lineage (GTDB taxonomy): Bacteria > Bacteroidota > Bacteroidia > Bacteroidales > Paludibacteraceae > W0P28-013. The sequence continues at coordinate 4,888 of CAZGVF010000064.1, read as the reverse complement.
ATGGACGAGATCGACAAAATCGTAACGGAGCGCATTGCCGAAGGTTATTCGGTGCTGATCTTCCCCGAAGGTACTCGCTCGGAGGATTTGCAAGTGCAGCGTTTTCACAAAGGCGCATTCCTTTTGGCCGAAAAGCATAAACTCGACATTGTGCCGATAGTGAACTATGGAAATGGCATGATAATGTCGAAACGCCAGCCGTTGCTTGTAAAACAGGGAATTTTGGTGGTGCGTGTGCTGCCGCGCGTGGCTTACGACGATCCAACTTTTGGCACAACCTATCAGGAGCGGAGCAAAAATTTCAGAACCTATCTGCAGCAGCAATATGATCTGCTTTGCGATGAGTTCAATACGCCGAAAAATGGCTATTTCCGTGGCGATTGGAGGCATCATCTGCTTTACAAAGAAACCGAAATAGAGTTGAAACTGCGTCTGAAAGCCCGCAGAAATGGCTATTTTGCCGACCTCGACCGACAAATTCCGCGCACGGCCACGGTGGCGTTGCTCGGTTGCGGTTATGCGCCCGAAGGCTTGATGTTGGCTCTGCTGTCGCGCCATCGCACCATCGTCGGCATCGATAATGATGCTGAAAAAGTCGCTTTCTGCCAGCACTACAATCTGCCAAATGCCACATTCACTTGTGCCGATGCGCTCACTGCGCCATTGCCCGAGGCTGATTTCTATCTGATTTCGGAAAAGAATACGGCAATAATCGAACGTTGCCAAAATGCTGGTTTACAGGTTGTTACACTGCGCTGTTAATAACTCATCGAGGCAAAATTGCAACTGATTGGCTCAAATTCCGTACTTTTGCAGGTTATTTCAAAATCAAAACACTTCTGAAAATATGAATGCATACGTTTTTCCTGGTCAAGGTGCTCAGTTTGTGGGCATGGGCAAAGACCTTTACGAGTCGTCACCGCTGGCCAAAGACCTTTTTGAACGCGCCAACCAGATTCTTGGTTTCCGCATCACCGATTTGATGTTTGCAGGCACCGACGACGACCTGCGCCAGACCAAAGTTACGCAGCCCGCCGTTTTTCTGCACTCTGTGATTTCGGCGCTGGTCTTGGGCGATGATTTCAAGCCTGATATGGTGGCTGGGCACTCGCTTGGCGAATTTTCGGCTTTGGTAGCCGCTCGCGCACTCACTTTCGATGATGGCTTACGACTGGTAGCCGCTCGCGCACAAGCCATGCAAAAAGCTTGCGAAATGCAGCCTGGTACCATGGCAGCCGTCATTGCCATGCCCGACGAACAGGTCGAGGAGATTGTGAAAACCATCGATGGTGTGGTGGTTCCAGCTAACTACAACTGCCCCGGACAACTTGTGATTTCGGGCGCTGTAGAGGCCATCGATGCCGCTTGTGAAAAATTGAAAGCCGCTGGTGCAAAACGTGCCATCAAATTGTCGGTTGGCGGTGCATTTCACTCGCCACTGATGGAACCAGCCCGCGCCGAATTGGAAACTGCCATTCGCGCCACCGAGTTCCACATGCCAATTTGCCCCGTTTATCAAAATTTCGATGCGCAACCACACACTGCGCCCGACGAAATCAAGGCAAACAGCATTGCACAACTCACAGGTCCAGTGCGCTGGAGTCAGAGCGTGCGCCACATGATAGCCGATGGCGCCGATCATTTCAAAGAACTTGGTCCTGGCACCGTGCTGCAAGGCCTCATTCACAAAATTGATGCGAATGTGGTTGCAGAATAATTAGAAATCAGAAATCAAGAAATTAGAAATAAACAAAAAATGAGACTCATAATCGAACCCGACTACAACGAGGTTTCGCGCTGGGCAGCACGTTATGTCGCTCGCCGCATCAACGAAGCCAAACCTACCGAACAAAAACCATTTGTGCTGGGATTGCCCACAGGCTCGTCGCCACTTGGCATGTATCGCGAACTCATCAGCCTGAACAAACAAGGTGTCGTTTCGTTCCGCAATGTCATCACTTTCAACATGGACGAATACATCGGCTTGCCCGAAGAGCACCCCGAAAGTTACCATTCATTTATGTGGAACAACTTTTTTCGCCATATTGACATCAAAAAAGAGAATGTGAACATCTTGAACGGCAATGCAGCCGACCTCGAAGCCGAGTGCGCCAACTACGAAGCGCGCATTAAAGCTGCGGGCGGAATCGACCTGTTTTTGGGCGGCATCGGTCCCGATGGACACATCGCATTCAACGAACCTGGGTCGTCGCTGGCATCGCGCACACGCCAAAAAACGCTGACCACCGACACCATCATCGCCAACTCGCGCTTTTTCGATAACGATGTGAACAAAGTGCCAAAAACGGCTCTCACTGTGGGCGTTGGCACAGTGCTCGACGCTCGCGAAGTGCTGATTATTGTGAATGGTCACAACAAAGCCCGTGCGCTGAAACATGCGGTGGAAGAGGGCGTTTCGCAAATGTGGACAGTGAGCGCGCTGCAACTGCACCCGCGCGGCATCATTGTGTGCGACACCGAAGCTTGCTACGAGCTGAAAGTCGGCACTTACCGCTATTTCCTCGACATCGAAAAAGAGAATCTGAACGCGGAAAACCTATTGTGAATTAAGAGTTAAGAATTTAGAATTAAGAATTATTCGCATGACGGTTGGACAATGCGGTTCTCAATTTGAAATTTAATTGCACTGATTTTTTTCATTTGCAGAAAACAAATCTTGCGACTTGTTTCTTGCGACTTGCTACTAATCTTGAAATGACTGAAAATCGACAACCACGTTTTGAGGTGGAGGCGGGCATCAATGGTTGCTTGCTGGTGCGCGACACGCACGACTCCGACTTGACATCGCTCACCAAACACGCGCTCGGGTTCATGGAGCAACAATCGGCCAACCAAAACCTGAAACGCACGCTCATTGTGAGCGATATCAACGGCGACGATGTGGTTTGCGAAATGTTCTACGCCAACATCTGCCAAGCCATCGAAACGAAATCTGTGAATAGGGTCATTTTTATTGGAAATGAACTCTCTTCGCACTCGAAACTGTTTGATATTCAGGAGAAATCGTTTTTTCAAACGACGCACGATTTTTTGCTTTCCGACGAGTTACAAACACTTCACAACGAGGCCATTTTGCTGAAAATCGCGCCCGAATTCGATCCCGATCTCATACTTTCGCACCTGCGATTGTTGGCTCACGACACGGTGATGGAGATAAATTTCGATGCCATGTTTCACAACATCGACTATTTCCGTTCGAAGCTGAAACCAACCACTAAACTGATGTGCATGGTGAAGGCGTCGGCCTACGGAAGTGGTTCGGTGGAGGTGGCTCAAGCCATGCAACACTATGGCGTCGACTATCTTGGTGTGGCGTTTGTGAACGAAGGCGTGGAATTGCGCCAAGCGGGCATTCAGTTGCCGATAATCGTACTCGACCCGATGGAAACGGCACTGCATCATCTCATTCGTCACCATTTGGAGCCTGAAGTTTGCTCGTTCCAATTTCTGAAAACGATGATTGCTGCAGCCGCTCAGCATGGTCTGAAAGACTATCCGATCCACATAAAACTGGACACTGGCATGCACCGCGCTGGTTTCGAAGCCGACGATCTGCCCAAAGTGATAGAGTTGTTGCGCAATCAGAATGGTGTGCGTGTGGCATCGACCTTTTCGCACCTTGCTGCCGCTGACGAGCCTTCGCCCGAAATGGACGCATTCACGCTGCAGCAGATTGAACTCTTCCGCAAAAATGCCGAAACGCTCGAGCGCGGATTGGGCTACACGGTGATAAAACACACGCTCAACACCGCTGGAATAGAGCGTTTTTCGGAATATCAGTTCGACATGGCGCGACTTGGCATTGGGCTGTGGGGCATGAACTGCGTGAACGAGGAAAAACTGCGCAATGTCTGCTCGCTCAGCACGCGCATTATGCAACTGAAAACCGTGAAAGCGGGCGACACTGTGGGCTACAATCGTCGCGGAAAAATTACGAAAGACTCCGAAATTGCGCTACTGCCGCTCGGTTATGCCGATGGCATCGACCGCCGATTGGGCAATGGCAACGCCACATTCCTCTACAAGGGTCAGTACATACCAACCGTAGGCAATGTTTGCATGGATTTGCTGATGGTCGATGTTACTGGATTGAATGCAAAAGTTGGCGACGAGGTGGTGATTTTCAACGACGAACAGCGCATTTCGGTGCTTGCGAAACTGCTCGGCACCATTCCTTACGAAGTGCTGACGTCCATTTCGCCACGAGTAAGGCGCGTCTATTTCAGAGAATAGGAAACGCCCGATTTTTCGTTAATTTTTCATCATTTCAACCGAGATAATTGGACACTTATAAAACCATATCGTCGCCAGCGCAGGGCGTTTACAAGGAGAAGGGCAGTCGATTTTTATCTTTTGCCTATCCTGTGTCGACGACCGACGAGGTGAAAGCTTTGGTTGATGAAAAACGGCGCGAATACCACGATGCACGGCATGTTTGCTACGCCTATATGCTTGGCGCGGCGCGCGCCAATTTCCGCGCCAACGACGATGGAGAGCCATCTGGCACGGCTGGACGGCCGATTCTTGGGCAACTGAACGCCAACGAACTGACCGACACGCTGATAATTGTGGTGCGCTATTTTGGCGGCATTTTGCTTGGCGCAAGCGGATTGGCGGTGGCTTACAAAACTGCTGCTGCCGAAGCCATTGCAGCGGCCAACATTGTGGAAAAAGTGATTGAAACGCACTTCAACATCACCTGCCAATACGCGCAACTTAGTCGCATGCTTCGATTGGTGAAAGAGCAGCAACTGCGACTTGTATCGCAACAGCAAACCGACATCTGCACGTTGCATGTGGCTGTTCGACAATCGGTTGCCGATGCGCTGAAAAAACGACTTTCGGAAATGGCTTTCGAAGGAATTTC
>CAZGVF010000063.1:6089-7336 GCA_964528925.1 uncultured Paludibacteraceae bacterium | reverse complement strand
GCTTTGTCGAAAGTGTAGGCGCATGCCAGCACTTGTCCCGAACTGATGCTGTTGGTGGCGGGTCGGTAGGCTTTTATGGCCTCGATGGTGCAGGGTTCCCAGCCCCAAGCGTGGTCGATGAGCAGTTCGGCATTTTTGCCAAAAAGTTGATAGAGCAGCCGTTCGTTGCGGTGCGAACAGAGCGCCACATCGCCCATGGTGAGCATGCCGTAGTCGGCAAGTTTGGCTGCGATGCCGCGTCCAACGCGCCAAAAATCGGTGATTGGCTGGTGGCTCCACAGTTCGCGGCGAAAACGCTGTTCGTCGAGCGAGGCTATGCGCACGCCATTTTCGTCGGCTGGAATGTGCTTTGCTACAATGTCCATCGCCACTTTGCACAGAAAAAGATTTGTGCCGATGCCTGCCGTGGCGGTAATTCCCGTGGTTTGCAGCACATCGAGAATGATTTTCATGGCCAATTGATGCGCCGTGAGGCCGTAGCTTTGCAGATATTTTGTGGCATCGATAAAAACCTCGTCGATGGAATAGACCACAATGTCCTCGGCGGCGGCGTATTTCAGATAGATGCTGTAGATGCGGGTGCTGTAGCGCATGTAGTACGACATGCGTGGTGGCGCCGCAATGAAATCGAGTTCGAGTGCGGGATTTTTTTGCAGTTCCGAAAGAAAATGCGATTTGCCGCTGAAACGATGTTGCGGAGCAGCCATTTGCCGCTGGCGATTGACCTCGCGCACACGCTGTCGCACCTCGAAAAGTCGCGCACGACCGCCAATTCCGAAACTTTTGAGCGATGGCGTTACGGCAAGGCAGATGGTCTTGTCGGTGCGACTTTCGTCGGCCACCACAAGGTTCGTATCGAGCGGGTCGAGTCCACGCTCGCGGCACTCAACCGAGGCGAAAAACGACTTGAGGTCGATGGCAATATAGGTGTGCTCGCGTTCCATCAGATGGCAAAAAAACGGCTCCAAACGCAGTTCGAAGGCCGTTCTCTTTCATTCAACCAATCATTCGATGACTCAATAATTTAATCACTCGATGATTTTTTTGTACCGGAAGTGGGACTTGAACCCACACGACCATTACTGGTCAACGGATTTTAAGTCCGTCTTGTCTACCGATTCCAACATTCCGGCATCGCCCAACAAAAAGGCGTGCAAAGGTAGTCAATTTTTTTGCATTGCACAAAATTCTAACGTAAAATCGCTCAAAATGTTTCATTTTGGCATAAAAATTGTACTTTTGTAACA
>CAZGVF010000063.1:3394-5989 GCA_964528925.1 uncultured Paludibacteraceae bacterium | reverse complement strand
GTGGCATGCCGCGTCCCTACTTTACAGACTTTTCACTTTCCACTTTTCACAAAAAAATCTCACTCCTCACTCCTAATTCCTAATTAAAAATGTCCATCGAACTCATTTTACTTGTACTTTCGGTTCTTTTTTTGTTGAGCATTATGGCGGGAAAAGCCAGCTCAAAATTTGGTGTGCCAGCGTTGTTGCTGTTTCTGCTTGTCGGAATGTTGTGCGGCAGCGATGGTCTCGGTTTCGAGTTCGAAGATACGGGCATGGCGCAGATTATCGGCACGGTGGCGTTGTGTATCATTCTGTTCTCGGGCGGCATGGATACCAAATTTTCCGAGATAAAACCCGTGCTGGCGCAAGGTTTGGTTTTGGCTACGGTGGGCGTGGCACTCATGGCACTTATCACGGGCGTGCTGGTGTGGTTCATTTTGGGCATGACACTGAAGTCGGCGTGCATTGGCTTGACCACTTCGCTGTTGCTGGCTAGCACCATGTCGTCGACCGATTCGGCATCGGTTTTTGCCATTTTGCGGTCGAAAGGGTTGCATTTGAAAAACAATCTTCGCCCCACGCTTGAGCTCGAGAGCGGCAGCAACGACCCGATGGCGTACATTCTGGTGCTGGTGTTTATGGACATTGTGAAAATGGGCGAAATGCCGAGCGTTTGGTATGTGCTTGGGCGCATTGCCATGCAGTTGTGCATTGGTCTGTTGGCTGGTTTTGCCTTCGGGAAATTTGCCGTTTGGTTCATCAATCGCATCAAAATTGATAATGCCTCGCTCTATCCAATTTTGGTTTTTGCATTCTGCATTTTCATTTTTTCGGTAACCTATTTCATGCAGGGTAATGGCTATTTGGCGGTTTACATTGGCGGTTTGATTATCGGCAATTCGTCGTTTCAGCACAAACGTTCGACCATGGGCTTTTTCAACGGACTTTCGTGGCTGTTTCAGTTGCTCATGTTCTTGACTTTGGGTCTGCTTGTGAATCCGCACGAACTGCTCGATGTGTGGGTGCCTGGTCTCATCATCAGTTTTGTGATGATTTTCATTGCGCGCCCAGCGAGCGTTTTCTTGTCGCTGCTGCCATTCCGCAAAATTGGTTTGAGAGATAAGGTTTATGTGTCGTGGTGCGGCTTGCGCGGTGCAGTGCCAATCATTTTTGCCATCATGCCGCTGGCTGCCGATGTGCCACAAGCGCGATTCATCTTCAACATCGTATTTTTCTGCACGTTGGTGTCGCTGCTGGTTCAGGGCACTTCGCTGCCCATTGTGGCAAAATGGCTCAAACTCGATGAGCAGCCCGACGATTTGAAAGGTTTGGAAGATTTCGATGTCGATTTTTCGGACGAGATAAAATCGGTAACCACCGAAATCACCGTTACCGATCGTGTGCTCGAGCATGGAAATCATCTGATGGATCTTGGGCTGCCCGACAAAACACTGGTGGTTATGGTGAAGAGGGGCGACAAATTTTTCGTGCCGACGGGCAAAACATCGCTCCACGCGGGTGACAAGCTGCTCATCATTACCGACGACCAAGACGCGCTGAAAGAGACTTACAAGACGCTGCAAATTGAGTAAATTGCATCATTTTGCTCGATTTTGTTGCGGAAATGTTAAAAATTTGGTTGTTAAAATTGAAAGTTGTAATTTTGCAGCCGTATTAAGGTTTTATTTATTGGTCTAAATTTTTACAACTATGAAAGAGAAAATTGGAACAAATGCCGGTCTCGTTTGGAATTCGCTGAACGAAGGCGCAAAGGAAATCAAGGCTCTGAAAAAAGCCACCAAGTTGAACGACAAAGATCTGTATGCCGCTCTCGGCTGGCTCGCTCGTGAAGAGAAAATCAACTTCACCGAGAACGCTACCGACATCTTGGTTAGTCTTTGCTAAGGCAAAATTTACAAATTGAGGTGGTCGAAACTGCTTCAATAAACCTAAAAGATGGTGCTATTCGCAATGGATAACACCATTTTTTTGTAACTTTGCGCCATCATTTTTGCACGCTATGATTAAAATTCGCCATTTTATACTTTTTTCGTTGCTGCTTTTGTGGGCAATTCCCGCTGCTGCCGTTACGCGCGCCGAGGCCGATTCGCTGCATCACGAGGTGCGGGTTGGTTGGGGCGACATGCTTTTCGAAACCGCCATGTGGCATAGCACGCGCCACACAAGCGACTATCGCTACACAGGTCATCTGTTTGCCGAATATCAGTACCGAGTGAAAAATTGGCTGTCGGTGGGTATGGTGGCGGACTACGAGCGCGTAATGTGGCGCGACGAGATTCCATCGGATCAAAATTTCTACAATCTCAGCTTGCTGCCAACGGTGCGTTTTACCTATTTTTTCAGCCAATATGTCAATCTCTATTCGGCGTTGATGGTGGGTTTGAACATCAACGGTGGCACCGAAACTGATATGTACGGCCGACAGACGGCTTGCGCGCCTGCTTTTGGCATTACTGCGCTGGGCATGAGTGTGGGCAACGAACATTGGTTTGGCGCGGTGGAAATTGGCGGACTCAACGCCCTTGCCAGCAAAGATTTGATTTACATGCTCGGTTCGCGTTTGTTCACGGCATCGGTTGGCTATCGATTTTA
>CAZGVF010000063.1:0-3294 GCA_964528925.1 uncultured Paludibacteraceae bacterium | reverse complement strand
GCTTTCGGCTTGTCATCACGACGAGCCTGAGTATGTCGATTTCGACACTTGCGAATCGCTTGGGCGGCAGTTTGTTGCAACCAGCGAAAGCACTTGCGACATAATGGACGAAGCGCCTTGGGAGAAAGTGGAACTTGAGGTGGAATTCGACGACGAGGGCAAAGTGGCGCCACAAGGGCGTTCGCTCACGCGTGCCACATCGGTAACGCAGACCGACCTTGTGCGCGAACTCATCTCCACATTCACCTCGCGCAAGGTGCATCAGGTGGCGGGCGTGTACGAAAGTAGCGATCTGCACGGCAATCCGATAGTGGTTTCGGGCAAATTTTTCTACCCCGTGGATAAGCCGATGAAAAATCTGATTGTCGTGTCGCACTACACCATTGGTGCCAACCACGAAGCGCCATCGGAAAATTTCTGTTTCGAGGGCATGTTTGCTGCCCTTGGCTACGGCGTGGTGATGGCCGATTACATTGGTTATGGCGTTACGGTCGACAGCGTTCACCCCTATTTGCAAGCGCAAGTTACGGCGCAAAATGTAGTCGATATGGCGCTGGCAGTTCGTCCGTTCATCGCCAAACGCGATTTGCAGGTAGAGTCGGACGAGATTATCTTGATGGGCTATTCGCAGGGCGGCGCCACCACCATTCATGTGCAGCGAATGATGGAGGAGCAATATAGCGGTGTCTTCAAAATTAAGAAAAACTACGCTGGCGCAGGTCCCTACTACATTGCGCGAACCTACGATTATTGTGTGCGGCAGGACGAGACTGGCATTCCGTGCGCCGTGCCGATGATTATTCAGGGCATGAGCGTTGGCATGGCTCACCCGCTGGATATGTCGTATTTCTTCAAAGAACCGCTGCTATCGAACTACGACGAGTGGATAAATTCGAAAAAATATACCGTAAATCAGATGTCGACGCTGATTGGCGTGAACCGTTTGAGCCAGATTCTGACAACCGATGGCACCGACCGCACCAAGAGCGAAACGGCGCGTTTCTATAACGAATTGGTGCAAAATAGTGTGCCATCGAGCTTTAGTCCGCAAGCGCCGCTCTATCTTTTCCATTCGGAAGACGATAAAACTGTGCCGTTTGTAAACTCGCAGATTCTGCAGCGCGAAATGCGCAAATCGAGCCTGTCGCATGCCGAGGTCTCGTACGATTTTGGTCACTACGGCAGCCACATGAAAGGCGCCATCAGATTTATGCGAAATGTAGCGAAGGAGTTGAAAAAATGAAAAATAATCGTTTGAAAATCAGTGTGTTAGTCGCTTTTGTGGCGATGGGTTTAGCATTCACATCGTGCCAAAAAGATAAGGTTACGGACAGCACTTTTGTGATCGAAATCAGCAAAATGCAGTCGACTGGCTTTTGGATTGATGTGGTGCCAGAAAACAACGATTTTTATTATCGTTTCGATGCCATTTCGGTGGAAGATTATGCGCGCTATGCTTCAGATGCCGATTTAATTTCGACTGATTATCAGCAACTTGTGGCGACTTATGATACTGTTATGAAATATACGCCAAGCCTCGATATTTCGTTCGAAGATCTCTATTTCGAGGTGGGCGCGGTGGCGTACTATTTTCAGCACGATTTGAAACCCGAGACCGATTATTATCTCTTCGCTTACAGGCTCGATCGCAAAAAACGCCCCATCAAAACGCTGGTAAAAGTGCCATTTACTACCACAAAAAAGCCCGTTTCCGACATCACTTTCGACCTCAGCATCGACGGCGAGCAACTCATCATCACGCCATCGAACGTCGATACCTATTTCTGGGTTTGCGATACGAAAGCGGTTGTTGACGCGGAATTTAATAGTTCGCCATACCTGATGATGCTGTTCACGCTGGAAAATTACTACGAGTATGATTTCATCGACAATATGCTGTCGCAAGGGCGCGACACGCTCGATTTGCACTATTTCTGTGCCAATGTCGACACGCTGCAAATGGCATTTGTTGGCTACCAAGGCGAGGTTTCGACGCCGTATCGATTCTACGAAGTGGTCTCTGCAGCCGACCATTCGCTGCAAGTCTACACAATGGAAGATCCCGTCTACGAGGAACCGAACGCAGTTCAAAACGCCATGCGCAAAGCAATCAAGTTGAAAAGATGAAAAGTTGAAGAGTTGACAAGTTTATCAAGCCGTACATAACTCAATACTCGCGCCCTTATTTTTCATTGTTTATTATAACTCGGCGTCCCACGCAATCTGCAATCCTTTGAACGCTGGCTGTCCCAGAATCCATTGTGACAGTTGGTCGACTTGCTGTTTGGCAGGCTCAGGCGATGTGCCAGCGGCAATTTTCAGCACAATGTGTTTGATGAATTTGTTTTGAATGCGCCCAACCGGCGGATTGTCGGGTCCGTAGACCAAATCGCCAAACGAGCGATGCAGCGCATTGGCCATTTGTGTGGCGGCCGACGAAAGCGTTTGTGCGTCGGTGTGTTTCAGAATTATCTGCACCAAGCGGAAATAGGGCGGATAGCGAAAAGCCGAACGTTCATGCATTTCGCGATCGAAAAATGCGCGATAATCGCCTTTCAGCACCTCGGCTATCACGGGGTGATTTGGCTGCGATGTTTGCAAAACCACAGTGCCGTGCAAATCTTTGCGTCCAGCGCGACCGCTCACCTGTGTAAGCAACTGAAAAGCGCGCTCGTAGGCTCTGAAATCGGGATAATTCAGCAGATTGTCGGCATTCAGAATACCAACCAAGCCCACGCCATCGAAATCGAGACCTTTTGCCACCATTTGCGTGCCGACGAGCAGGTCAATTTCGCGCGCCTCGAACTCGCCAATGATGCGATTGAAGGCTTTTTTCTGTCGTGTGGTGTCAAGATCCATGCGAGCAATGCGTGCTTCGGGGAAGAGTGCCGCCACTTCATTTTCGACTTGTTCGGTGCCAAAACCATAGGTCTGCAGGGCAGCCTCGCCGCATTGCGGACAGATGGTTGGCGGTGTCTGTTTGTAGCCGCAATAGTGGCAGGTGAGCTTGCCGAATGCTTTGTGGTAGTTCAGACTCACATCGCAGTGCGGACAGCGCGGAGTCCAGCCGCAGTGGCGACATTCGGTGTAGGGTGCAAATCCGCGCCTGTTTTGGAACAAAATTACCTGCTCGCCACGATTGAAAGTCTCGCGAATTTTCTCGACCAAAATATCGGAAAGATGGCCTGTCATCTGCTTTTTGCGATAGGCTTCGGTGAGGTCGACCACCACCATTTCGGGCGCAGTGGCTTGTCCGTAGCGCGCATTCAGCGTGACCAGACCATATTTGCCATT
>CAZGVF010000062.1:0-7612 GCA_964528925.1 uncultured Paludibacteraceae bacterium | reverse complement strand
GCGTGGTATAGCGCCTTGGAGCAGTTTGATGAGTATTTTACTGAACTATTAAAATAATTTAAATTTTACAAACTATGGGAATCTTATCTTCACTTATGGATCTTGCCAAAGAGGCTATCGGTATTGATGAAAATGACGAAGTTGATGAGGGTAACTTGTCACTTCAAGAAGAAACTGAAGAAACTCCAAACACTCCTGTTGTAATGACAGAGACTCCCAAGGAGATCAATTCATTAGAACAAATGGGTGCTTGGCTTGCATCATTGGAGAGTGGCGCAAGTGTTTCAGTTCAAGAGGCTGTAAAAGCACAAATGCAAGTCATTAAGTTTATTCAATCACCTACTTTGGTTGATACCACGCTTGATACTTTGATACTAAGTCTAAAAAAATCGCTTAAGAAAGCTTCTGATGAGAACGAAAAAGAGCATTTAAGAGAGTCTTTTTCACTAATGATTCAGAACTATGTTTTCTTTTTTGATGCTCGTATGCAATACGCTATCAATGAAAACAAAGAGGAGGCGCGGCAAATATTCTTACAAGCGGGGGAAATGCTCTCAAATTCAGTAAAAGATGTAGCACTTATGGCAGTAAGTGGGAAAAAGAAAGCAGAAGTCGCTGCCGTAGCAGTACATAATCTTTTTGATGACAACGATAATAATAATAGTGCGAGCTTATTTGCCCGTATTTGGAAATGGTGGAATAAAGATAAAATCATTGCAGAAAAAAGAGAGGAATTTTATGTTACCCTTTATAATATCTGTAAGAAACTAGGAAAATATCAACCCTTGATTGGTGAATCTATGCTTATCAATGGCATGATAGAACGCTACACCCCTGCTATCTGTGATTATGTTAGCGAAAAAGCATTAGAACAAAATGAACTAGAAGATTGGCAAGACCAACTCGATGAAATAGAATCAGATAGGCAAATGCAAATCGAAACTGTTGATCTTTTAATTAATTCGAATTCAAATATGGGAGTGCGTTGGGAAACATTGGGTCACATAGGTATAGGTGCGTTGATTGCAATGATTCTTAGTCTTATTGTAGGATTGTTCCGTTGGATAGTTAAAGTTATTGCTGGAACTAATGTTGATGGCTGGTTCGTTACTCAAATGCATTGGACACTTGGTCTCATTGGAATTGCAGTTGTTATCTTCTTCACGATAGAAATTATTCACATTATCTATTGTCGTAGTATTCTTGCAAAGAGGTTGATTCAGAATCGAGATAATGAAATTAAAAATGTTAATAATGAATATGATGCTCGTCGAAACGAATTGCAACAACAAGTAGAATCTGTTACTGCAGAGGCACAATCTATCGCGCAAGAATTGCAACAAATTGCCGAATTATATAACGAAATTTAAATTATAAAAACTATGTTACTCGATTTATTTGATGATGGTTGTGGCTCCGGCTGTCTAAAACTATTTCTTATTGCCCTTGTGATTTTTGTAGGGGCTGCGGTAATTGTAGGTCTTTTCCTACGCTAGTAAGCGTAAAAACTCACATTAGAGTGCGTAAATTCGATAAGCAAATAGTGTATTTCTAATGCGAACTTACGCGATTATTCAAATCACTAATGCCCCGTTAAGGGACTTCAAAAGTTAAATGCCTTGCCCAAGTTACTTGGCAGGAATTAGATTTTCAACCTTTTCTGACTTGTTAGTAATTGAAAATTGGTTTTGTTAGTTTTTTCGTGGATTAATTATGTGTTATTCTCTCTCGTGTTTCGAAAAAGAAATTGTTGCTGTCTTAAAAAAATCAAATATATTTGAAGGGAAAAAACCAAAAACATCAACGCTAAACAACCTTATCGCCAATGTCGCTAGAAAAAATAAATTAAGTGTATGGGCGCGTGGGGTGCAAATCGGTGGCGATCAAAATAATTCTCATCTCTCAGGTCACGAATGGTTATATGACTTAATTTGTTATAGTTATGATGATGAGCATTATGCCTTGTGTAGCACAGATTTAGTGATGGAGTCGGAATGGAAGGGACGTAGATATACGGCAAACGATGATAAAGATCCGTATGGTGAGGTAAAGTTTGATTTTCAGAAGCTTTTAGTTTCTAATGCCAAAACCAAATTATTGGTATTCAAGCAACATGGTAAAAGTAATGACCAAATAGAACTGAAAAATTATTTCATGCGTAGAATAGATAAGTATTGTCAATGCGACGGATGTAGTTTGTATTTATTTGCTTGCTTTTCTTCTATTCGTGAGAGTAATAATTTGAATCTTAGTGTGAGCGCTTACAGGAAAGGTTGTGAATGGGAAAACTTATAACAGATGCGCCCTTATTTACGAGTCTGAAACTATTTTGGAATTAAATGAGGTTTGTCAAGATGCTCGATTGATAGCAAAACCTGATGAGGCATGGTTAAACCCTAGCATAATAGAATAAAAAATAAAAATGTTTGCCTAAAAAACTAGCCTATGCTACGCGGAACAACAACATTCGTCTGCAATGAGTGCGGCCATAAGTTCAAAGGTTTTGACATAGAGTGGAATGCCACTGCGTTTTCTGCCCCGCAAAAATGCCCGAACTGCGGTAGTATGCATACTTATCCATGGTGGCAATGGTTACACAAACCATTCTATCGCAAGATTTGGAAGCATCTAGACGAAAGGAATGATTAGCCGCCAAGAAATCCGCTAAATCTCTGCTCTTTGCGCACAAAATGAAAAAAATTTTCTTTTTCGCTTGTGCATTCAAAAAAAAAGCGTACCTTTGCAGCGCATTTGCGAGAGCAAGATTGGTGGATTAGTCTAGCGGTCTAGGACACCGGCCTCTCACGCCGGGAACACGGGTTCGAGTCCCGTATCCACTACTGTTTTTAGCCGATTTTCTGAAAAGAAGGTCGGCTAATTTTTTTTGCACCACAAAAATTAGGGACGTGCCATGGCGCGTCCCTACAAACCAGAAATTAGAAATCTAGAAACCAGAAATTGATCTTAATTCTTAATTTGCTTCGCAGATTTTTGCTCCGCTCGGCAAACTAAAATAAGTTTTCGTTTGCTTTTGCTTGTTGCAAAAAATCTTAATTCTAAATTCATAATTCATAATTCATAATTTACTTGAGTCCTCTGCCGCGCAGCATGGCATCGGGGTTGGGTTGTGCGCCACGGAAGCGTGTGAAGAGCAGCATCGGGTCTTCGCTGCCGCCTTTCTCCAAGCAGTTGGTGCGGAACGAGCGCGCTGTGGCTTCGTCGAAAATGCCGTTCTGGCGGAACAACTCGAAGGCGTCCTTGTCCAGCACTTCGGCCCAGAGGTAACTGTAGTAGCCAGCGCAGTAGCCGTTGTTGAACACATGGTTGAAGTTGGTGGTGGTGTAGCGCGGCGCAATCTCAGGAATCAAACCAATCTCGCCCATCACCACGCGCTCGAAGGTTTGCGTGTCGATGTCGTCAATCGAGGTGAGCTCGTGCCATTTCATGTCGAGAATGGCGGCTGCAGTGAGCTCGGTGGTGGCAAAACCTTGGTTGAATTTCGATGAGCGATTTATCTTCTCAACCAGCGAATCGGGAATGACTTCGCCCGTCTGATAGTGGTGCGCATACATGGCCAAAACCTCGGGTTGGAATGCCCAATTTTCGTTTATCTGGCTCATCATCTCTACAAAATCGCGTGGCACATTGGTTCCGCTCACGCTTGGGTAGTGGCATTGCGACAGCAGGCTGTGAAGCGCGTGACCAAACTCGTGGAATAGCGTCTCAACCTCGTCGATGGTGAGCAGCGAAGGCGTGTTGGCCGTTGGTTTGGTGAAATTACCAACATTCACCACTACGGGGCGCACCATGTTGCCATCGATGTTCTGCTGACTGCGGAAATCGTTCATCCAAGCGCCACCACGTTTGCTCGCGCGCGGATAATAATCGGTGTAGAACAGTCCGATGAGCGAACCATCGGCATCGGTCACTTTGAAAGCCTCCACATCGGGGTGATAGACTGGCACCGAATCGAGTTTTTCAAAATTCAATCCGTAGAGTTTGTGAGCGCAGGCAAAAGCACCTTCGCGCACACGTTCCATCTGGAAATATGGTTTTATTTCGTCTTCGTTCAGCGCATATTTCTCGCGACGGAGCAGTTCGGTGTAGTAGTCCCAATCCCACGCTTCGAGTTTGAATCCTCCGTGGTCGCGGTCGATGAGTGCTTGCAGTTCGGCACGCTCGGCTTTGGCGCAGTTGTTAGCTGCCTCGAAAATTTCGCCGAGGAATTTATCTACTGCTTTGGCATTTTTCGCCATTGTCTCTTCCAAAATGAAGTCGGCAGGCGTGTCGAATCCGAGCAGTTGCGCTTTTTCGATGCGCAGACGCATGATGTCGAGCACAATTTTGTTGTTGTCGTTCTCGTTGCCGTTGTTGCCGCGGTTGATGTAGGCTTTGTAGACCTGTTCGCGCAGGTCGCGGCGTTGGCTGTATTGCAGGAACGGAATGCGGCTCGGAGCGTGCAGAGTAATCAGGTATTTGCCCTCGTGACCAGCCTCGGTAGCGGCTTCGGCGGCAGCGGTGCGCACGGCTTCGGGCAGACCAGCAAGGTCATTCTCGTCGAGCAGCAGTTGGAAAGCGTTGTTTTCGGCCAAAAGATTGGTTCCAAATTTCTGTTCGAGTGCCGAAAGTTGTTTGTTTATCTCGCGCAGACGGTCCTGCGAATCAGCATCGAGAGCGATACCATTGCGCACAAAATCGCGGTGCATATTCTCCAAAACGGTGGCTTGCTCGGGTGTGAGTTGCAGTGAATCTTTTTGTGCATAGATGGTCGCCACGCGTTTGTAGAGGTCGGCATTCATAAAGATGTTGTCGTTATTTTCGGAGATGAGTGGCAGCGCCTCTTCTACAATGGCATTCAGGTGGTCGTTGCCATCGGTTTCAACAATGTTGAATAGCACGCCAACCACGCGTGTGAGCAGGCTGCCCGATTTCTCGTAAGCCTCGATGGTGTTGGCAAATGTTGGTGCGGCGGTGTCGGCTACGATGGCTGCAATTTCGGTCTGTTGTTGAGCAATTCCTTCGCGAATGGCGGGCAGATAATCGTCCTCTTCTATCTGATCGAATGGCGGCAAACCGTAGGGCGTGTCCCACTCGGCGAGGAACGGATTTTTGTGATTGTTGCAAGCAGTAAACATAAGCGTTGCAATTAGGGTTAATGTGATTCCAAAGTGTTTCATCTTTCTAGATTTTTAGAGTAAAGAATAAAGAGCAAAGACGGGACAATGCGTTGTCGAACGATCGTGCGCTCTATTATTCATTTTTCATTATTCATTTTTTATTAGCGAAGCAATTAGCGTCGTTTCTGTTGCTGTTGCATGGCTTTCATCTGTTCGCGCTGAGCGGCTTCGAGGCGTGCAAGGAAACCTTTCTTTTTCGATGGTTTGGCTTTCTTGGCTTCGAGTTTTGCAAGCAGTTTTTTCTCGTCGATGCAGAGGCGGAAAATGTAGGTTTGCAGAATGGTGAACAGCAGCGAGATGAAGTAGTAGTAGCTCAAGCCCGAAGCATAATCGTTGAAGATGAACAGGAACATGAGCGGCATCAGATACATCATCCATTTCATCACTTTCATTTGGTCGGCGGCGCCTGCTTGGCTCGACATATTTATCTTGGTGTAGACAATGTTGGTGATGGTCATCAGCAAGCAGAACAGACTGATGTGGTTGCCAAAATATGGCGTGATGAATGGAATGTAGGCGTCCCAACTAACTATGGCGTCGTAGCTCGAGAGGTCGTGCGCCCAAAGGAAACTCTGTTGGCGCAGCTCGATAGCCGTCGGGAAAAATGCAAACATGGCAAACAGAATTGGCATCTGCAGCAACATTGGTAGGCAGCCGCTCATGGGACTTACGCCCACTTTGTTGTACAATGCCATGGTGGCTTGCTGGCGCTCCATCGCTTTCTCGGGTGGATATTTGGCGTTAATCTCGTCGATTTGCGGTTTCAAAACACGCATTTTGGCGGTCGACATGTACGATTTGTAGGTGAATGGCAGCAAAACCAGTTTTACCACTATTGTCATCAGCAAAATGATGATGCCGAAATTGGCGATGTAGCGGTTCAGGAAGTTGAACAGCGGAATGACGAACCATTCGCTCACCCAGCGGAAAATGGCCCAGCCCAGAGGAATGATTTTTTCGAGGCGCAGACGGTCGTCGCTATTTTCAACTTCTTCGTCGTAACTGCGCAAAATCTTGTACTGGTTCGGACCCATGTAGAGGCGGAAGTTGGTCGCTTTGTTGCCTTTGGGGTCGAATGCTACCGATGTTTCGGCTTTGTAGTGCTTCAGATAACCGACGCGCGCATTCTCCATTTTACTGTCGAGTGTTGGCGAAATAAACGACTCATCGGCAATGAAGATGGTACTGAAAAATTGATCCTTGAAGGCAATCCACTGCACACGTCCCGAGGTCTTCTCGCTGTCGTTTTTCGACTCGCTCATCTGCTCCACATCGTCGCCCGTGTAGCGATAGGTGAGGGTGGCGTAGCGGCTCTCGAACTTGCGGCTCTTTTCTTGTTGACGAATATCTTGCTCCCAAAGCATGTTCAGCGAGGTCATTTGCGGACTCAGGTACGCCTGCATGTTGTGCGCCTCGATGTCGAAATGCAGCATGTATTCGTCTCGCGGCAGCGTGTAGCGAAAATCGATGTAACTCGTGTCGTTCACCGCCAAGCGCATGGCCAGCGTGGTGTCGTTCAGCACTACGGGTTTGAAAAACAGATCTTGCGTGTCGATTACGCGGTTGTTGCTCGTAAGCAGCGTGAAACCCAGTCGGCTCTCGTCGCCCTGAAACAGATAGAGCGGCAGCGAATCGGTGGTAACATAGTTTTTGAGTCGTGCCTCGCTGATGCGTCCGCCTTTGTTGCTGATGGTGAGTTGCAAGCGGTCGTTTTCGAGTGTGGTGAACTGTTCTTCGCCCTCGGCAGCAGCGGCAAAATCGCCATAAATGGCAGTGTTGCTACGCACTTCGGCAGCGGCTTTTTCGGCGGCCTCTTGTGCCATTTGTGCCTCGAGCATGGCGGCAGCGCGTTCGGCTTCGCGCACGGCAGCAATGGAGTCGCGACGGTGTTTGGCGGCGGCTTGCTGCTCCGCACTCGGACGAATGTACCAACTGTAGCCAATCAGAATCAGGCCAATAAGCACAAATCCAATGATGGTTTTCTTATCCATGATGAATGTTTTTATCGATTTTTAGGAAAAATAATGCGCCAATTTTTGGACTGCAAAGTTACGATTTTTTTCTGGCGATAGCAAGAGTGATTAAAGGGTGTGCGCTCGCTCGATTTTCGCCAAAAAAAGAGCGACATTTTGCGTGCCGCTCTCTAAGTTTTTCGCGATGGAAAAATCCCACAAATGCGTATACTCGTGAATGGGGTGTTCGGGAGAAATTATCGTTTCGTCGAGGTAAATATTGCCCTCTTTGTCAACAAAACCATAAACCTCACCTTTGGGAGTGGTGAAGGTTTCGATTTCTTTTTGCCCTTCGATAGATTGCTACAATCCATTCAAATTATGACTTTTCAAGAACTCCTCCATCGCAGCCCTGTCTTTGACATTGATGCCCTGACTTTTTAGATGGGAGATTAGTTGCTGGGGGAGAGTATTTACAGATTC
>CAZGVF010000061.1:0-7715 GCA_964528925.1 uncultured Paludibacteraceae bacterium | reverse complement strand
CGCCCGTCGATGTAGATCGAGACCGATTTGCCATTCACCGTCACGTTGCCGTCTTTGTCGACATTCACGCCTGGCGCTTTTTTCAGCAATTCTTTGCTGCTGAAACCTGTCGAGAAGGGCGAACTTGCCACATTCAACACTATCTTGTCGAATTGCCGTTCGATGAGCGGGCGCTTGCCACTCACTTCCACTTCGGCCAATGCGGTGGCTTCTTCGTTGAGTGTGATTTTTAGATTTTTCTCGCTGATATTCAGCGTGTTAGCGTAAGTTTCGTAGCCAACAAACGACACTTGCACAATGCGCGCCGAGGCGGGTGCAGTGATCGAAAATTCGCCATTTTCGTTGGTTATTGTGCCTGTAATCAGTGCGCTATCGCTGGTGAGCAGACTCACTGTGGCGTAGGCTATGGGTTGCTGCTCGCTGTCGAGCACCAGACCCGAAATTTTGTTTTCTGCCGCCATCATCAGTGTGGAAAATCCCAAGACGATGAGCAGAATACCAATCTTTTTCATCAGTATGAAATTGTAAATTTGTGGTGTGTTGTGTAGGGACGCGTCATGGCACGCCTGCATTTTGTTACCGCAGGTCTTGGTCAACTAGACTAGCATTTGTGATGCCATTTTTCTTGCCTGCCACATACGAGGTTGGTTCGGCATCGCCGCGCTTCAGATTGTCGAGATACATGGGCTGACCCACCAAAAAGCAGGCGGCATCGAAGCGGTCGTCAATGCGCAGTTTGCTATTTTGCTGCTCGACCACGGTGTAGCGCATGTCGCCATCGTAGCGAAAAACGCAGTGGCGGTTGGGCAGCCAACTCACCTCAACCATGTCGCCAACGGTAAGTTGTTCGCTGCGAATACCCTCTCCGTTGAAGGTGGCACTATCCTCTTCGCAACGATTTTTCAAGGTTTCGCAATAGTTGTCCCAATCGGTGTAGCCAACAAATTGTGCCAACAGTGTGAGCGTTGCGAGGCGCGGACCTTGTGTGCCATCGACGTAGCGCCAAAGGCGTTTGAGCGTGCTTGTCGAGATGTTTTGATGCAACCGATTCCAGATTTCGAGCGCAAGAAAATCGAAATCGTGCGGCGTGCGAATGCGGCGGTTCACATCGCGCTCAATATCGCGCAGCAACTGGATTATTTCGGGTTCATTTCTCATCTCTAACCTTTCACCTCTAACCTATCATCTCTAACCTCTAACCTATCACCTATAACCTCTCACCTTTAATCTCACTTCACCTTCATCACATCAAATCCTTGCCCATACACGCCAATGGCCGACGATTGCGACACGAATGCGTTAGGGTCGATGGTTTTGACGATTTTGAAAATCTGTGCCGACTCGTTTTTGCGCGCCAGCACGGTGATCACCTTCACAGGTTTTTTCGAATACCAGCCGGTGCCGTCGAGAATGGTTACGCCGCGGTGCACCTCGATGTTGATGGCGTTGGCTATTTCCTCATATTTCGCCGAGAAAATGAAAAATTGTACCGATTGGCGCACGCCGTTCACCACCATATCGAGCGTGAAGGTGGTTACAGCCATTGTGGTGAGGCCGTACACCACTTTTTCGATGCTGCCGTTGGGCAAAAAATAGGACGAGCTGATGATGAACACGTCGCAGTAGAGCAGGGCGCGCCCAAGGGTGATGTTGCGGTATTTGTTCACCAGTTTGGCGATGATGTCGGTGCCACCCGAACTGCCGTTGCTCAAAAACATGATGCCCATGCCAGCGCCAGCCAAAATGCCGCCCAAAACGCATGCCATGAATGGCTCGTTTGCCGACACAAATGTGCCGATGGGCGCTTGCGGCAATATGGCCAAAAATAGCGTGAGGCAGCCCACGCCGTAGGTGGTGCGCAGACTAAATTCCAAACCAAGTTTCCACAACGAAAGTGCTAGCAACACAACGTTTATTATACCGTAAGTGGCAGCAATCGGGAAGCCTGTGCCGTATTGCACTATGGCACTGATGCCTGTGGCGCCGCCGCCTGTAATCTCGTGTGGCAACAGAAAGCCTTTCCATGCCGATGAATACATCAGCAGTCCGAGTGCAATCATCATGTATTCGCGCACTGCTTTCCAAGTAATTCGCTCTTTGATGTTCGAGAAATTATGCTTCATGTTTTGTGTGAAACGGAATTTTTCAAATAAAAATTATTGTGCTGCTAATTCGCGTACTAGACTCTCTATTGTTGGACATTCAATAATTGGCATTGATGTCGTCGGCCTTTGGCGTGGGAGAAAACGCCCCATGGTAACTGCATCAATCATTTTTTGAACAAAAGGTTCAGCATGAATGAGCGCAATTTTTCTATCGCTATGTAGCATATTATACAATTCATCTGCTGCTGATCGTGATATAAAATTTACGCCCTCCAAATCGAACAAATATTCGTTGTCCGATTGCAGTGTCGCACTCAAATTCTCCATGTTTTTGCGCGTGCGAATTTGATCTCCGTAAAGTTCTTGTAACTTAAGCAAAATGTGACTCATAACGAGCGCTTCTTTCAGCCGACAAAATTAGTCAAAATAAATGGTGTAACTGACAAAAAGTTTCCCAAAATTACGCAATTTTCTACTCTCACTATTTTTTCGTAACTTTGTAGGTTGATTATTTCACTTCCGAAAAAATAATTTTCACAACATTATGACAGACAACAATTTGTTGATTTACAACACTTTAACTCGACAAAAAGAACTTTTTCGTCCGCTGCATGCGCCGCATGTAGGACTGTATGTGTGCGGTCCAACCGTGTATGGCGACGGTCATTTGGGACATGCGCGCCCCGCCATCACCTTCGATGTGCTCTATCGCTACCTTACACACCTTGGCTACAAAGTGCGCTATGTTCGCAACATCACCGATGTGGGACATTTGGAACACGATGCCGACGATGGCGAGGACAAAATAGCCAAGAAAGCACGTCTCGAAAAATTGGAACCGATGGAGGTGGCGGAGAATTACACGCGCCGCTACCACAAAGCCATGGAGCGGCTGAATGTGTTGCCGCCAAGCATCGAGCCGCACGCCTCGGGACACATCATCGAGCAGATAGAATTCACAAAAAAAATTCTGGACAACGGCTATGCCTATGTGAGCAATGGCTCGGTCTATTTCGATGTGGAAAAATATAACCAAACGCACCACTACGGGCGGCTTTCGGGGCGCAACATCGACGAGCAACTCTCGACAACGCGCGAACTCGATGGTCAGGAAGAGAAGCGTCGCAGCGTAGATTTTGCCCTTTGGAAAAAGGCTGCGCCCGAACACATCATGCATTGGCCTAGTCCGTGGAGCGAAGGATTCCCAGGCTGGCACATCGAATGCTCGGCCATGGGAACGAAATATCTTGGCGAGGAGTTCGATATTCACGGTGGCGGCATGGACCTGATGTTCCCGCACCACGAATGCGAAATTGCCCAAAGCGTGGCGGCACTCGGTCACGAAAGCGTGCATTACTGGATGCACAACAACATGATAACCATCAACGGACAGAAGATGGGCAAGAGCCTTGGCAACTTCATCACGCTCGACGAATTTTTCACTGGTTCGCACGAACTGCTGTCGCAACCATTTGCACCAATGACCATCAGATTTTTCATTCTGCAAGCGCACTATCGCAGCACGCTCGACTTCAGCAACGAGGCTCTGGTGGCTTCGGAGCGCGGTTTGGCGCGACTGACCGAGGCCTACGAACGCTTGCAACATATTGCGCCAGCCGCCACCTCGACTGTCGATGTGAAAGGTCTGCGCCAGCGTTGCGAAGAGGCCATGTGCGACGATCTGAACACGCCAATCGTAATCTCGCACCTGTTCGATGCTGCCAAAGCCATAAATAGCGTTCACGACGGCAAAGCCACCATCAGCGCGGAGGATTTGGACGAGCTGAAGAGCGTTTTCCATCTTTTTGTGGAGGAGATTCTCGGTTTGCAAACCAACAGCGAAAGCAGCAACAACGAAGCCTATCGCAAAGCCGTGGATCTGCTGCTCGACCTGCGCCTGCAAGCCAAGCAAAACAAAGATTGGGCTACTGCCGACCGCATCCGCAACGAACTCACGGCCCTCGGTTTCAGCATAAAAGACACCAAAGACGGTTACGAGTGGAAACTTTGATAATTATTTAATTTGAAGTTGACGAGTTGATAAGTTGACGAGTTGATAAGTTTAACGCATTACAGTGGGATAACGCGTCAATTTGAAATCTGAAATTTGAAATCTGAATTTTTGCGATAAGCGAGCGCAAACGAAAACTCGCTTTCAGTTTGCCGAGCGGAGCAAAAATCAATAAATTTGAAATCGAATTATGAAACACCTGAAATTTCTTACGCTTTGCGCAATTTGCGCAGTGACAATGGGCTGCCAGAAAGCCAACAAATACACGCTAAACGCCTCAGTTCCAGACGAATGGAACGGCGGAACGGCATACTTAGCGCACTTCAACGGGCGCAACCTTGTGATGGACGATAGCACCGCAATCGAAAATGGCGCATTCCATTTCAAAGGCGCGCAGGACACGGCTTTTTATCGCCAACTGCTGATTGAAAAGCCCGGCAATCGCGAAATGATTGTGCCTGTAATCCTCGAAAAAGGCAAGATCAGCGTCAGTTACAACGGACGCGAAGCTACTGTGGGCGGCACTCCGCAAAACGACGCCGTGCAGCAGTACATCGACCTTATTCGCGATGCTGAAAATGCGCTCGATTCGCTCTACGAAATCTATGCGATGAACGACGACAATCTGCCACTTCAGCAGAAAATTGAGGAGGAATACGACAGCCTGTCCGACGAATTGACTGAAAAAATGGTCGACTACGTCAAACAGCACAACAGCGATGCCGCTGGAGCACTCGTTTTTGTGCAAATCTACCGCATGCTCGACGATGAGCAGCAAATCGAAATAATGGAAGCCGCTGGCGAAAATTTCCTCTGTCAGCCTGGCATTGCTCCAATTAGCGAGCGTCTCGAACAGATGAAAAAAGTGGCTGTTGGCAAACCGTTTATCGACCTCACCATGCGCAATCTCGATGGCAACGAAGCGCATCTCGCCGATTTTGTGGGCAATGGCAAATATCTGGTAGTTGATTTTTGGGCTAGTTGGTGTCGTCCGTGCCGCCAATCGATGCCCGAGTTGAAGGAGATTTACAAACGCTATGCTGGTAAAATCGAGATTGTTGGCGTGTCGTTCGATAGCAACGAGGCTGCGTGGAAAAAGTGCGTCGCCGACCTCGAATTGCCGTGGAATCACATTTCTGACCTGAAAGGCTGGCAATCGGCTGCGAGCGAGGTCTACGGCGTCGATGCCATTCCGCACCTGATGCTGATTGCGCCCGATGGCACCATTGTGGCGAAGAAACTGAACGACGAATCGTTGGCCGAAAAATTGGAAGAATTGGGTCTGTAAATGAAGCGGTTTTTGACGATAGCAACGCTCATTTGTGCGGCAATAGTGGGTTCGGCGCAAGTCGATTTGCAAACCTACTATGCCACCACCAGCGGTCTGAACAAAGGCGCGCTGAAGACTGCGTTGTACGAAATCATCAAAAATCCGAAAGTGGTTGGCTACGACAATCTTTGGCAATACTTCCCAACCACCGATCGCCGCGCCGATGGCAAAGTGTGGGACATGTACTCGAACAACACCTACGAGTTCAACGACGATGGCTCCACGGTTACGGGCATGGACCGCGAACACGCCTTCCCAAAAAGTTGGTGGGCGTCGGGTGTGAATGCCGACAAATACGGCTGTTATAGCGATCTTTTCAACCTGAATCCAGCCGATGCCACTGCCAATCAGCAGGCCAAAAACAATCTGCCAATGGGCGAAGTTGACGAATCGCAAAAAATCTTGTACGACAATGGCGTGGTGCGATCGGGCTACAATGCCGACGGATACCGCGTGTGGGAGCCAGCCGACGAGTACAAGGGCGATTTTGCGCGAGCCTACATGTATGTGGTAACTTGCTACGAAGAGATTTGCACCGCTGGCAACGATGGCGGCCCCACGTGGAGCAGCGATGCTGTGCGGCAAATTCTTTGGAAAGAGAAAACCACTTACCCCATTTTCACCGACTATTCGATAGAACTTCTGCTCCGTTGGCACGCCGCCGACCCCGTGAGCGACAAAGAATTGAACCGCAACGAAGCCATCTATCGCATTCAGGGCAACCGCAATCCGTTTATCGATTGTCCCAAGTTTGCCGATTATATTTGGGGCGAAAAAATGTCGGAATCGTTTGATTTAGAGGAACTTACGGGCAAATGTTTTTTCACCATGCCGCGCCACGGCGAGCAATACGCTTTCAAAGGCGACACCATTGAAGCCACGCAATCGCTGCGCATGCAGTTCAAGGCGAGCAATGTCACGCAGCCCATCAGTTGGCGAATTGATGGCGCAACGAAAGGCACTTTCACGCTGCCGTCGGAGCAACTTTCGGTCTCCGATCTGACCAAAGGCAAGGCGCAAACCATCACCTACACATCGAGCGTGCCAGCGCACGACACTGCGCAAATAGTCCTCGAAAGCAGCGAGATGAGTGCGCCCGTCAGCGTTACGCTCGCTGCCGAAGCACGCGACATTTTTCAGCCGCTCGAACCAGAAATTGACGACGAGGTCGTGACCATTCGTTGGCGACCATCGGCCGACGCTACGGGCTATAGAATCAACCTTTTTCAGATGCGCAATCTTGGCGAAAAGGCTTGGGTCGAAACGCTGAACGAAGATTTTGCCTCGTGGCCAAACGATTGGACGCGCAGCACCAACGGCATGAGTTGGAAATCGCAAAATGGCGGACTCATCAACCTTGGCTCGGCCAGCAATGGCGGATTTGCTGCCACGCCCACGCTCGCACTTGGCGACAGCGTGCGAATCACACTTCATGCCGCTTTTGCCAACGCTAAAGACGCGTCGCCACGGCTACACATCTCGCTCGATGGCGTGGCTGACACAGTGCAAATAGCCGAAATCAGCCTAACGCAGGACACCGCATTATATACGGCGACAATCGCGAACACCATCGGTAACGGCTCGGTGCGCTGTTGGGTGGAAAAAAGCAATCGCGCGGTGATGACCGACATCAAAATTGAGTCGTTCGAGACGGTTGAGTCGCGCTACATCATTGCCGACACACTCGCCACGGGCAATCGCTGCAAGATAGAAAACCTCACGCTCGGTGAAAAATATCTCTACACCATTCAGCCTGTGGGCGGCGAATTTCCGACTATTTTTGGAGCGTACGAGGTAACAACGGGCAAAACTGCCATTGAAAAGACGCTTCAGGACGATATTTTTTGGAAGATTTCGGGCGAAAATTTGGTAGTCGAAAATCTGCCAAGCGACGCCACCATCACGCTCTACGACGCCGCTGGACGAATGCTCGCAACCGCCGTCAGCAGCGGCTCGACGATGAATTTCGTGCTGAAAAATGCAGGCGTTTACATTTTGCAGATTGGTAATTCTGCCATCAAAATTTTGAGATAAAAATGAAACAACTTTTTCGACATATTCCGTTTGTTATTTTGCTGATAATCAGCCTGATAGCGTGTAAAAAGACTGCAAAATTCTCGAATGGCGGCTCGCTGCAGTTCGACGGCACATCGTACACGCTGCAGAGCGTGCGGCAGCATGTCTACCTCGATTCCGTGAGCAACGAAATGCGCATAGAATTGGCTTTTTGCTCTGGCAAAATGACCTACACCGACGCCAAAATGAGCGG
>CAZGVF010000060.1:0-7929 GCA_964528925.1 uncultured Paludibacteraceae bacterium | reverse complement strand
CCGAAAGTGTGCAGTCGCCTTCGATTATCACGGTTAATTCGCCCGAAAATGCATGATGTTTTGGCTCGTGAAATAGGTCGAGGTTGGTGGCGTCGCCATTGGCTGCGGCAACGAAATGTCCATCGCCTTTGGTTGAAAATTGTACCAAATTGTCGGCAGTGGGGCAGAGCTCACCGTTTTTGTCGACAATGCGGACGCGCACAAAATGCAGATCGTCTTGTGGCAAAAGTTCCTCGATCAATTCGATGTGGTGCGGTTGGCCAGCGGTGCGAATGGCGGTGCTTGCGTGCGCAGTAACCACTTTCAGCTCGCCCGCCTCGTACGGAATGCTGTCCCAAATCAGGCGATAGCGGCGTTGCAGAGCCAGTGCGTCGCCAGCAGCAGCGGCCTGTTCACCCTCTTGCTCGCTGAATTTATGGCGTTTGCCAAGACTTTTGCCATTCAGAAAAAGTTCTGCCTCGTTTTCATCCGTGTAGACCATCACGGGCAGCGTGTCGCCTGCCTGCCAGTTCCAATGCGGCAAAATGTGCAGCGTTGGGTCGTTTTTGTTCCATTGTGAGCGGTAGAGATAAAATCTGTCCTTCGGAATGCCCGCCAAATCGATTATTCCGAAATACGACGAGTGGCTCGGCCAAGCGTCGGTGTCGTAGGGCGACGGCTCGCCAAGGTAGTCGAAACCAGTCCAGACAAATTGTCCGATGGTCCACGGATAGTCGTCTTGCAGGCGAAAATCCTCGTCGGGTAGGTTGCTCCACGGGCAGTATTGCAGGTCGTAACTTGAGCATTGGTTGGTTTTGCTGTTGCCGTTCGGGTGATTTTGATCGGTGATGGTGCTGGTGTTGTCGGGTAGGGCAGGCAGCAGATAGACGCCGCGCGACGATACGGTCGATGCCGTCTCAGAACCCAGCACAAGCCGTTGTGGCGTGCGTTGGTAAGCCTCTTCGTAGCGATAGTCGCGGTAGTTGAGCCCAACCACTTGCAGAATGCTGGCGAACCCATTTTCGAGCACGCAACTCACCTGATCCATGCCTGCGGTTACGGGGCGCGTGCCATCTTCGCGTTGGCAGATGTCTTGCAGCATTTTTGCTACGCGATAGCCATCGGGCGAACATTGCGTTGGCACTTCGTTGCCCACCGACCACATCACGATGCTCGGATTGTTGCGGAAATGGTGTAGCATGTTCACCATGTCGCGCTCGGCCCATTCGTTGAAAAAGCGATGATAACCATTCTCGCATTTGCCCCAATCCCACTCGTCGAACGGTTCGCACATCACCATGAAACCGAGCGAATCGCACAGCTCGATGAGTTCTGGTGCGGGCATGTTGTGCGATGTGCGTACGGCGTCGCAGCCCATATCGCGCAGCAGCAGGAGTTGGCGCAAAATGGCTTGCCGATTGACTGCCGCGCCAAGCGGACCGAGGTCGTGGTGCAGGCAGACGCCTTGGAATTTACGCACCTTGCCGTTCAGCAGAAATCCAACGTTTGGCACAATCTGAATCGATCGAATGCCGAAGGTCGTTTGTACCGTGTCGACCGCCTCGCCATCGGCCTTTACGATGGTTTGTGCTGCGTAGAGCGTTGGACTTTCGGGCGACCAAAGTGCGGGATTTTTCAGCGTGAAATTCTGCTCCAGCGGCAATGCGTGGCGTACATCGTATTCCGAAGTGAGCGAATCGACAATTTTTCCAGTTGATTTTTCTAAAATGCTTGTAATCAGTGTGATATGTTTGCCAATGGCAGCGTCAACAGTCGTTTTCAGATTCACTGAAGCCATCTGCTCGGTAACGTACGGTGTTTGCACATGCACGCCCCACACAGGCACATGCACGCGATGCGAATGCACAAGATGCACATTTCTGTAGAGTCCAGCGCCAGGATACCAACGGCTGCTCTGCTCGCGATTTTGCAGGCGAACAGCGACGAGATTTTTCCCTGCTATTAAATATGGTGTAATGTTGCAGTGAAAAGCATTGTAACCATACGGCCAAAAATAGACTTTCGCGCCGTTCACATAGACTTCAGCCTCCGACATGGCGCCATCGAACACGAGCGTGTAGACCTCCTCGGTGGTGTCGATTTTTGCTGCGTCAATCGTAGTTTTGTACCACGCCGAGCGCATGTAGGGCAGTCCGCCTGTGCGCCCCGTTTTGAGCGATGGTCGCGTCTCGCCATTTTGCCAAACGGCAACATTTTGCAGGTCGTTTTGGCGGTCGAACGGACCATAAATCGCCCAATCGTGCGGAATGGTAACTTGCTCCCACGCCTTGTCGGCTGCGGCTGGCATCTGGTGGTCGGTCTGCTCAAAAGCAAACTGCCAACTGCTAAGCAGCGTTGTGATGGCTAAAATCAGAAGATTCATGCTAATTGATAATTGACAATTGATAATTTCCGAGTGAAATTAGGACAGCGATAATATTTCTAATTTCAAATTTCATTTGATTTTTGCTTCGCTCGGCATAGCCTAAACAAGTTTGGCTCTGCACTCGCTTATCGCAAAAATTCTAATTTCAAATTAGTGGTATCCACAACTTTTTGCAGTTGGTGTTGATTATCGTTGGTCATCGTCATCGTCAACAGTCATCGTCTAATTAAATAATTGAAAATTAAACAATTAGATGATTATTTACTTCTCTTTTTTCTGTGCTTTGGCGGTGGCGGCTGGTTTGCCAATGGCTTCGCGCATTTGTGTGTCAGCCTCGATGTTTTTCATGCGGTAGTAGTCCATTATGCCTAGATTGCCGCTGCGGAAGGCTTCGGCCATTGCTTTGGGCACTTCGGCTTCGGCCTCGATCACTTTGGCGCGCGCCTCTTGCGCTTTGGCTTTCATCTCTTGTTCCAATGCCACGGCCATGGCGCGACGCTCTTCGGCACGTGCTTGCGCAATGTTTTTATCGGCCTCGGCTTGGTCCATTTGCAGATTTGCGCCAATGTTTTTGCCTACGTCAACATCGGCAATGTCGATTGACAGAATTTCGAACGCTGTGCCTGCGTCAAGACCTTTGCTCAGCACAAGTTTCGAGATGGAATCAGGATTTTCCAACACCATTTTGTGCGTTTCGCTAGAACCGATGCTCGACACGATGCCTTCGCCAACGCGCGCCAACACGGTCTCTTCGCCTGCGCCGCCCACCAACTGTTTGATGTTGGCACGAACGGTAACGCGCGCTTTCGCCAAAAGTTGAATGCCGTCCTTCGCCACCGACGAAACCACTGGCGTATCGATCACTTTGGGGTTGACCGACATTTTCACGGCCTCGTCCACATCGCGCCCTGCAAGGTCGATGGCAGTAGCCATTTTGAACGACAGGTCGATGTTGGCTTTGCTAGCCGAAACCAGCGCATGCACCACGCGAGCCACATGTCCGCCCGCCAGATAGTGCGCCTCAAGGTCATCGCGGCGAATGCTCACCAAACCCGCTTTGTGTGCCTCTATCATGGCATTTACGATGATTGATGGCGGCACTTTACGAATGCGCATCAAGAAAAGTTGCACGAGCGAAATGCTCACGCCCGAAACACGTGCCGAAAGCCACAGCAGGAACGGCACATAGTACAAAAAGATGCCAAGGAGGATCAGAATGACCACTCCAAGCAAAATTGAAAGTGTAAGACCCATGGTAAAAAAGTTTATAAAGTTTGTAAAGTTTGAAAGTTTATAAAGGGGGAGAAAATTTGAAGATTTGAAAATTGTGCGCGGTGAGCTTGTCGAACCGCATAATTATCAATTATCAATTGTCAATTATCAATTATCAATTGAAAAAAATCCTCACTCCTAATTCCTAATTTTTCTGACTGCAATCGTCTCGCCATTCACCTCTGCCACTTCCACTTCGGTGTTGGGGTCGATAAGTCCGTCGAGCGATTTCACCTCGAGCGTTTTGTCATCGAAACGAGCAGTGCCGATGGGTGCGAGGCGCGAAATGGAAACACCGCGCTGACCGACGCTCACTTGCGTGTCTTTTGGCGCATCAACAGTGCTTGTAACCTCGGCATTGAGCGACATGCGATCGAGCGTGCGCGAACGCATAAAAATCCAGATGGCAATGCCCATGGCCGCTACACCGCATAATAATGTAATGAAACCGACCGTTGCTCCGAGTGTTATGAAAGCGTAGCAAACCGATGCCACAACAAACAAAATGCCTGCAATGCCGCCAATGCTCACGCCGGGAATGATAAACAGTTCGAGCAGCAGAAAAATCACGCCAAGTAGCATGAATAGTACAACCAAGAAAATGTCCATATTGGATCTGTTTTGATAGTGAAACCTTTGCAAATGTACGACTTTTTTTGAAAATGACAAACATTTCAGCGGAATTTTTTGCACCGACTCGTCATTTGTCTTTACTCCTTTGTCTTTATTCTATCCAAAATCTGCCAAAATGTCAGTCTGTTTGCTCAAAAATGCTCTGGCACGGGGTTTGCTTTGGCAAAAGTGTATTTGCGCAAGCGAATGCGAATGAAAACTCGATTATTAACAAAAAAAATCATACAACTATGGGAAAAATTATTGGTATTGACTTGGGTACGACCAACTCGTGTGTGGCAGTGCTCGAAGGTAATGAGCCAGTCGTGATAGCAAACAGCGAAGGCAAACGCACAACGCCTTCGGTAGTAGCATTCATCGATGGTGGCGAACGCAAAGTGGGCGATCCTGCTAAGCGTCAAGCAATTACAAATCCGCACAAAACAATCTACTCCATCAAGCGTTTCATGGGCGAAACCTACGACCGCGTGACCAAAGAGATTGAACGCGTGCCTTACAAAGTGGTGCGTGGCGACAACAACACCGCTCGCGTCGACATCGACGGACGCCTCTACACGCCACAAGAGATTTCGGCTATGATTCTTCAAAAAATGAAGAAAACTGCCGAGGATTATCTGGGACAAGAGGTTACCGAAGCCGTAATCACCGTGCCAGCCTATTTTAGCGATGCACAACGCCAGGCCACCAAAGAGGCGGGCGAAATTGCTGGTCTGAAAGTTCGTCGTATTGTGAACGAGCCAACGGCTGCTGCATTGGCCTATGGTCTCGACAAATCGAACAAAAATATGAAAATCGCCGTGTTCGACCTTGGTGGCGGCACGTTCGATATCTCAATTCTTGAACTTGGCGATGGCGTTTTCGAAGTAAAATCGACCAATGGCGATACGCACCTTGGTGGCGATGACTTCGATCACGAAATAATCAAATGGTTGGCCGACGAATTCAAAAACGAAGAGGGCGTCGATCTGCTGCAAGATCCAATGGCTCAACAACGCTTGAAAGAGGCTGCTGAAAAGGCGAAGATCGAACTTTCGAGCTCTACTTCTACCGAAATCAACTTGCCATATATCACCACGGTGAACAACACGCCGAAACACTTGGTTAAGACTTTGACCCGTGCCAAATTTGAGCAATTGTGCGATCATCTGATTCAGGCTTGTCTGGTTCCTTGCGAAAACGCTTTGAACGCTGCTGGCTTGAGCAAATCGGATATCGATGAGGTGATCCTCGTAGGCGGCTCAACGCGTATTCCTGCCATTCAAACTTTGGTTGAGAAATTCTTCGGAAAGGTTCCATCGAAAGGCGTTAACCCCGACGAAGTTGTGGCCATCGGCGCAGCCATTCAAGGCGGTGTTCTCACGGGCGAAGTGAAAGATGTGCTGCTGCTCGATGTTACGCCTCTGAGCCTTGGTATCGAGACCATGGGCGGCGTGATGACCAAGTTGATCGACGCCAACACTACTATTCCTACCAAGAAATCGGAAGTGTTCTCCACGGCGAGCGACAATCAACCTTCGGTACAAATCAACGTGCTGCAAGGCGAGCGCCCAATGGCAAGCCAGAACAAACAGATTGGCATGTTCAACCTCGATGGCATACCCGCTGCTCCGCGTGGCGTTCCGCAAATCGAAGTTACTTTCGATATCGATGCAAACGGCATTCTGAAAGTTTCGGCCAAAGATAAAGCTACGGGCAAAGAGCAGACCATTCGTATCGAAGCGTCGAGCGGCTTGAGCGAGGACGAGATCAAACGCATGAAAGCCGAGGCTGAAGCCAATGCCGATGCCGACAAGAAAGAGCGTGAGCGCGTCGACAAATTGAACCAAGCTGACAGCATGATTTTCCAAACCGAAAAGCAGCTGAAAGAGTTGGGCGACAAGATTCCTGCCGATAAGAAAGCGCCTATCGAAAAGGCTCTCGAGGATTTGAAGGCGGCTCACAAGGCGCAAGATGTTGCTGGAATCGATCGCGCTATGGAGGCTTTGAACGTTGCATTTCACGCTGCCAGCGAGCAGATGTACAATGCTACCAACGCTCAACAGCAAGGCGGTCAGCAGGCTGGTTCTGACTTCAACGCCACGCAGCAGCAGGGCGGTAAGGCTAGCAACGACGATGTGCAAGATGCCGATTTCGAAGAAGTGAAGTAATTCTCCTTCCGAGAAACGCAAATAGAAAATCCGTGTAACTCTGATGAGTTATGCGGATCTTTTTTTGTGTTTATTGCTTTTTATTTTAGATGTTTAACTAAAAAATCGCCAACTGCGTAAGTGATTTTAAGCCAACTGCGTAAATGAAAATACGCCAACTGCGTAAATAAAAATCGGTCAACTGCGTAAATGAATTTTGAAAAGCATTGTTATTCAGGAGAAAAGTATTATCTTTGCAGCGATAAAATACGTGACAAAAATGAATGAACAATACAAACAAAGAATCGCAGATAGAGTATTGGCGAAAAAGCTAAAAAGCAAGGGTGCTGTGCTTATCGAAGGACCGAAGTGGTGTGGAAAAACCACAACCGCCGAACAGCAGGCAAAAAGCATCTTGTATATGGATGACCCTTCGTCGATGAAATCGAACTTGCAGTTGGCTGAAATTTCGCCATTGGTATTGCTTGAAGGAGATGCACCCCGTTTGATTGATGAATGGCAATTAGCCCCAAAACTTTGGGACACGATTCGTTACGAAGTCGATCATCGTGGCGGAGTGGGGCAGTTTATACTTACAGGTTCTGCCGTTCCTGCAAGTGAGAAAGATATTCATCACACAGGAACTGGTCGTTTCACGTGGTTGACCATGCGTCCAATGAGTTTGTTTGAGTCGGGGGAATCGAATGGTGCGGTAAGTTTGAACGATCTTTTTGAACAGCCAGAACAAATCGCTGCAATAAATACGCTGAAAATAGACGATATTGCCTACCTTATTTGTCGTGGCGGTTGGCCGTTTGCTTGCAATCTTGAAGGTGATGTTGCATTAGAGCAGGCGTTCGATTATGTTGATGCAGTGATAAAAAAAGATGTGTCGCGGGTCGATGGCGTTAATCGAAATGCCTCGACTGTGCGTCAGTTGCTCCGTTCCTATGCTCGTCATCAAGGCGCGCAGGCAACAATAGGTACGATAATTGCCGATATGACTACCAATGCGGAGAGCGAGATTAGCGATCGCACGGTTGGTACGTATATTGAGGCACTGCGTAAAATTTTTGTTATTGAAGATGCTGAAGCGTGGAATCCAAATTTGCGATCAAAAACTGCTGTTCGCACTGCCAATACGCGCTATTTTATTGATCCTTCTATTGGCACTGCTGTGCTTGGGCTGGGTCCAAAAGATTTGCTTGCCGATTTGAACACGATGGGGCTGTTTTTCGAAACGCTCTGTGTGCGCGATTTGAGAGTTTTTGCTGGAGCGTTAGATGGACAGGTTTTTCACTATCGCGATAAAAATGGTTTGGAGTGCGACGCTGTGGTGCATCTTCGTAATGGAAAATATGGACTTGTCGAAATAAAACTTGGTGGTGATACACTTATTGAAGATGGCGTAAAAAATTTGTTGTCATTGTCCGAAAAAATTGATACGAAAAAGATGAATGCTCCTTCATTCTTGATGATACTTACTGCAGTTGGCAATTATGCTTATCGTCGAAAAGATGGTGTTTATATTGT
>CAZGVF010000059.1:4271-8033 GCA_964528925.1 uncultured Paludibacteraceae bacterium | reverse complement strand
ATTCGCAAACTCATCACCACATACATGCCAAAATCGTACAATGTGTCGTCGCTGCTCTATGTCTTCGGCACTTTCTGCGATGGCAATGGCGCACTGCCGCGCGGTGGCTCGTTTGGTATGATAGAACACATGAAGGCGCGCTACGAATCGCTTGGCGGAAAAATCTTCACCAACCACGAAGCCGAAAAAATCGATATTTCGCTCGGTCGCGCTCGGTGTGTGCATTTCAAAAATGGCGACACAGCCACGGGCGATTACATCATTTGCGCTTGCGACACGCACATCACCTTCAGCCGACTGATCGGTCACGGATTGATGGACAAATTCTTCATCAACCACTATCATCGGCACAAAGAACACCCGCTCTACAGCACGCTCAACTGCTTTTTTGGTGTCGATGCCGACCACGGAATGCCCAGCACCACCATCACTTTCGATTGCGAACCATACATGGTGAATGGCGTGGCGGAGAATAACATTTTGGTGAAAAATTTCGACTACGAGCCATCGTTTGCGCCCGAAGGGAAATCGCTGCTGCAGACGCTTTTGGTGCAATATGAGAACGATTTTGACTATTGGGAAAATCTCTACAAAACCGATCGTGCAGCCTACAAAGCCGAAAAAATGCGCATTGCCGAGGAGGTGAAGCAGCGACTCGAGACGCGTTTCCCAGCCATGGCGGGCAAAATTACCATTCTCGATGTGGTTACGCCAATGACTTACAATCGTTTTTGTGGAGCTTACAAAGGCGCGTACATGAGTTTCATTCTCACGCCATTTGCCGAAAAACAAACCAGTCGCGGCACATTCCCGCACATTCACAATCTGGTTCTGGCAGGACAGTGGCTGCAACCGCCAGGAGGTCTGCCGAATGCCGTTGTGACGGGGCGTTTCGCCATTCAGCGCATCTGTAAAAAGGCGCACATTAAGTTCAAAAGTTAAAAGTTGAAAGTGTATAAAGTTTGTAAAGTTCATAAAGTTGAAAGTCTATAAAGTGTTTGGACACTGCAACTACGATTGGAAATGAATGGTTGTCAAAAACATTTTTTGAAATCATTCTCAATTGTATTGCACAATTCTTGCGACTCATATCTTGCGACTTGATACTAACCAGAAATCTTTTCTTCCCATGAAAAAACTTCTTTCCATCGCGGCATTTGTGTTTGCTGCAGTAGTTGCGCTGAATGCGCAGGTTACCACCGAACCAGCCATCATCCAAAAAGGTTATTCTGGTGCGATAAAAGTGATTTTCAATCCTGCCGAGGGTAACAAAGGCATGGCTGGCGCCACCGCTTGCTATGCTCACACTGGCTTGATAACCGTCAAAAGCGCGAGCAGCAGCGACTGGAAATATGCCACCGCAACTTGGCGTGGCAGCGACACCAAATACAAAATGACCAAAGATGGCTCGAATTGGGTGCTGAATATCAGCAACATCAACGACTTTTACGGCTGCCCCGAATCGGAGGAAATTCTGAAGATGGCATTCGTCTTCAACGATGGTCCTAACGGCACGAAAGAGGGCAAAACGGCTAGCGGCGGCGACATCTTTGTGGAACTTGCCGAAGCGGGTTTGTCGGCCAAAATCGACCATTCACTTAGCGAAATCAGCTCGAAAGGCACTTCGGTAACGCTCACTTGCAACGCCACCAGCAGTGCCACGCTCACACTCACGCAAAACGGCACAACGGTGAAGACAGCCACTGGCACGCAAATGACCTACACCACCACGCTCTCGAACACGGGCGATTACAAATTTGTGCTTGTCGCTCAAACGGCTACCGAAACGGCCGCCGATAGCGCATCGACCACCGTTCCAACCACTGCCGTCACGGCCACGCGCCCAAGCGGCATCGACAATGGTCACTACTACGACGCCGACGATTCCACCAAAGTTACGCTCTGCACCTACGCCGCCAGCAAGACTGCGCCAGCGCAAAATGTGTTTGTCGTGGGCGATTTCAACGATTGGACGGTGTCGAACGAATATCAGATGAAACGCGATGGCAACTATTTC
This sequence comes from uncultured Paludibacteraceae bacterium, assembly GCA_964528925.1. Lineage (GTDB taxonomy): Bacteria > Bacteroidota > Bacteroidia > Bacteroidales > Paludibacteraceae > W0P28-013. Next base: position 6,016 of record CAZGVF010000059.1, on the reverse strand, counting down.
TGGATTGAAATTGATGGCTTGACGCCGCGCCAAGAGTACGCTTATCAATACGTGGTGGTGCGCGACGATGGCGAAGTGGTGCGCATCGACGACCTGTATGCCGAAAAAGTGCTTCATCCCAATGATCAATACGAGCCGAGAACAGTTGACCCAACGCTGCGCGAATATCCTTCGAAAGCCGATGGTTATGTGTCTGTTATTCAGACCAATAAGCCAAAATTTGCTTGGAGCGATGCCACACTCAATTTCAAACGCCCCAACAAAGATAACCTTATAATCTACGAAATGTGGGTCTATGATTTCACACCCGATCGCTCGTACAAAGGTGTGATAGACCGCTTGGATTATCTCGAAAATCTTGGAATAAACGCCCTCGAATTGATGCCGATAACCGAATTCGACGGTAACTACAACTGGGGCTACAGTCCGAACCACTATTTTGCGCCCGATAAGGCCTACGGCAGCGAAAACGACCTGAAAACGCTCATCGACGAGTGCCACAAACGCGGCATTGCGGTGATATTGGATATGGTGTTCAACCACGCCACTGGACTGAACCCAATGAACAAACTCTATCCCTATGGCGATGATTTGAAGTACAATCCGTGGTTCAATGTTACAGCGCCTCACAGCGACAATGTTTACGAGGATTGGAACCACGATTTCGAACCTGCCAAAACCATGTTTAAGCGTGCGCTGCAATACTGGCTCACCGAGTACAAAATCGATGGCTACCGCATGGACTTGGCGCACGGCTTTTGTGGAGCAAACTGCAACTCGCTTGGCGCAAATCTTTCGGAATATAATTCTACGGTGAAAGCTACCTCGAGCGATGCCTATTTCATTCAAGAATACTGGGGCAGCAATCCAACCGCAGCCACGCTCGTGAACCAAGGCATGATGTGCTGGGCTGGCGGTAGCGGGCTGAACAATGCCTACAGTCAAACCGCCATGGGCTGGCTCAAAGATGGCGATGGACTCGATGCCAACAGTGCCAACAAAGGCGACGGCTATGTAACCTACTGCAACAGCCACGACGAGGAGCGCAACTTCTTCAAAGCCAAACAGTATGGCAACGGCGCAATGAAAACCGACGAAACCATTCGCTGCCATCGCGTGCCGCTGAATATTGCTTTCAATGTGTTGCTCAATGGTTCGCACATGTTCTATCAGTATGACGAACTTGGCTACGATTTCTCGAAATATCAAAACATCAATGGGGCGTTTGGCAATGACGATAGTGGCAATTATAAACTCACGCCATCGGTCGACGAAAGCACAAAAACTGGCACCAAACCGCGCCCTGAGTCGCACGGTTATTTCAAGGAAGGACCGCACATGCAGGCCTATCAGCAGGTGGCGCAACTCATTCGTCTGCGCACGCAACTGCTCAATTCGGTGTTCGAAGGCAATCCAACGGCCGTTTCTATTGGCTCGGGCAAATCTGTTCGCTCCATTCAGTGGGGCAGCGATGTGTATGTAGTGGGCAATTTCTCGGCTACCGCTGCGCAAACTGCAACTATTCCCGCTGGCACTTGGTACGATTATCTTGGTGGCGGCACGAGCGTGGCTGGCGGCAGCACCGTCACGCTGCAAGTGGGCGATCTGCTCATTTTGACAAGCCAAAAACTCGAACTGCCCGAAGTGCCATCGTCGTACGACTATGTCTATGTTGGCATCAACAGCGTGGAGGCAGCGCAGCAAGGTTTCGTCTACCCAACCGTAACCGATGGCATGCTCTACAT
>CAZGVF010000059.1:2196-4171 GCA_964528925.1 uncultured Paludibacteraceae bacterium | reverse complement strand
CACTAAAGCGTTAAACTTATCAACTCGTCAACTTATCAACTCGTCAACCACAAAATGACTGATTTCCCAGAAATATTACGTGCGGCCTCGTGGTCCGATTCGCCTGCGGTGGGCATTACGCTGTTGGTACTTTTTGTGGTGCTGATAGTGGCAATGCGCTTCGTTGGCTCGTTCCATACCGAGACCATTCACTACTTTTTCCAAAATAAGCAACGCGTGTCGTATGCCGATGCCGATGGCGACAATGCCATGGTGGCGACGCTGCTGCTGACGGTGTTTTCGGTGGTGTCGTACGGGTTGTTTCTTGCGCTAGCCTACAACTATCGCTGTCAGCTGCCGTTTGTGCCGATGCGTAGCGCGTGGTTGCCGTTCATTTTCACCGCAGTGGTGCTGGCGTGGATGCTTGTGCAGTGGCTTTTGCTGAAGTTGGCGGGTTATTGCGCCGACAAAAGTCGCGAGATGCAGCAACTCATTCGCGCATTTTTCGCCGTGTTCATCATGGTTGGGCTGATAATTTTTCCCGTTGTGGTGGGCATGGTCTACGCTCCGCAAAATGTTTTCGTGGTGCTTTTCTACATCGGTTTTGCAGCCATGGGAATAGGCGGTGTGGTGCTAACAATCAAGTGTTTACAACTTTTTTTTAGCGGAATAGGTACTGTGTGTTATTTAATTTTGTACCTTTGCACCCTTGAAATTTTGCCCATTTTACTACTCGGAAATGTGGTGAAATCTCTCATGGCAAATGTGTTAAATTAAACTCACAACACCTTGAAAATCAAAAAGATATTGGTTTCGCAGCCGAAGCCTGAAAGCGAAAAATCGCCCTATTTCGACATCGCTGAAAAATACAATGTAACCATTGATTTCCGGCCATTTATTAAGGTCGACCCCATTTCAGCGATCGAATTTCGTCAACAAAAAGTCAACATTGGCGACCACAACGCTGTAGTTTTCACATCGCGCCACGCAGTCGATCACTTTTTCCGCTTGGCCAACGAAACGCGCACCAAAATCAGCATGGATATGCAGTATTTTTGCGTGTCGGAAAAGGTGGCAAACTATCTGCACAAATACATCGACTACCGCAAACGCAAAGTGCATTACGGCACCACCAACCTTGTGCGCGATATGTTTCCCGTGATTTTGCGCCACAAAGAGCTGAATTTCTTGGTCGTTCTCTCGGCCGATCACAACAACGAAATCTCCGATTGGATGGATTCGATGGACATTAAGCACAGCGTTGGCATGATGTATCGCACCGTGAGCAACGATTTCGGTCCCGACGAGACGCTCGACTACGACATGATGCTCTTCTTCAGTCCGCAAGGCATCAGCGCGCTGCAAAAGAATTTCCCCAATTTTGAACAGGGCGAAATGCAAATCGGTTGTCTTGGTGCTGGAACGGCTGCTGCCGCGCGTGCTGCTGGGCTGCGCCTCGACTTGGAAGCAGGTCCAACGGCGCAATATACCTCCATCACCATGGCACTCGACGCCTTCCTGAAAGAGAGCAACAAACGCAAATAATGCGCCTTACTTTCGATAAACGACAACATTTGAAAAGCCAAAACGCCATCGACACGCTCTTTGCCGAAGGGCAGAAGTTTATGGCGTTCCCTTTTCGTGTGGTCTATCGCACCACGCCGCGCCAAACCGACGACGAATGGCCTGTGCAGGTGCTTACGGTGGCGCGCAAACGGCTCTATCGGCATGCGGTGGATCGCAATCGAGTGAAACGCCTGTTGCGCGAAGCCTACCGACTGCATCAAATGCCGCTTGTGGAGGCACTCAATCAGAAAAATCTGACCCTTCACATCGCCTTTGTCAGCATCAGTCCCGCGCCGCCCACCTTCGAAAGCGTCGAAAAACAGATGATTACAGCCATTGAAAAATTATGTAGTCAATTGACAATTGATAATTGACAATTGATAATTCGGCGGTTCGACAGGCTCACCGCCCGCAATCTTCAAATAATTTT
>CAZGVF010000059.1:0-2096 GCA_964528925.1 uncultured Paludibacteraceae bacterium | reverse complement strand
TCAACTTTTTTGAAATTTTTCTTTACAAAACTGCTCATCTGGCCGATCAGGTTCTATCAACTTGCCATTTCGCCACATTTTCCGCCAGCCTGTCGGTTCACGCCCACTTGCTCGCAGTATGCCATCGAAGCGTTGCGAAAATACGGTCCGCTGAAGGGACTTTGGCTCGCTACAAAACGCATTTTGCGCTGCAATCCGTGGGGCGGAAGTGGCTACGATCCCGTGCCATAGCGCAAATTGGTAATTTTCAAGAAAATGGACTTGTTTTTCGCGAAAAAAATCGTACCTTTGCAGTCCGAATTTTAGATCATAAATAATCAGACAAAAATATGAATGTCGAACTAAAAAACACCGATGCCGTAAACGCCGTCATCACCATTACGGTGGCTAAAGACGATTACGCCGAACGAGTAGAGAAAAAACTGAAAGAGTATCGCCGCAAGGCCAACATTCCGGGCTTCCGTCCGGGCATGGTGCCAATGGGCATGATCAAAAAAATGTATGGCAAAGCTGTCACCGCCGAACAGGTGAACGAACTTTTGGGCGAGCAACTCTACGACTATATCAAGAAAGAAAACCTCGATGTGCTGGGCGATCCGCTGCCAAACGAGACCGAGCAGCCCGTCATCGATTTCGATTCGGAAGAGCCGCTGAAATTCGTTTTCGATGTGGCTTTGGCTCCTGAATTCGACATCAATCTCACCAAAAAAGACAAAATCGTTTACTACGATATCAAACTCAGCGACGAACAGGTCGAAAATCAGTTGAAACAGATTGCTAGACAGAATGGCGAATTTGTTGTGGTCGATTCTGCCGTCGAAGAGAACGATATTGTGAAAATCGACGCTGTAGAAGTTGGCAACGAAGAGCGCAAAGTTGAAGGCGAAATTTTGTCGCCAGCGCACCTGAAAGATGCCGATCAGAAAGCACTTTTCGTTGGTCGCAAAGCAGGCGATGTGGTTACTTTCAATCCGCAAAAAGCCATGAACAACGACTACGAAGTCGCTTCGTTCCTGCACATTGCACGCGATGAGGCAAAAGACATCACTGCCGATTTCACTGCCACCATCACCGAGGTTAAACGCCACAAAGATGCCGAACTGAACGAGGATCTCTTCAAAAAAATCTACCCGAACGACGAGATTAAAGACGCTGCCGCATTCCGCGCAAAAGTGGCCGACGATCTGAAAAAATCGTACACGCCCGACAGCGACTATCGTTTTGGAATAGACGCTCGCAACACGCTCATCAAGAAATTGGACGGTGTGGTCTTCCCCGAAGCATTCCTGAAACGCTGGGTTCTGGCTACTCACAAAGACATCAATAGCCAATCGCTCGACGAAAGTTTTGGTCAGATGCTCGACGACCTGAAATGGCAACTCATCAAAGGCAAAATCGCCACGAAAGACGGAATCAAAGTCGAAGAGGCCGACGTCGACGATCTCGCAACCAAATTTGCTCGCATGCAGTGGGCGCAATATGGCATTGCAAATGTGCCTGACGACATGCTGAAGACCTACATCGACAACATGAAAAAGGACAACAAAACCATGAGCCGTCTGGCCGAGCGCGCATTCGAGTTGAAAGTTCTCGACGCTATCAAAGCCGCTGTGAAACTCGATAATAAAGAGATTTCGCTCGACGATTTCCAGAAACTCACAGACTAAACACTCATAGAGATAAAAAGCAGGCAGGTTCTTCTCTCGGGGAGAACTTGTTTGTTTTATAGCACTAAAACTTGATTTTTATGGCAAAAATCATTCTCGAAAATATGGAATTTTACGCTTTTCATGGCTGCTACGCCGAGGAGCGCAAAATTGGCTGCACCTATCGTGTGTCGGTGGAATTGACGCTCGACCTCGATGCCGCCTGCCGCAGCGACCAACTGAGCGATACGATTAACTACGAGGCTGTGTATCAACTAGTTAAGCGCGAAATGGAGCAGCCTTCGAATCTGATTGAGCATGTGGCTTTTCGCATAAAACAGGCGTTGCTAGCTGCCTTTCCGACGCTCGAAGGCGTAACTGTTGCCCTCACCAAACTCGCCCCGCCGCTCGGTGGCAAAATCGAGAGCGCGAAGGTGGTGATATAGTTAG
>CAZGVF010000058.1:3543-8160 GCA_964528925.1 uncultured Paludibacteraceae bacterium | reverse complement strand
TGATTTTCAGTGGCGCTCCATCGAGGACTTGAACCTAGGACCCCCTGATTAACAGTCAGGTGCTCTAACCAACTGAGCTAATGAAGCAGTGCTTAAATCGCTTCCGATTTGCGGTGCAAAGTTACGCTATTTTTTCTGATGCAACAAAAATTTTGGCACTTTTTTTTCATAAAATCGTAATTGCCTGATTATCTGTTAGTTCACTGGCGGCAAAAAGGCATCTTCAATGTGTTCTATGGCATAATCCATGCCGTGTGGCACCACTCCAACCACATCGAAACGCACTTCCATGTCGAGATTGTGCGCCAAAATGTAGTCGTGCGCCGCCTGAACCGTGCGCCGAATTTTGGCTGGCGTGATGGCATCTTTGGGATGCTCGAAAAACTCGGTGGAGCGCGATTTCACTTCGACCACCACCAGCATGCCATCTTTTTCGGCAACAATGTCGAGTTCGTTTTTGCCGCTGCGCCAATTGCAGTCGAGCAGCGTGTAGCCCTTGTCGCGCAAATAGGCCTGAGCGCGCAATTCGCCTTCTTTACCAAAATCGTTGTGTTCAGCCATACCTTTAGAATTTCAGATTGGGCGGTGAGCGTGTCGAACCGCAAATTTCTCCGCCAAAATTACAAAAAAATCTGCTTTCTGCCGAAAAATGGGTGATTTTTCGAGAAAAAATTGTATTTTTGCTGATTGTAAATGTTTTGAACACACCATATTATATTGCGATGAAAAAGAAAAAAAATACCGCTGCACCCGCTATGACATTGACTCCATCGTCGAGACGCCCGAAACAACTGCGCAAACACAGGTTGGCATTTTTGTTGAACGACAACGAGAAACGCGTGATCGACTTCTATGTGCAGCGTTACGGCGTGAAAAATGTGTCGGGATTTGTGCGCGAGGCCGTCATTCGCACCGCACTGCGCCAACTCGACCAAGATAGTCCAACGCTTTTCGATTAAAAAATCTGCATTTATTATTCATTATTTACTATTTATTATTTATTTTAACGGGAAAATGAGTGTTGTTTTAGTCATAATATTGTGCGTGGTTGCTTGCGCCGTGGGTTTTGTGGTGGCATATTTTGTGCGTGGAAATGGCGTGGCTGCGGCAAAAGCGCAATTGCAGGCCAAGGAAGACGAGACTGCCAAATTGTCAGCCGAATTGGCTCAAGTGCGCAGTTCATTGTCGGAAAAGACGGCTGAATTGGCGAAAACTGAGGCCAATCTTGGTAATGCGAACACGGCACTCGAGGCGCAAAAGCGTGAGACGGCAGAGTTGCAAAAGACGCTCACGGCAGAGTTCGAAAACATTGCAAACCGTGTGCTGAAGGCGCGCGCCGACGAGCTTTCGGAATCGAGTAAAAAAGATATTGGTGCGCTGCTCAATCCGCTGGGCGAAAAAATCAACGATTTTAAGGCGCAAGTGAAGTCGGCTTACGACATCGAATCGCGCGAAAAAGCGGGCTTGCGCGAACAGCTGAAAATACTCACCGAACAAAATGCGCGCATCAGCGACGAGGCCAACAACCTGACCAAAGCCCTGAAAGGCGATGTGAAAAAACAGGGAAATTGGGGCGAGATGGTTTTGGAGCGCATACTTGAAATGTCGGGTTTGCATCGCGGGCGCGAGTACGAGCGCGAAGAGGTGAGCAAAAGCGATGATGGCGCGAACAGCCGTCCCGATGTGGTGGTGAAAATGCCTGATAATAAGCACATTATCATCGACTCGAAGGTGTCGCTTGTGGCGTATGAACGTTGGGTTGAGGCCGAAGACGAAGAGGTGAAAAAGGCTGCGTTGAAGGAGCATTTGTCTTCGATGAAAAAGCACGTGACGGAGTTGGCCGACAAGAATTATCCGAACCTGATTGGCATGAACGCGCCCGATTTTGTGATGATGTTTGTGCCGATAGAGGCGACGGTTGCGGTTGCCATCGAGGCGGATAAGGAGCTGTTTGCATTCGCTTGGCAAAAGCATATAGTCATTGTCAGTCCATCGACGCTGCTGGCCACGCTGCGCACGGTGTCGTGCGTTTGGAAGCAAGCCGAACAGAACAAAAATGCGAAAGAAATTGCCCGTGTGAGCGGACTTCTCTACGATAAATTGGTTGGCTTTGTCGAGGATTTTCAGAAGATAAAACGCAATCTCGATGCGGCCGACAGAGCCTACGACGATGCGTTTGGAAAACTGAAAGACGGTCGTGGAAATCTGTTGGTAACGGCCAATCGTGTGAAAGATTTGGGCGCAAACACCAACAAACAGTTGCCCTCGAACCTTGTTGACGAAGACACAAAACTTATTGAAGAAGAGTGAAACGCTTGATTTTCATATTGTTTGCAGCGATTTTTGCGCTGAATCTATCGGCACAAAATGCTCCAGCGCGCGTGCCAGCGGCTCCGTATCCTATCGATTTTGTGCAGCCCGATGGTGACACGCTCACCATTCGTTTGGTTGGCGATGAGTGGCATCATTTCACCAAAACTTGCGATGGATTTGTGGTTTGCGAAAATGTGCGCGGATTCTATTGCTACGCAAAAGTGAACTGCAAGGGCGAAGTGGTGGCGAGCCGTCGTGTGGCGCGCAATGCCGACAAACGCACGCGCTGCGACGAACGCTATCTCGAGCGAATGAAAAAGAACGAAAAACTTTATAGGCCATGAAAATATCATTGAAAAAATCGATTTTTGTACTTGCTGCGACACTATTTTCGTCTGCACTTTTGGCTGCACCAGCCGATCCAACGCCGCGCACTGTTTTGCAGCCCGATGGCACGGAATTGCAGATTTGCTTGCATGGTGATGAGTTTGGCTCGTACACCACGACCGATGATGGCTTGTTGGTTGTTCAGAACGAAAATAGCGAGTACGAATACGCATACTTTGCAGAGCAGGAGCAGGCCATTCGCACCATTGGTGTGAAGGCGCGCAATGCAAAATTTCGCTCGAGTGTTGAAAAGCAATTCGAGAAAAAATGCCGCGTGCAAGATGGCGAAAAATTGCTCGAAAATTTGCGTAATCGCCAGAATATCAGACCAAAACAGGTTAATAAAAGATGCTTCCCAACGAAGAATCTAGTGATAATGGTGAACTATAGCGATGTGGCTTTTTCGGCTGAAAACACGCAAGCGGCCATCGATAGCATGTTCAATGGCGAAGAGTATCACTACGCAGGGTCGGAGGGGTCCGTTCGCAAGTATTTCATCGACCAATCGAACGGGCAATATAAACCTGAATTCGATGTCGTTGGACCATACACACTGCCGAACAATCAAGCGTATTATGGCTCAAATTCTTCGACGATATCCGACACGCGCATCGGCGATTTGATAATCGACGCTTGCAGGTTGGCAGAAGAGGGTGGCGCAGATTTTTCGAAATACGATTCAAATGATGATGGACAGGTCGATTGCGTGTATGTGCTTTACGCTGGTCTTGGCGAGGCCAATGGAGGAACATCTACTACCGTTTGGCCCAAGAATTGGGATTTGGTAACTGCAATTTATTATTATGGCTGCGCCGAAAATTATACGCAGTATATCAATGGTAATACTGTCAATTGCCCATATTACGATGGCAAAATTATCAACGAGTTTGTTGCGAGTCCTGAGTTACGTGCGGGTAACTTGCGCGCTGGTGTTGGCACATCATGTCACGAGTTTAGTCATGCGCTCGGCCTGCCCGATATTTACAGCACAGGCACTTCGAATTATTCCGCTCAAACGCCAAAGTATTGGGACGTGATGGATGTTGGCATGTACAACAACAATGGCATTACGCCGCCGAATTATTCTGCCTACGAGCGTTATTGGCTTGGTTGGGTTGAACCGCGTCTGCTGAATACCGCTGAAGATGTGGTGCTGCAGCCAGATTTTTCCGATTGCGCCAAAATAACGAATGATGGCGAAACGCGCACTGCCTATTCCAGCGACACCATCTATTATCTCGAAAATCGTCAAAAAACGGGTTGGGATGCCTATTTGCCTGGTCATGGTTTGGTAGTGATGCGCTTGAGATACAATTCGACAAGTTGGGCAAATAACCAAGTGAACGTCAGCAGTATTCGTTACACCATTGTGCGCGCCGATGGCTCTAAAACGGGTTATAGCGCTGCAAATTCATTCCCTGGAACGAAAAATGTAACCACTTTCGTGCCATTTGCCGACTTTCCGCTTAACGATATTGCCGAAAGCGATGGCAACATAACTTTCAAATTTATGTACTGCGATACGGCGCAAAAGTTTGGCGTTGAATTTTACTCCGAAAATTGTGTAGAACCAACTGTGCCAGACTCTATCGCGCGAGGCGAAACGCTTGTTTTGCCAGTTGTGCCAAACGAAGGCCACGAAATAAAATCGGCCGATGAATTTGTCATCAGCATGAAAACTTGCGGCGTGGAGCGGACGCTCGTTGCCAACGTTGGTTACACTTACGAGGGCAATACGCTCACGATCCCGAATGTTGGGGGCGATTTGGTAATCATGATTATGGCGAGCCAGAAGACAGCCACGCTGTATAATGCGTCTGAAACGTCGTCGCTTGCGGCTGTGCGCTGCGAGGCTGGCGTGCAGATTATAGGTTTGCCAACCGATGCCGAAGTGCGCATTTACGACGCTGTTGGACG
>CAZGVF010000058.1:0-3443 GCA_964528925.1 uncultured Paludibacteraceae bacterium | reverse complement strand
GGAAAATTGTTGCCCGAACAACTCGATCGCAGTCTGCAAACCGCATTTTTGGCGCATCGCGAGATTTCGCTTGGTCACCATGGCATCAGTGCGGTGGTGCTTTATGCGCTTCTGAAGTCGGAAAGCATCAGCATGGACGAGATTGCAGTGCGCTATGGCGAACCGACTACTACCATTGTGCGCGGATTGCAAAAAGCCTACGCCCTCTACGAGCGTAATGTGGCCATCGAGACTGAAAATTTCCGCAAACTGCTCATCTCGTTTGCCGAAGATGTGCGCGTGGTGATGATAATGATTGTGGAGCGGCTTGGCACAATGCGCCATTTGGACATTTATTCGCCCGATGAACAGCAAAAAATTGCTCGCGAGGCATCGTATCTCTACGCTCCGTTGGCGCACCGCATGGGACTTTACGCCATCAAGACGGAACTCGAGGATCTCTCGCTGAAATACACTTCGTACGACATCTACAAAGAGATTGCGCGAAAACTGAACGAGACCAAACGCTCGCGCGACGCTTACATCGAGCGTTTCATCGAACCTGTGCGGCGCGAATTGGAGGCGCAAGGGCTGACTTTCAGCATAAAAGGGCGCACAAAATCCATTCACAGCATTTGGAACAAGATGCGCAAACAGCAAGTGCCTTTCGAAAAAGTGTACGATCTGTTTGCCATTCGCGTGATAATCGATTGTCCTGAAGAGCGCGAAAAAGCGGCTTGCTGGCAGGCATTTTCGGTGGTGACGAACATGTATTCGTACAACACCAACCGTCTGCGCGACTGGATTTCGGCACCGAAACCAAATGGTTATGAAAGTCTGCACGTTACCGTGATGGGTCCCGAGGGCAAATGGGTGGAGGTGCAAATTCGCACCAAGCGCATGGACGAAGTGGCCGAAAAAGGTGTGGCGGCGCATTGGAAATACAAGGGCATAAAGAGCGATTCTGCCAAAATGGACGAGTGGCTCGCCAACTTGCGCGAGGTGCTCGAGAGTTCCACCGATGCCACCGATAGCGAAGTCATCAACGAGTTCAAAATGCAACTTTACGATGATGATGTGTTCGTCTTCACGCCAAAAGGCGACCTGCACAATCTGCCGAAAGGCGCTACGGTGCTCGATTTCGCGTTTCATATTCATACCAACATCGGCTCGCATTGCGTGGGCGCGGTGGTGAACGAAAGGCATGTGTCGTTCAAATATGTGCTGCAAAATGGCGATCAAATCTCGGTTTTGACATCGCCAAACCAGACGCCCAAGGCGGAGTGGATAAACTACGTTGTAACCTCGAAAGCGCGACTCAAAATTCGTCAATGCATTAAAGAAATTGAGCATAAAGAGGCTAACGACGGGCGCGAAATCCTGTTGCGCAGACTCAAAAACTGGAAGATGGATGTGCCCGATGGCGACATCACGCGGCTGGCGAAAAAGATGGGCTACAAGACGCTCACCGAGTTTTATGTGGCCATTCACAACGGCAAAGTGAATGTGCTCACGCTGCGCGATAAGTTGGTCGAACCCGAGGCAGAACCTGAAATTCCGCAACATTCGGCAGGCGGATTTGTGGCTGAAACTGAGTTGCAACGCATTTCGTCGCAGGGCGATGCGTTGGTGATCGATCGTAATCTGAAAAATGTGGACTACACGTTGGCAAAATGCTGCAACCCGATCTATGGCGACGATATTTTTGGCTTTGTGACCATCAATAATGGTATAAAAATTCACCGAAAAAACTGCCCGAATGCGCCGCAGATGATCGAAAAATTCGGTTATCGCATAGTAAATGCGCGCTGGAGTGGCGAAAAAAATGCTGGCGGCGAATATCCTATCACGCTGCGAATAATTGGCAAAGACGACATCGGCATTGTGACGAACATCACCTCGGTCATCACCAAAGAGAGCAATGTGAATATGCGCTCCATCTCGGTCGATTCGCACGATGGCCTGTTCGAAGGCAACATCACTGTGATGGTGAAAGAGGTGGCGCAACTCGAACAACTCATTCGAAAAATCCGCGCCATCAAAGGCGTGAAACAAGTGTACCGCAGTTAAAAGTTAGCAGTGAGAAGTTAGTAGTTAGTAGTGGAGTCAATTAAGAATTATGAATTTAGAATTAAGAATTTTTTTCTTCCCATTCTCCGTCGCACTGACCAATTCTTGCGACTCATATCTTGCGACTTGCTACTAATCTGAAATTTGAAATTTGGAATTTTAATAATGAACGCAGTTCTAATAAACATTGGCGACGAATTGCTCATTGGGCAGGTGGTGAACACCAACGCCTCGTGGATGGCCGCCGAGCTTGAGCAGCACGATGTGCATGTGCAGCGCATCATCACCATTGCCGACGATTTGGCCGACATCGAGCGCACGCTTTGTGAAACCGAAAAAGCCGATGTGGTGTTGATTACGGGCGGACTTGGTCCTACTAAAGACGACATTACCAAAGAGGCGCTTTGCCGACATTTTGGTGCAAATTTGGTGGTTGATCAGCCGTCGTACGACAATGTGCGCGACTATTTTGCCAAGCGCGGATTGCCATTTTCCGAAGTGAACAAGCAGCAAGGTATGGTGCCCGATTGTTGCGAAGCGTTGCTCAATCGTGTTGGAACAGCGCCCGGCATGTGGTTCGAGCGTGACGGTCACGTGGTGGTGTCGTTGCCCGGTGTACCACACGAAATGCGCTGGCTGATGACAACCTACGTGCTGCCGCGATTGTCGCAGCGCATGGGGCGCGAAGCCATCTTGCACAAGACCATTCTCACTTGCGGATTGGGCGAATCGTTTCTTGCCGAACGCATTGCCGCTTGGGAAGATGCGTTGCCCGAGAATTTCCGTCTTGCCTACCTGCCAGATGCTGGAAAAGTGCGGTTGCGCTTGTCGGCTCATGGCGCAAATCATGTCGATTTGCAGGCACAAATGGACGCCGAAGTGGCAAAACTTGTCGCCATCATTCCGGAATTTGTCTATGGTTACGATGATGAAACATTGGCGTCGGTTGTCGGAAAAATGCTTTTGCAGCACGGCGCAACGCTAGCCACGGCCGAAAGTTGCACTGGCGGCACATTGGCGCACCGTATCACCGAGGTGGCTGGCGCATCGCAGTACTACAAAGGTGGTGTAGTGAGCTATTCTAACGAGTTGAAAATGAATTTGTTAGGTGTGCGTGAATCTACGCTCGAACAGTTTGGCGCAGTGAGCGAACAGACCGCTTGCGAGATGGCGGCTGGCTGCCGTCAACGGCTTGCTGCTGATTATGCTGTGGCGACAACGGGCATTGCTGGTCCTACGGGCGGCAGCGATGAAAAACCGCTTGGCACAGTGTGGATTGCCGTGGCTACGCCAAATGGTGTCGCAGCGCAGCGTTATGTTTTTGCCACAACGCGCGCGCAACACCAAGAACGCACTGCCAATCAGGCGTTGTTCGATCTGTTTACGAGAATAAA
>CAZGVF010000057.1:0-8213 GCA_964528925.1 uncultured Paludibacteraceae bacterium | reverse complement strand
GTGTTCCTACTTTTTTTGTGGATGAATTTGGGATTTCATCGCTCTTCCGCCAGCAGTTGCGCCAGCGTGGTGCGGAGTTTTTCGGGGTTGGCGATGAGGGTGCGCAGGGCAGCAAGCCCTTGTTCGTTTCGCGCGCTGTGGAGCCATAGACGCATGTAGCCGCCTTCGGCATATTTCTCGTGCAGATGATCGATGGCGCGCTGAATGTGCCACTCTGCCGCAGCGTCGGGCTGTTGGCGCAACGAGAAACGCAACGTGCGCCGCAAGATGAGTTCAGGATCGATATCGCGGTCGGCCTCCGCCACAATGCGCCCGTAGATGGTGCGCGGTTCATTCTTTCCCGATGCGCGATGATCCTCGATGGCATCGGCCATTAGGCGCAAATCAGCCTCCGAAAACCAACGACGCAAATTGGCATCGTTCAGAAGAATCTCGGCAGAATAGATGTGGTGCAACTCGCGCCCACGCGGCATGCCAACATCGTGGTAGGCGGCAATGGTATAGACCTTGTCGAGATCGACATCGTAGTCGGCCGCCAGCGCAAGACTTTCGGCTATCACACGCTCCACATGCTCACGATTGTGCCCGCGATCAAACCCCTCGTAGAGCGGAAGAATGGCAGTTTCGATGTATGTTTTTAGATCAGGGAGCATAGATTCTGTGCGGTTCGGCAAAACTTTTAACCTGAAACCTGTAACTTGAAACTTCGCTACAACGTTCCCAGCAGCCACACCAGATAGACCGCATAGCAAGCGAGCAGCAGCACGCCCTGCCAGCGTTTGATTTCGTGGCGTTTGTTGGTGCAGACAAAGAGCCAAACCAGCGCACAACAGCCAGCCGCACAAGCCGAATCGACCAACAGATGGTTGTAGGCAGGCAGTGGACGAATGACCGCACTGACGCCAAGCACGAAGAACACATTAAAAATGTTGCTGCCAATGACATTGCCGATGGCCAAATCGGAGTTATGTTTGAACGCTGCCACAGCCGATGTCGCCAACTCGGGCAGAGATGTGCCGAGTGCTACAATGGTAACGCCCACCACGGCTTCAGGTACACCCCACGCCTCGGCAATAGCCACCGCAGCGCGCACTATCAGTTCGCCGCCGCCAACCAAAAAGCCGATGCCGACAAGAATGAGCGTGATGGCTTTCCAGATTTTCATCGGTTTATACTCGTCGCCGCTAGCATTTTGTCCGCGCTTAGCCTCACGCACCGAGTGATACATGAACAGCGCAAAAATGCAGAGCAGAATGATGCCATCGAGGCGAGAAACCACCCAATCGCTGCCCATCAAACCGAAACATTCCGTGCCGAGCACGAGAATAGACAAACCTGCGAGAATGCTCATTGGAATGTCGAAACGGCGCGAACTACGCTGCGACGCAATCGGGTAAATGGTAGCGGAAACGCCAAGAATTATCAGCACATTGATGATGTTGCTGCCAAGAATGTTGGTGAGCGCAATCTGGCTCGAACCTTCGATGGACGAGACAATATTCACCACCAATTCGGGCGCAGAAGTGCCAAAAGCCACGATGGTCAAGCCAATGACAAGATCTGGCACATTCATGCGTTTGGCCAAGCCCGATGCGCCATCTACTAGCCAATCGGCGCCAAGCACCAGCACCACAAATCCTACGATGAGTAAAACGATGTTTAATAGCATTTTTTAGTTGATGAGTTTACAAGTTGATGAGTTGATAAGTTTAACGCATGACAGATGGTCTGTGAGGGAAATTCCTATTCTTCATTTGAAAATTTGAAGATTTGAAGATTGTGGGGCGGTGAGCCTGTCGAACCGCCTAATTGTCAATTATCAATTGTCAATTATCAATTGAAAGATTCCTCACTCCTAATTCCTAATCCCTAATTTTTCTTCAGCTCTTCCACGGCGCGCAAAACGGTTGTGTCGAATGTGGCTGCGTACGAATAGAAATCGATGTCGCCAAGCACATTGCGAATGATGTACGAGTAGAGATTTTGCTGAATGGATTTTTGCGAAATGGATTTGTCCTTGTCGCTGCCCGTGATACCTTTCGCAGCAGCTGCCGCCACAAGTTGGTCGTACACTTTTTGCTGATCGAGATGTTTCGCCAGCGACTGCCAATCGCCAAATTTCTTCAATGTCTCGCGGTGCTGCTCGGTGTATTGCAGCGCAAACTGATAGATGTGTCCGCCATTAGCAAGTGCCGCAAAATATGGCGAATAGCCCGTGGTGTCGCGCGCCACAAAAATATCGGGCATGATGCCGCCGCCGCCATACACGGTGCGACCTTTTTTGGTGTGATAAGCCACCGTATCGTTTTGGTGAATGCTATCTTGCGAGAACATTTCGCCATGCAGATAGCGATTGAGCATATCCTCTTCGTAATTTTCAATTTTTCCGCGTTCGTAGGGTTTCTGAATGCAGCGTCCCGACGGCGTATAGTAGCGCGCCACGGTGAGTCGCAGCGCCGAGCCATCGGCAAATTGCATCTGATTTTGCACCAATCCTTTGCCAAAAGTGCGCCGCCCGATGATGATGCCGCGGTCGTTGTCCTGAATGGCACCCGCAAAAATCTCGGACGCCGATGCCGAAAATTCATCGACCAAAACTGCAATTTTCATATTGGTGAATGTGCCATTGCCGTTGGCGTAGGTGCTTTCGCGCGGATAGGCTTTGCCCTCGACATAGACCAAAAGATCGTTTTTCGCAAGAAATTCGTTGAGCATGTTGGTGGCCGCATCGAGGTAGCCGCCCGAATTGCCACGCAGATCGACAATCACCGCCTGAGCATTTTTTTTGTGGAGTGCCGAAAGTGCCGTCAGGAATTCCCAATAGGTGTCGGCGCCAAACTTGCTCACATTGATGTAGCCGATTTTCGGCGCGACCATGCACGGTCCGTAGACGCTAATCGACGGAATATCGCCACGAATGATGTCGAAATGCAGCACGTCGGGCGCGCCAGTGCGCACAATACCGAGTTTTATCTGCGTATTTTTTGGTCCACGCAAGCGTTTCATCACGCGCTCGTTGGTAAGCGACGAGCCAACAAAAGCCGAATCGTTCACCTCCACAATGCGGTCGCCAGCCTGCAAGCCAGCGCGCTCCGACGGTCCGCCAGCAATAACTTCGACCACATGAATGGTATCGTTTTGCAACGAAAATTGCACGCCAATGCCGCCAAAACTGCCGGCTAACTCTTCGTTCACCGCCACCAGATCGGACGCAGGAATGTAGGCCGAATGCGGATCGAGTTGGCGCACGATGAGCGGCATCACCAACTCCACAAGGCTATCGGACTGCACCGAATCGACATACACCCGATCGATGAGCGAGAGCATATCAGTTATTTTATTGTCGGTCTGCTGATAATTTTGCCACGCGGCAGGCGCACCGCTACGCACGGCAAACAGATTGCCCACTATGATGCCAACGGCCAACGCGATGGCGACGATGAGAGGGATTATTGCTTTTTTCATTTTCCTAAATTATCCAATTTCTTAATTACCCAATTTCCAATTAAACAGCGCAAAGCGCGACAAACAATTAGAAACTTTTCGAACTATTTTTTGTCGGGTGCGAAGACAAGTTCTATGCCAGCGCGTTCGAGCAGTTCGATGCCATCGACCAGACGATATTTTTCGCCATAGACCACACGTTTTATGCCCGCTTGAATTATCAGTTTGGCGCATTCGATGCAAGGCGAGGCGGTTACGTAGAGCGTGGCGCCATCGCTACTGTTGCTCGAGCGTGCCACCTTGGTGATGGCGTTGGCTTCGGCATGCAGCACGTAAGGTTTCGACAGACCTTCGTCGTTTTCGCAGTTATTCTCGAAGCCCGATGGCGTGCCGTTGTAGCCGTCGGAGATTATCATTTTGTCCTTCACCAAAAGTGCGCCCACTTGGCGACGTTGGCAGTACGAATTTTCCGCCCAAATGCGAGCCATGCGCATGTAGCGATTGTCGAGATTTGCTTGTTTTTCGGAGATGTTATTCATTTCAGATTTCAAATTTCAGATTGGGGACAGTGAGTTTATCGAGCCGCAGCGACCACAATCAATTGCAGTTCCATTTCTTGCGACTTGTATCTTACGGCTTGCGACTAAATTGCAAAATTACACTTTTTTCGGCGAATAGCCAACTGGTGCGGAATAGACAATTTTTTGTCGACTTGTTAATAACTTTTGTTGCAAACATCTTGCCAAAATAAATTTGTTGCGTACCTTTGCCGAGGTCGTTCGACATATCGGAACGCGCCATTTTATCGCAAGCCTTCGTTTTTTTGCGTTGCTTTTCGTCACAAAAAATGAAAAAGCATCGTACCAAGAAAATTGAGGTCATTATTTTACCCTCTTTTGCAATAACCAGAACAAAAAAAACATACCAAAAATTATGGAAAACTACATCGTCAAGCGCGACGGAAAGCGCGAAATCTTCTCTATCGATAAGATAAAAAATGCCATTGCACGCTCGTTTTTGGCTGCGGGAAGTTTCGCTACACAAGAGATTATGACAGGCATTTTGGGTCATCTGCGCATCACCGATAGCATCAGCGTGGAAGAGATTCAGAACCAAGTGGAGGTGGCACTGATGACCGAAGGCTACTACCAAGTGGCAAAAGCCTACATGCTCTACCGCCATCAGCACGCCGAAGACCGCGAAACACGCGACAAGCTGGAGTTCCTAACCAACTATTGCGAAGCCGCCAATGCCGCCACTGGTAGCAAATTCGACGCCAACGCCAACGTGACGAACAAAAACATAGCAACGCTCATCGGCGAACTGCCAAAACAGAGCTTCATTCGCCTGAATCGCCGTCTGCTCACCGACCGCATCAAAGCCATGTTTGGCAAAGAACTGTCGGACAAATACTTGCAACTGCTCAACACGCACTTCATCTACAAAAACGACGAAACCAGCCTGGCCAACTACTGCGCCAGCATCACCATGTATCCGTGGCTGATTGGCGGCACCCTGTCGATTGGCGGCAACAGCACTCCTCCCACGAACCTAAAATCGTTCTGCGGCGGATTTGTAAATATGGTGTTCATAGTTTCGAGCATGCTGAGCGGAGCCTGCGCCACACCAGAATTTTTGATGTACATGAACTACTTCATCGGGCTTGAATATGGCGACGACTACTATCTGAACCCCGACAAAGTGGTGGATTTGAGCAAAAAACAGCGCACCATCGACAAGGTGATTTGCGACTGCTTCGAACAGATTGTCTACAGCATAAACCAACCTACTGGCGCACGCAATTTCCAATCGGTGTTCTGGAACATTTCGTACTACGATCGCTACTATTTCGAGAGCATTTTTGGCAATTTCTACTTCCCGAATGGCGAAAAACCACACTGGGATTCGCTCAACTGGCTGCAAAAACGCTTCATGAAATGGTTCAACAAAGAGCGCACCAAGACCGTGCTGACTTTCCCTGTAGAGACCATGGCGCTGCTCAGCGAAAATGGCGATGTGAAAGACAAAGAGTATGGCGACTTCACCGCCGAAATGTATGCCGAAGGTCACTCGTTCTTCACCTACCTGAGCGACAATGCCGACTCGCTGGCCTCGTGCTGCCGTCTGCGCAACGAGATCACCGACAACGGCTTCAGCTACACGCTGGGCGCTGGTGGCGTTTCGACGGGTTCGAAGAGCGTGCTTACCGTGAACCTGAACCGCTGCATTCAATACGCTGTGAAGAACGGCATTCCTTACCAATCGTATCTAGCCGAGATAGTCGACCTGATGCACAAAGTGCAGTTGGCATACAACGAAAATCTGCGCCGTCTGCAAGAAAAAGGCATGCTGCCGCTGTTCGACGCTGGCTACATCAACATCAGCCGTCAATACTTGACCATCGGTGTGAATGGTTTGGTCGAGGCTGCCGAATTCCTCGGAATTGAGATTAGCGACAACCCAAAATACACCGAATTTGTGCAAGGCGTGCTGGGCATTGTGGAGAAAGCCAACAAGCAATATCGCTCGAAAGATGTGATGTTCAACTGCGAGATGATTCCTGCCGAAAATGTGGGCGTGAAACATGCCAAATGGGACAAGGAAGATGGTTACCAAGTGCCGCGCGACTGCTACAACAGCTATTTCTATGTGGTAGAAGACGACAAACTGAACGTTCTCGACCGTTTCCGTCTTCATGGACGCAAATACATCGAACACCTGACGGGCGGTTCGGCGCTGCACTGCAACTTGGCTGAACACCTGAGCAAAGAGCAATATCGTCAACTGCTGCGCGTGGCTGCACAGGAGGGTTGCAACTACTTCACGTTCAACATTCCGAACACCATCTGCAACAAGTGCGGGCACATCGACAAACGCTATCTGCACGAATGTCCCGAATGCCACAGCACCGACGTGGACTACTTGACGCGTGTGATTGGCTACATGAAACGCGTGAGCAACTTCTCGATGGCGCGCCAAAAAGAGGCTGCCAAGCGCTACTATGCTACGCCAGATAAACTGAAAGCGTAGATGCTGAAATATGTCAGTTTCGATATTGTCTTTCAGGAAATTCCCGACGAGGTAACGCTGGCCATCAACCTGAGCCTTTGTCCCAATCGCTGCCCGGGCTGCCATAGTCCGCATTTGCGCGGCGATGTGGGCGATCAGCTCACTCCCGAACGCTTGGCGGTGCTGATAGACGATTACCGCTCGGCCATCACCTGCGTCTGCTTTATGGGCGGCGATGGCGACCAAGCCGAGGTGGCACGTTTGGCTCGCATGGTGAAAACCGACTACGGCAAGCGCAGCGCATGGTATTCGGGCTGCGATGCCCTACCTGACCAATTCGACCCCACGGCGTTCGACTATGTGAAGATTGGCCGCTACGATGCCGCCTTTGGCCCACTGAAAGAACCCACCACCAACCAACGCCTCTACCACATTGCCAATGGCGAGATGACAGACATCACGAGTAGGTTTTGGAAGAAAAGTCTGTAAAAAAATTTTGCCCACCACCATCAAAAGATGAAGCCGACAAGAAATAAAGTTTACTGCTATGGCTGCCACAGATCGAAGATGCTATTTGAATCGGAAGCCAAGGCAAACAACTTTATAAAATTTAATGCCAACGAAATAAAAGATGAGACTGGAGTTGCGCCAGTCAGAAGCTATTATTGCGCTTATTGTGGTGGCTATCATGTAACAAGTTGTAAATCAGCAGAAATCGGAAAACATTTTGACCGGAAAAATCAGAAAGAAATAACGCAAATACACGAGCAAAAGCAAAAGAAGAAGAAGTACTCATATAAGGAGGAACTGATAGAGAATCACAATGAAGTAGAAAAAGAAATTAGACATGCATGCGAATACTTATACGTTGGCAAATTTGCAGAAGCAAGAGAGTGTCTCGATTCCGTCGCTGACAAAATAGACAAATTTTCAGGAATAGCACGATTATATGGTGGCGACGCCAATATCGTACAATGGTGGAAAAAGGTTTCTGCTAAAAAAGAAGCAATACTTTTCGCAATTAGTATTATCGAACAGAATTCATCGGAGAATTTAGAGGCTGCGAAAGATAATCTTGCCGAATGTGGCATAAATTTGAGCGACATAATATCGAATCTCGAAATAATGAGACAGATAGATGCCATTATCGATCAAAACGAACTACTAGTTCCCCTAGGAGAGAAAAATAAAATACGAGAGAGCCTCAAGACATACAACGAATTGATACAAAAATTAGTAGTGATTGGCAGAAAAGAAACTATCAACAAATACAGCGCCAAAATACATAGGCAATTTGACCAAGCCTGCCACATTGCCAAAGGAAACAATCCCCCAGCACCTAGACTTAGCAAATTCGAAAGAGAAATGCTGCAGATCTGGCAAACCTACGAAATAGAAGATGGTAAAAACGAGCAATAACCTCATACAGCCCGTAATCTACTTTATAATTTTCCAACCAAATAATTATTTCCTTCCAAAATCAGCGGGAATTTCGCCCCAGAGCTCGGTGCGCCACTTCAGAATGTCGACGGGCAGCGTAGGGTGAGCGGCGAGCCATGCATCGGCACGGCGCACAAGGTCGAAGGCGGAAGCGTTGGCAGCCGAGGGCGGCAGTTTGCTCTTACATTTGCGCTGTCGCACCCACGCCTGCGCCGTAACGCTGTCGGAATAGATGGCAGCAGCATGCAGTCGCCCTTGGTCAATCATCGCCAAAGCATGCACAATGGCCAGGTATTCGCCAATGTTGTTGGTGCATTCAG
>CAZGVF010000056.1:4448-8376 GCA_964528925.1 uncultured Paludibacteraceae bacterium | reverse complement strand
AAAACAGAAACAAAATAACCCTAAAAAGAAATCCTATGGAAAACGAAGAATTGAAACAAGTGATGGCGACGGCGCAGACTTGGCTCGATGGCAACTACGACGACGAGACCAAAGCGCAAGTGCGCGCCATGATGGAGGCCGACGACAAGACGGAACTCATCGAGTCGTTCTACCGCACGCTTGAATTTGGCACTGGCGGATTGCGCGGCATTATGGGCCCTGGCACCAACCGCATGAACAAGTACATTGTGGCTCAAGCCACGCAAGGCTACGCCAACTATCTGCTGAAAGTGCAACGCGAAAATGGCTACAAAAAACCTGTGAAACAGGTGAGCGTAGTGGTCGGTCACGACTGCCGCAACAATGGTCGCATGTTTGCCGAAACGGTAGCGGCTGTCTTCTCGGCCAACGGCATCAAGGTTTATTTGTTCGAGAGCCTGCGCCCAACGCCCGAAGTGAGCTTCGCCATTCGCCATCTTGGCTGCCAAGGCGGCGTGAATGTTACCGCATCGCACAATCCGAAAGAATACAACGGCTACAAAGCCTATTGGGAAGATGGTTCGCAAGTGCTTATGCCACACGACGCTGGCATCATTGCCGAAGTGAACAAAGTGAAGATGGAAGACGTGAAATGGGAAGCCAACAAAGATCTGATTCAGATTATCGGCGGCGAAATGGACTACGACTACATGATGGCCGTTAAGACCGTGATGATTGACCAAGAAGCCATCAATCACCAAAAAGATCTGAACATCGTCTATACACCGCTGCATGGTGCTGGTCGCCAAATTGTGCCAATGTGCCTGCGCAGCTGGGGTTTCCAAAACATTCACGTAGTGCCAGAACAGATGGTCATCGACGGCAACTTCTCCACAGTGGTTTCGCCAAACCCAGAGAACGCCGAAGCCATGACCATGGGCATGAATCTTGGCACAAAACTGAATGCCGACCTTGTTGTAGCGAGCGATCCCGATGCCGACCGCATTGCCATAGTTTGCCGCAACGACAAAAACGAGTGGGTGATAATCAACGGCAACCAAACCAACATCATGTATCACCACTACATCATCAACAACATGAAAAAACTGGGCAAACTGCGCCCCGAACATTATGTTGTTAAGACAATTGTAACCAGCGAATTAATTCGCAAAATTGCCGACCGCGAAGGCGTAACCCTCACCGACGAATACACGGGCTTCAAATGGATTGCTAACCGCATTCGCGAATGGGAAGGCAAACGCAAATATATCGGCGGCGGCGAAGAGTCGTTCGGTTTCCTGCCCTACGATGCCGTGCGCGACAAATGCTCACCTTCGAGCATCTGCCTGATTTGCGAAATTGCCGCTTGGGCAAAAGATCACGGCATGTCGCTCTACGAATATCTGCTCAGCATCTACATGGAATATGGTTTCCAACGCGAATCGACCATCAATGTGGTGCGTCCGGGCAAATCGGGTGCCGAAGAGATTAAACAGATGATGGTGAACTTCCGCGAACACCCAATCACCGAGATTGCTGGCAGCCGCGTGATCAAAACCAAAGATTTCCAACTGCTGAAACAGCGCGAGTTGAAGGACGGCAAATGGGTCGAGAGCGACATCGAGATGGCGCTGAATGCCACCAGCAATGTGCTGCAATACTTCACCGAAGATGGTTTGAAAGTATCGGTTCGTCCGTCGGGGACTGAACCGAAAATCAAATTCTACTTCGAGATTCCAGCCGAAATGAAGACTCCAAAAGACTACGATGCCGCAACCGCCGCTGCCGAAGCGCGCGTTCCTGCCATCCGCAAGAGCCTCGGAATCTAATCTATCCGAAAGGAGAAAAAATAAAAACGCTGTTCCAATTTTGGGACGGCGTTTTTTTGTGTCTATCTTCTATGCTCTATGTTCTATCTTCTAAACCGAGAAAAACAGCCACACCGAGATGCCAATCATCACCGCGGCGACAATTTTTTGGTAGCGTTTTTTGTCGATGTTGCGAATGAGGCGCATGGCTACGAAATTGCCAACCATCATCGCCACGCCAATGATTACGCCATTGATGAGCGACGACCAATCGAGCAACTGCAGTCGCCCATAAACCACCGCTTTGATGATGTGCATGGTGGCTGCAGCAGCGGCTTCGCTGGCAATGTAAGCCACTGGCGACAGTCCGAGCGTGAGAAAAACTGCGCTACTCAGCGGTCCCGAAATGCCCAGCAGACCATTTATCAAACCCGTAAGTCCGCCGCCAATAAGCATGGTGGTGCGATTTTTTGGAAGATGCAGTTTTCCGTGCAATTTTACAATGGCGAAAATCACCAGAAAGACGCACAAAATCTTGGTCATCAGCGACTTATCGATGCTTGCAAAACCCAGTGCACCCAACGCCGTGAGCGGTGCAGCCAAGATGAGGAATCGCCCGACCTCGCGCCAATTCACCTCGTGCCAGCCCATGCCCACACGACTCACATTGCTGAGCAACTGCGCAATGGTCGACACAGGCACCGCCACTTCCACACCACAAAAATAGGTGATGACGGGCAAAAGCACCATGCCACCGCCAAATCCAACCGAGCCGGACAGAAATCCTGCCAACACACCAACCAATGTCAACACAACGTACATCATGCCGCAAAAGTAGATTTTTTTCTGAAAAATTGGACACACTTTTTGCCAATAAATAAAAAAGCACTATTTTTGCACCGTTTTAATAGGGCTATTAAATAGAACTATTAAACAAGTTTATTAAATCGTATTTTACTGATTATCAGCAAGATGAAAAGATACAGCATTGGAGTTGACATTGGTTCGACCACGCTAAAAATAGCCGTTCTCGACGAAAATGGCACACTACTCCACTCCGACTATCGCCGACACAACGCCGACATTCGTCAAGCGGCTTGTGCCACAGCCAAACAACTGCACGACACGCTGGGCGACTGCACGCTCGATGTGGTTCTGACAGGCTCGGTGGGCATGGGCTACGCCGAGCGGCTCGGGTTCAGTTTTGTGCAAGAAGTGGTGGCAGCCGCCGAGACCATCAAACAGCGTTACCCCGAGGTGCACACCTTTGTGGATATGGGCGGCGAGGATTCGAAAATGATCTTTTTCGACGAAGGCAAAACGCCCGACATTCGCATGAACGGCAGTTGCGCAGGCGGCACAGGCGCATTCATCGACCAAACGGCGTCGCTCTGGGGCATCGAGACTAGCGAGCTGAACACGTTGGCAGCGCAAGCCACCACCATCTACCCCATCGCATCGCGGTGCGGAGTGTTTTCCAAGACCGACATTCAGAACCTTGCCGCGCGCAACGTGAGTCGAGCCGACATAGCCGCATCGGTATTCAACGCCGTAGCCATGCAGGTTTTGGCATCGTTGGCACGCGGGCGCGACATTGTGCCGAAAGTGTTTCTCTGCGGCGGACCATTTGCCTATCTTCCAGAATTGAAAAAGAGTTTTCTGAACGCTTTCGGAACTACGCAATCGGATTGCGTAGTTCCCGAGCACCCGCAATTGATTCCTGCCATTGGCTGCGCATTGTTGGCAAAAACGCACGCAAAAAAATCGGTGCAACTGTCGGATTTTCTCAAAAAATTAGAGAAAAAAACTGACTCCACAACCGTGAAAATAGCGCACAGTCTGCCGCCACTTTTCGCTTCGCGAAGTGAGTACGATCAATGGTTGAAAAATAAGCAGGGACACGATGTGCCGCGCGCAAAATTCGACACAAGCACGCCGAAAAATTATTTCTTGGGCGTTGATTCGGGCAGCACAACCACCAAAATCGTCCTGCTCGATGACGATGGCAAAGTGGTTTACACCGACTATCGGCACAACAATGGCGACAGTTTCAAGACCTTTTCTGACGCTCTGCAACGGCTTCACGCCACAGCCGAAAACGCTGAAAATGTGAACATTACGGCAAGTTGCGCCACTGGTTA
>CAZGVF010000056.1:0-4348 GCA_964528925.1 uncultured Paludibacteraceae bacterium | reverse complement strand
TACGAAGTGGGCGATTTTGCGCAGATGGCCATCACCGCCAGCCAGCCCTACGACCTCGGCACGCGCTGCACCGTTTTCATGAATTCGAAGGTGAAACAAGCCATGCGCGAAGGCGCTGCCGTGGCCGACATTGCCGCGGGATTCAGCTATTCGGTGGTGAAAAACTGCCTTTTCAAAGTGCTGAAACTGAAAAACATCGATGAATTGGGCGAAAAAATTGTGGTTCAAGGCGGCACTTTCCGCAACCATTCGATAGCGCGCGCGCTGGAACTGCAGACGGGCTGCAAGGTGTCGTTTTGCGATCTGCCCGAACTGATGGGCGCGTACGGAGCCGCATTTTACGCAAAAAATCAAATTGAGAAACGATGAATCTGAACAATCTGATAAAATCGAGCGCATACACCACAAGCGACGAAGTGTGCAGCGGCTGCGAAAATCACTGCCACGTGCGACTCTTCAGTTTTGCCAACGGACACACCTACGCCTCGGGAAATAACTGCGAAAAAGTCTATTCCAACGCCAAAGAATCGACCCGAAAAGGCGCAAATATGTTCGCCGAAAAATATCGACTTCTGTTTGGTCGAAAAATGACGCCAGCAGACGATGCGCCCAAGCGAAACATCAAAATCGGCATTCCGCGCGGACTGGGAATTTACGAAAATTTCCCATTTTGGAACGCACTTTTCACCGCCTGCGGATTCGAAGTTGTGCTGTCGCATCCATCGACCACAAAGATCTACGCAAACGGATTGCGTAGTGTGATGGCCGACAACATCTGCTTTCCGGCGAAATTGATGCATGGTCATGTGGAGGATTTAGCGAAGCAAAAAATCGACCGCATTTTCTACCCGTGGGTGGTCTACGAGCGCAACGAAAACGAGCACGCAAAAAATTGTTTCAACTGTCCGATAGTGAGCGGCTACAGCGATGTGCTGAAAAGCGCCATCGATCCGCAGACGCGCTACGGCATTCCGCTTGATGCGCCCGTGGTATCGTTCAACGACGAAGGTTTGCTCGAAAAATCGTGCGTGGAATATCTGCAAACGCTCGATGTGCAGAAAAAATTGGCAAAAAAAGCCGTAAAACTAGCACAAAAGGCGCAAGACGACTATTTGGCGCAACTCGCCGAACGAAATCAAGAGATTTTGCAGCGCGCAACAGACGAAAATCGCATGGTGATAATGTTGGCAGGCCGCCCATATCACACCGATCCGCTGGTGGAGCACAAAATTTCGCAAGCCATCGCCAGCATGGGCATCGATGTGATAACCGAGCACGTGGCGCTGAACGACGACGACGCAATTTTCAGTCGTCTGAATGCGCTCAGCCAGTGGGCGTACCCGAACAGACTGTTCAAGGCGGCGAATTTTGCTGCGCAATGGGAAAAACCGAATTTGCAGTTTGTGGAACTGACGAGTTTTGGCTGCGGACCCGATGCCTTCATCTTAGACGAGGTTAGCACCATTCTGCGCCGAAGCGGCAAAAATCTCACCATTCTGAAAATTGACGATGTGAACAGCATTGGCTCGCTGCGGCTGCGCATTCGGTCGCTGGTAGAATCGGCAAAAGAGATTCCGCAAGACGAAGAAAAAACAGAGCGACCATTCGTCACCACAAAGATTTTCGACATCGACGACCGCCGCCGCACGCTCATTGCGCCCTATTTTGCCGAAGGATATTCCGAATTTTTGCCGCCCATTTTCAAACTAGCTGGCTATCGTCTGGTAAATCTGCCGTTGGCAAATCAGTCCGATGCCGAAACGGGTCTGCGCTACGCCAACAACGACATTTGCTACCCTGCCACGCTGGTGGTCGGCAGCGTTGTGAACGCCCTTCAGAGCGGAAAATACAATCGCGACGAAACAGCAGTGATAATCACCCAAACGGGCGGACAATGTCGCGCCAGCAACTACTATGCACTCATCAAAAATGCGTTAGTGACGGCAGGTTTCAGCGATGTGCCGGTGGTTTCGTTGGCCACGGGCGCGGGACTGAACAACACGCAACCAGGTTTCGACATTCAGTGGAAAAAAATTGCTAAAATGCTGATTGCCACGCTCTTCTACGCCGATAGCATCGAAAAGCTCTACTACGCCACTGCCGTGCGCGAAAATCGTGAAGGTCATGCAAAATTTCTGCGCGACAAATTCATTGTGGTAGGGCAAATGTTCATCGAAAGGGGCGACATAAAGGCACTTTATGATGCGCTTGGCTTGGTGGCAGAAGAGTTCGCCGAGATCACCGATGCTACAAAGCAGACGCCAGTGATTGGTTTGGTTGGCGAGATTTTTGTGAAATACAACAGTTTCAGCCACAAAGGCGTGGTCGATTGGCTCGTGCAGCAAGGCATAGAGGTGATTCCGCCGGCTATTTCGGGATTTTTCTCGACCTCGTTCGCCAGCCGCCACATCAACCGCCAGTTGAACATTAAACGCGAAACACAGCCGCTGTGGCTCACCGATTTAATCTACAAATATGTGGAACATTTCGCCAAGAAATGCGATAAACTTTGCGCCGTTCACCCATTCTACCGCCCGTTCGTCAGCATTTTTGAATACGAAAAACTGTCGCGGCAGGTGATTTGTGGCGCAGCCGATTTTGGCGAAGGTTGGTTTTTGCCCGGCGAAATTTGCCATTTGGCCGAACACGGCGTGCAAAATGTGGTCAGTCTGCAACCCTTTGGCTGCATTGCCAACCACATCATTTCGAAGGGCATCGAAAAGCGCATAAAACAGGTCTATCCGCAGTTGAGCCTGCTCTTTCTCGACTTCGACAGTAGCACATCGGAGGCAAACATCTACAACCGATTGCACTTTATGGTCGAAAATTGCAAAAATCAACAGAAAAATGCCTAATTTTACACGACAAAATTGAACATTATGAATAAAGAAATTTCGCTCGAAGATCAGATATTGAAGGCAGCCGAAGAACTTTTCATCGAGAAGGGTTCGGCAGGCACATCCACCACCGACATTGCGCGCAAAGTGGGCTGCAATCAGGCGTTGGTGCATTACTATTTCAGGACGAAAGAGAACCTGTTTGAGCAAGTTTTTCTGAAAAAAATGGAGTTTGCGCTGTCGAGTGCCGACATGTATAGCGACACCTACAATGGCGATTTCAAAGAGTTGATCAGCACGCTTATATCGCAGTATTTCAGCATGTTATGCGAAAATCGCAGGCTGCCGTTTTTCATTTTGAGCGAACTCATCATCAACGACAAGAGGCGCGAATTTATCCGTCGCCACTTCATCGAAAACGCGCATCGGCAAACGGTTTACTACACATTCGACCGACTAGTACAGAGCGAGGTGAGCAAGGGCAACATTCGTCCGATAGAGACGCTCGATTTGCTGCTGAACATCGTTTCGCTCACCGTTTCTACATTCATTGTGCTGCCCATTTATGCCGATTGGTTGCAAAAAAGCGAAGAGGAACAGCGCGCCTTCATCGACCACCGCAAAAAGATTATTTTGCAGATGGTACTGAAGGATCTGGAGAGGAAATGAAGAATTTGAGGAATCTCTACCGTTTCACCGCACGCACTTTGTAGCCGGCTTTTTTCAATAGGGCGATGAGACCATTTTCGCCAGCCAAATGCATGGCACCAACGGCAATGAAACAGGGTTGCTCCTCCATCAATTTTGGCAAACGGCGCACCCAAGCGTCATTGCGCTCGTCGAGCAAGGCAAAACGCTCCTGCTGCGTGGGCGCGTACTGCGTGGTGTCGGCTTCGTAGAGTTGCAAAAGTCCATCGAGGTCGCCACGGCGGTAGAGCGCATTGAGTTGCGCCACCTCGTCGACCACAGAATTCGCCTCGCGCACTGCGCCAACCAACAAAAACGCCTGACGATGAAGCGTTTGCGCATTGTAGAGCAGCGCTATCTGGTCGTCGACCGACTCCAGCCCAACGACAGGGATATTTTTCTGCGCAGCCACCTGCTGGAAAAACGAATCGAGCGACCAATCGCCATCTTGCTGCGGCATTGCCTGACGATAGAGTTCCAAGAGAAAGAGATTTTGAATCATGGCGGGTTTCAGCAGTGCCAATTCAGTCAAGCCCATGCCAAGCACGCGCTGCAGCGTGGTATCGACCAGCACATAGTCGCTATCCGAGAAAAGTTCGTGCATGGTGATGTAGTTCGGCATGCGAGCGGCATCGGTCATTTTGCGCACTAGCGCGGGATCGTCAACCGCCACCTCGCCCACCACGGCACGACTAGCATTGAACGCCCGATAGACACCAGGCACAGAATCGAGAATATCGACCGAGACCAAATGGTGCGTGCCGAAAAGATACGATTTGTAGGGCAGATCGTTTCCCGAAATCTCCCAAAGCAACTGCGCCTGC
>CAZGVF010000055.1:0-8673 GCA_964528925.1 uncultured Paludibacteraceae bacterium | reverse complement strand
AACATCACCGACCTGTTTGCATCGGGCAATGTGGTGCTGATTCCCGATCCCGTCTATCCGCTCTACAAAGCCACTTCGATAATGGACGGGCAGGATATTCGCTACCTTGCTTGCAACGATGAGAATGGTTTTCTGCCTACTCCACCCGATTTCGCAGCGGGATTGATCTACCTCTGCTCGCCCAATAACCCAACGGGCGCCACATTCAATCGCGACCAACTGAAAGCGTGGATCGATTATGCCAACGACTGCGGTGCCATCATTCTGTACGATGCCGCCTACGAGCGTTTCATTGCCGACGACAAACCACATTCCATCTTCGAGATTGAAGGGGCGCGCACTTGTGCCATCGAGTTTTGCAGTCTATCGAAAACGGCTGGTTTCACCTGCGTGCGCAGCGGTTACACCTTTGTGCCGATGGAACTTGAGCGCGAGGGTTTGAGTCTGAATCGCATGTGGCAGCAACGCCAATCGACCAAATACAACGGCGCGCCCTACGCTCAGCAACGCGGATTGGAGGCGGCGCTGTCGGACGAAGGTCTGCGCCAAGCCGACGAAAACATAGCTTATTACAAGCAAAATGCGCGCACCATAACCGAAGTGCTCGACCGCAAAGGCATAACCTACAGCGGCGGTTGGAACTCGCCCTACATTTGGATGCGCTGCCCCAACGGCATGCGTTCGTGGGAATTTTTCGACTATCTGCTGAACAATGCGCAGGTGGTTGGCACGCCGGGCGTAGGCTTTGGCGATTGTGGCGAAGGTTATTTCCGCCTCTCGCTCTTCAACACCCACGCTGCCACCAGCGAAGCCATGCAAAGGCTGGATAAGTTGTTGTAAATGATCTCTAGTTGTTGAATTGTTACGTTGCGCAGGATCACAAATCCCGCGCAACGATGCTTTTCGACCAAATTCATAGCATTTTTCGGTGGCAAATCACAGATTTTTGCTATAAATTTCTGAAAACGACGTTTTTACAGCACCGCAGCGATGGTTTGAGCAATGCGCTCGACACCATACTGCAACTTGTCGCCCGCCATTTTGCGGACAAAAAACGGCAAATCGGCTTTGACGGTAACCTTCACAAGCGTTTCGCCAAGCAAATTCTCTTTCAGTTGAATCCACGCATTGAAAGCAAACGGAATTCTATCGGCGCCAAACTTGATGGTTTTATTCGGTTCGCGCTCCACAATACGCAGCGTAACATCGCCCACAGGCGCCACATTCACGCTGCACGAATCCTCGTCGCAAGTGAAATTCTTGATTTTCTCGTACTGCTCGGGTGGCAGCGTCTGTTTGTATTTTTCCCTGATTTGCTCCAAATTGCGCAAATCGGCCAATTTTGCGTATGCCTCAGCCTGCGTGCCATGCAAACGATGAACGGTGCTTTCGTAAGTCTCCATCCCTTATTCCAATAAATAATTAAAAATGAATAATGAATAATAATTTTTTATAATAATCTAACAATTCTGCTAACCATCTCATTATCAGTCGTATAGTTTTGATCTACCTGAATGGTGATGGTGGCTTGACAGTAGAATTTTTCGCGCTCCGTGAGCGTTTCGGCAACATATTGTCGCAATTGTTCGTCGCTCTGCTGGGCGATGAGCGGGCGTTTTTTGCGCTCCACCTTGAGCCAATCTGCCAAATTTTCAGCCGACGCCTGCAGATAAATGGTCGTTCCAGCCGCGTTCATCGTTTCGGTATTCTGCTGACTGCAAGCCATTCCGCCGCCCGTGGCGACCACAATTCGCTGCTGTTTTACCAGATTTTCGAGCGTTTCTCGCTCCATTTGACGGAACGCATATTCGCCCTTTTCTGCAAAAATCTGCGCCACACTGCAACCGCATTTTTCCTCGATAAGTTGGTCAGTATCAACGAATTGATAGTCAATGGCATCAGCCAAAAGCCGCCCAAGCGTGCTTTTGCCGCAGCCCATAAATCCTATCAGAAAAATACGGTCGGTCACAATTTTTGCACTCTATTTTACCAAAATTTTCTGTGCCGATGTTGCGCCATTTTCGCCAGTCATGCGCACAATGTAAAGTCCTGAAGGACAAGCAATTGCGCCACTCACATTGCTGTATTGCGCCACCAATTGTCCCACAGTATCAAAAATTTCCAATCGTGCAACGGGTTGTTCGCCAGCAATCTGAAATTCTCCTTTTTCGGTCGAGAAAAGCGTTGCAACCGGCTCATTTTCAACGGTTTGCAATGCCGAAGCATCGCCCCACTGCTCTATCAACCACGAAACACGCTGGTTGAGCAGGTTCTTGAATTCAGCCTTTTTCGACACCACATCTACCGTGCCATAAGTTGGCCAACGCTTGTAATCGGCAACGGCCGCAGAGGCTATCTGGTCGCAAAAATCGTCGATAAAAGTCGTGAGCGACCCGTACTGACTGCCTTTGAATTGCAGCCAAATTTCGCGCACTTTCGTCTGAAAATTAGGGAATTTCGCCATCTCTTCAATCCAACTCTGTCCGTATGGCGGATCTAGGTAGCAGAATTGATTTGTGCTACCGCTATACAAGCGACGGAAGGTGTTTCCGAAGTCCCAAACGGGTCCGAAAAACCATTTTTCGCCGGCGCCACGCTGCTTGTGCATGTAGCAACTGCCGTGGAACGACTCGGCATTGTCCAAAATTTCCTGCACAAGGTAGAACCGCACCAGCTCGTCGAGGTCAACCAGCGATTCCCATGTGGTGGAACTCTTGTCGCTTTCGTAAATGGCGCTGTTGATGGCGTTCATTTGCGCAGTCAAGTAATCACTCTGCGCTGTCGAGAGCGTTTCGGGCGATTTATAGGTGAACCAAATGGTGTTGCCATTGCCTTCGGTAATGGTTACGTGCGGATCGGTGTCGTAGTTGTCGATCTCAATAATCCAGCCGCCAGTAATCTCCTCAGCATCGGTAGCGAGGTCGTTCTGCTCGGTGATGTTCACGCGTTTTTTGGCTACGCGAATATTCTCGGTGAGCATGTAAAGTCCGATGTAATCGCCATTCAGCACAACTTCCACGGGACGCTGTTCGGGCGTCCAAGCCATACCCAAGCGACGGCTCAATTCAAAACCGACCGTGTTGCGCAAGAACGCCAATTCGTCGTCGGCATGCGCCAAAAGCACAAAATGTTTGCTCGAATTCATACCCATGAGCGACTGTTTTTCGGTCAATTTCAAGCGATACGGCTTTTTGTCGAATCCGCTCCAAGTGTAGTTACCGCGCCCACGAATTTCGAGCGTCAGCGGACTATCGGCCGAGCCAATCGATTCGTAGCCTGCAAGTCCCAGATTATCAAGGTAATAGGTTGCCGAAACATAGGTCTCTTTCGAGGTGATTTCAGCGCCGCCATCGGTGTTGATAAAAAGCACAGGCAGCGTACCAGAATAGGTCGTTTCGCCAAACGTTTGCCACTCGCCTTGCGCCCAGTTGTCGCTCGACGACGGCACAAAAATGCCGCTTGGAATCATGGCTGCGTCGGTTGTAGCAGTGCGTTTTTCGCCAAGCGTGTTGCTGATGTAGTTTTTCACATCGCTGAATATGGAGTCGATTCGTCCGTCGGGCAGCAAAGTCTCGGCAAAAGTGTAGCGATAGAGGTCACCAACGCTCGCGTCGAACGTAATTTTCCACTGATTGCCATCGGCACGAGTCATGCTGCGCACGTAGGTCTCGGTGCGCGTGTCGCTGCCATAGACAAATTTCACCTGCGAATAATTCGTGAGTGAATTGTCGAAATAAAATGTCCCTTTCGGAATTTCTAATGCGCTGATTGTCAGGCAAATTAACATTGCACTGACCGCAGAAACCAATCTTTTCATTTTTCTATTTTTTGATGAATTCAGAAACAATTTTCAGGACTTGCGCCTTAGCTTCGTCGAGGTTGTCGTTCACCACAATCGTATCGAATTGTGGAGCAAACTGCAGTTCCCATGCGGCTTTGGCAATGCGCTGCTCAATCATTTCGGGCGAATCGGTGGCGCGCTGTTGCAGGCGGCGTCGCAGTTCGTCGATCGATGGCGGCTGCACAAAAATGGCTAGCGCCTGCTCGCCATACTGCCGCTTGATGCTCAATCCGCCCTTCACATCGACATCGAAAAGCATGGTGGCGCCAGTGGCAAGTTTGGTATCGACCTCGCTGCGCAAAGTGCCGTAGAAACAGTTGGTATAGACCTCTTCGTACTCTACAAAGGCGTTTTCAGCGATTTTTTTGCGAAATTCGTCACTCGAAATGAAGAAATAATCCACACCGTCCTGCTCTTTGCCGCGCGGTTTGCGGCTTGTGGCCGAAACGGAAAAGGCGAATTTCTGTTGACAATTTTCTATCAGATAATGCACCAAAGTGCTTTTGCCGCTGCCCGAAGGCGCACAAAAAATTACGATTTTACCTTGCATAATCGTCTGATTTACAAAACATTAAGCACTTGTTCTTTGATTTGCTCCAATTCGTCTTTCATTTTCACGACGATTATTTGCATCTCGCTTTGGTTCGATTTGGAGCCGAGCGTGTTTATTTCGCGCCCCATTTCTTGTGCGATGAAACCAAGTTTTTTTCCAGCGGCGTGCTCGGTCTGCATGGTCTCTGCAAAGTATTTCAAGTGATTGCGCAGTCGCACTTTTTCCTCGTTTATGTCGAGTTTTTCGATGTAGAAAATCATCTCCTGTTCGAAACGGTTGCGGTCGATATCGATTTTTTTGTCGTTCGAAAGGTCCTGCAGCGATTTTTCGATGTTGTCGCGAATTTTCTGCACTCTGCCCTTCTCGAACGGTTCCACTTCGGCCAACAGCGCGCCAATGCGTTCCAATTTTTTGTCGAACATCTGCTGCAGCGCGCGACCTTCCTGCGTGCGGAATGCGGTGAGTTGATCCAGAGCCGCCAACACGACTTTTTGCACGGCTTGCCACTCGTCGTCGCTGGTGGTGGCGTTGTCGGTTTTCAGTGCGTCGGGCAGTTTCATGATGGTGTCGAGAATGTTTTCAGGCATTGCAATGTGCAGATTATCAGCCACTTGCTGCAGTTGTTGGTAGTAATTTGCCACCACTGCTTGGTTGATGAGCGTGCCAGACGCGCCTTTTTCCTCGACGGTGAGCGTGAAATCGACCTTGCCGCGCTCCAATTGTTGCGCCACTAAGTTTCTGATTTCCAGCTCTTTATCGCGATAGACTGCCGCAATGCGCGTGTTGATGTCCATCTGTTTGCTGTTGAGCGATTTCACCTCGACGGTGATTTTTCTGTTGGCATATTCGCAAGAAGCCTTGCCGTAGCCAGTCATTGAAAGTAACATGGTTATTTTATTTCTAATTTCTAATTTCTAATTTCTAGATTTCTAATTATTCATTTGAAAATTTGAAGATTTGAAGATTTGAAAATTGCGCTTGTCGCGAAAATTATCAATTATCAATTGTCAATTATCAATTGAAAAATTCCTAACTCCTCACTCCTAATTTCTACCTCACTTCCTCAATTTTTCCAAGCGTTGTGTACCAAATATAGCCTTCGGTTTTGTAACCCATTTGAGCGATAAGTTGCATATAATTAGCCACTTGCCATTTGTAGCGCGGCTCCCTATTTTCGCCAAATTTGTAGTCGACCACCACCACACGACGCTCGTTTTCGTCTATCATCACACGGTCGGGACGGTATATTTTGCCTTGGGGCGTGATGATTTCAGTCTCGTTCTGCACTTTGTAACGGCCTGAAAACCAATCCTTTGGCTTTTCGCTCGACAGCAACTTGCGCAACCGCTCGGCAGTTTCAGCACTTTTTTCTTTCGTGAGTCGCCCGTCGAGTTCAAATTGTTGCAGCACCTTGTCGACATCAGCAACGGTGGCGATTTGTCCAAGAATGTCGTGCATCAGCAGACCTTCGAGGCGTTTTTGCGCACTTTCGCAGTCATCGTCAGGCTTGTAGCGCAGGCGCAAGCGATCGTCCACAGGCACAGTATCGTAAGTCAACGGCAAATCATTACCGCCTTCACTCTCTTTTTCCGAAAGCGGACTGAGTTCACCAATTTCTACAATTTTCGTTCCATCGCCGTCCTCGCGTTTTGCTACCTTCAAATTCCCAAATTTGCCTTTGTCAAAATAATCCTCAACCATATTCGCCACCGATTTCAGTACAGAATCGCCTCTTTTCGGTTTAACTATCTGTTCCTTTTTGACATCACCTTTGATCTTCGTGCGTTTGTCTGGTACAGAATCACCTTTTTTCGGTTTAACTATCTGTTCTGCAATGATAAACAGGCTTTTTTTCGGACGCGTGAACGCCACATAAGCCATATTCAGCGCATCGATGCAGTTGTTGGTCTTCTCTTCGAGGTAATCTTTGCTAAAAATCGATTTTTCGACATCGCTTTTGTAAGAAATTGGCAGAATCGGCAACTTGCAGAATGGTTCGTCTTTTCCTTCGGTTTTGCACCAAAGAATGGTTTTGTTGGCATTTTGTGGTTTGAACTCAAACTTGCAGAATGGAATTATAACTGCCTCAAACTCAAGACCTTTCGATTTGTGAATGGTCATGATTCGAATGGCATTTTGCGTTTCGGAAGCGGCAAGGAAGCGTTTGTCGCTACACTCGTCCCAATAGTCGAGAAAGCCATTGATGTCGGCCTCCGACTTATTGCTGAAACCGAAAATCTCGTCCTGAAATGCCTGCAAAAATACGCGACTGTTTCCGTCATTCGCTAATTCGAAAAGTTGAATTAACGCTTCAATTAATTGGAATAACGGCTTGTTTTTCAGCGAGTTAATTTTCTCTGCCTTATCATTGCCAAACACGCGTTTGAGCCAATGCTCTTCTGGCTCAACTTCTTTCCAATCCTTTTTTGTATACGAACCAAATTTCACGCCTTTCAAACTTTTGTAGCGCGACTCCACCAAAAAGCGGTTGATTTCGTTGTTGGGATCCACAAAGAAACGCAAAATGCCCGTGAGTAACTGCACGCAAGGCGACGCGGCAATCTGCAAAGCCTCGTTCGAAACCACGGGATAGCCATTCTCCAGCAGACTTCGCGCCACTTTCGCAGCCTCGTCGTTTTTGCGCACCAACACGGTTATTTGGCGTTCTTGATAGCCTTTTTTCAGCAAGGCATCGACTATTTCGTTTGTCTTTTCAAGTGCAGCCTCGCAAAAATCCGTACCGAGTGAATCGCCGTCACCTTCTTCGCCAGAATCGGCACACTCCGCATCATTTTCCGATTTTTTGATGAACTGCAACTGCACATAACCGTCAAAATCTTTCTGCGGAACTTGCTCTACATCGGCATAAATTTCGTCAATTTTATTGCGTTCAGCTCCGCCTTCTGGAAGCAGATTTTCGTCCATTCGGCTGCCTATTTTGCTGAAAAACAGGTTGTTGAACCGCACAATGTTTTTCGCGCTACGCCAGTTTTCTTTAAGGGGTATCGGTTCGCAATCATCAAAATCACTATTTACGCCACTTCGAAGCAGTTCCCAGTCGGAATTTCGCCAACGGTAAATGCACTGTTTCACGTCGCCCACAATCAGGTTGTCGTGCCCACCAGCCACACTATTTCCGAGCAGAGGTTTGAAATTTTTCCACTGCATCGTCGAGGTGTCCTGAAATTCGTCGAGCATGAAATGTTCCAAGAAAACACCCGCTTTTTCGTAGACAAATGGCGTGTCGCTGCCCTCGATTATTCGGTTCAGAAAATCGTTGGTGGAGCTTATGAGCATGGTATTTTTCTCGTCGCAATACTTCTTGATGTACTTGCTGATGACGGTCAGAACGCCCAACACAGGCAATTTTTCCTTCACAAGTTTGGCCGAGAGATATCGTTCGTAATCTTTTTTGTCGCTCATCTGCACGGTAATATCGTGCAAACCAGCATTAAATGCATTGGTTATTTCGTTCTTTTTTGATGATCCTTTTGAGTACCAATTTTCTACAGCATCGTTTACATCGCCTCTTTTTTCTTTGAATGTGGGAGAAGGATTAAATTCTTTGCCTTTCAAATAGTCGTAAACAAAATAGTGTGCAAAAGAATTTGAACCGCCAGAAAAATCAGACCATTCTACCCCATTAGCCTCCATTATTCTGCGCGCTTCATCGCACAAATCCTTCATTTTTTTCTCATAATCGCGGATTATCTTGTCAATCGCTGTGCAGAAATTGTTGAATTCTGTTCCAAGTTTATCTTCGAGTTCAGCGGAGTTTTGGAGATATTTTTCTTTGAAAAGTTCGCCGCCGAGTTCGCTGAGGTCCTTATCGATGCGCCAACTTTTGCCATCGTCTATTTTTGAATTTATAATCTGCTGAATACTATCGAAAGTGCCTTTATTTTCCTCTTTATCGAGGTCAAAAAGCATGTTGCCGATAGCTTGCTCCAGAATTGGATCGGTGTCGAGTTCAAGGCCAAAATTGCCATAATAGCCAATTTCGCGCGTAAAAGCGCGCACTATCTGCTGAAAAAATCGGTCGATGGTGCTGATGTTGAAATCGCTGTAGTTGTGCAGTATGTCGATGAGGAATTTTTGGGCTTTCTCTTTTATTTCGTTATTGCTAAGTTTTGTGTCTTTCATCAACTTCGTCATGTACGAATCCGTCGCGCCCGTGGACAGCTTGTACAACTCGTTTACAATGCGGCTTTTCATTTCGTCGGTAGCTTTGTTGGTGAAAGTTACCGCCAGCGTATTGCGATGTGGGTGCTCGTTTTTG